>NZ_MUME01000125.1 GCF_002155915.1 Streptomyces thermovulgaris | reverse complement strand
CTCCTCGCAGGCCGTGTCCGGGCGTCCCGGGAGGCGGCCGGCGGCCCGGACGAAGGGCGGCGGGGGAGAGGCGGCCGGGTAGGGCGCGCCGTGCCTTCCCGGCCCGGTACGTCCTGCCCGCCCGGGGCGGCGCGGGAGCGGTCCGTCCCGCGGGTGCGAGCGTGGTGCGGGCACCGGCTGCCGGCCGCCGCGCCATGCGCCCTTTTCCGTCAAGTCCCCGGATGGATGGCGGGATTCGTTCTGTCCTGTCGGCTGTCGTTCGTGACAACGTTATTTCCGCACTGAAACAAACATGATCGAACTTCCTCACTCAACAAGAGCCGCCAGTTTCCTTCCCCTTCGAGGAGGATTGTGCGCACCCGCCTCAGAAACCGACTCGCGTTGCTGCTCGCCGCGGTGCTCGGCTTCGCCGCACTCACCGCGGCGCCCACCGCGGCCGCGGCACCCGACGACGACCCGGTGGAGATCCACGGCCTGAAGGGCGAGTACTACACCCATTCCGCCCCCGGCACCTTCGACTTCCACGAGCTCAAGGCCACCGGGTTCGACCCGAACCTGGACTTCGACAACCTCGAACCCCGTCTGGCGTTCGCCACCGGGCAGTCGGACCACGTCAGCGTCCGCTGGACCGGCCGGATCGTCCCGGAGAAGACCGGCGCCCACACCTTCTCGATCATCGGTGACAACGGCTTCCGCCTCTGGATCGACGGACGGCTCGTCATCGACTACTGGGTCGACGAGTGGGACCGCGAACAGACCTCCGCCCCCGTGGAGCTGACCGCCGGCCGGGCCCACGACTTCAAGCTCGAGTACTTCGAGCACTACGGCGGTTCCAACCTGCACGTCCGCTGGACCGAGCCCGGCGGCACCAAGAAGCCCGTCCCGCAGTCCGCCTTCCGCCTGCCCGAGGGCTCCACCTACGACGGCGCCATCGCGGCCACCGTCCTCGGCGACGGCCGCACCCTGAAACTCGACTTCGCCCAGAAGCTCGCCGCCCCGCCCACCGGTCTCACCGACCACTTCCAGGCCGTGATCGGCGGCGCCGCCTGGCCGCTGGGCGACGTCCGGCAGGACCCGGCCGACCCGCGCGCCCTGCTGGTCACCCTGAAGGAACCGGTCGTCGGCAACAAGACCGGCACCGCCCGCGGCACCGCCGACATCCGCTACGACGGCAAGGGCGGTCTCGCCCGGGCCGACGGCACCCCGATCGGTTCCTTCTGGAGCAGCGGCCCGAACCGCTCCACCTATGAGCTGCGCACGCCGTGGGCCGACCAGGTGGACCCGGACGACGTCCTGCCCGAGTACCCGCGCCCGCAGCTGACCCGCCCTCAGTGGAGGAACCTCAACGGCCGCTGGCAGTTCGCCCCGGCGCGGGCCGGTGAGCAGCCGCCCGTGGGCAGGAACCTGCCCGAGCGGATCCTCGTCCCCTACCCCGTGGAGTCCCAGCTCTCCGGTCTTCAGCGGCACGAGGACCGCATGTGGTACCGCCGCACCTTCACCGTCCCGGCCGACTGGGGCATCGGACACGGCAAGCGGCTGCGGCTCAACTTCGGTGCCGTCGACTGGGAGGCCGTCGTCTACGTCAACGGCGTCAAGGTCGCCGAACACCGGGGCGGCTACGACAAGTTCAGCGCCGACATCACCGACGCCCTCAAGCCGGGCCGCACCCAGGAACTGATCGTCGGCGTGTACGACCCGACCGACGCGCGCGACGGCGAGAACCCGCCGCTGGGCAAGCAGAGCCTGAACCCGAGCGGCATCTGGTACACCCCCAGCTCGGGCATCTGGCAGACCGTCTGGATGGAGCCGGTCGCCCGCGACCACGTCGACTCCCTCAAGCTCACCCCCGACGTCGAGAAGGGCCGCCTCACCGTGGAGGCCAGGGGCGTCCGCGCCGGCCTGCCGATCACGGCGACGGCCTACGACGGCAAGCGCCCGGTGGCCGTCGCGCACGGACGCACCGGCAGCCCGCTCACCCTCACCCTGCGCAACCCGCGCCTGTGGACGCCCGACGACCCGTTCCTGTACGGCCTGAAGGTGACCGTGGGCACCGACCGCGTCGGCAGCTACTTCGGGATGCGCTCGGTCGCCGTGGAGAAGGTGAACGGCGTCCCCCGTACGCTCCTCAACGGCAAGCCCGTCTTCCTGATGGCCACCCTCGACCAGGGCTTCTGGCCCGACGGCCTGCACACCGCGCCCACCGACGCGGCCCTGGCACACGACCTGAAGGTGCACAAGCAGCTCGGCTTCAACTCCGTGCGCAAGCACATCAAGGTCGAGCCCGACCGCTGGTTCTACTGGACCGACCGGCTGGGCCTGATGGTGTGGCAGGACATGCCCTCCATGACCCCCGGCGTGCGTCCGTCCGCCGCCTCCCGGGCGCAGTTCGAACGCGAGATGAAGGAGATGATCGACGAGCACTACAACCACCCGTCGGTCGTCATGTGGGTCACCTTCAACGAGGGCTGGGGCCAGTACGACGAGGCCCGCATCGCCGAGCAGGCCAAGCAGTGGGACCCGACCCGGCTGGTCAACGGCATGTCCGGGATCAACCTGGGCGTCGACGGCGGCGCCGGCGACATCCTGGACGAGCACGGGTACCCGAGCCCCGCGCTGCCGCCCCGCCCGGACGGCAGAAGGGCCCTGGTCAGCGGTGAGTACGGCGGACTCGGCCTGGCCGTGCCGGGACACGCCTGGTCGGTGCAGCAGAGCTACATCGACGTGAACCCGGAGACGTACACCGACGACTACCTCACCAAGCTGGACGAGGTGCGCGCGCTCGTCTGCCGCGGCAGCAACGGTGCGGTCTACACCCAGATCAGCGATGTCGAGGGCGAGCTCAACGGCCTGCTGACCTACGACCGCAAGGTGCTCAAGCCGGACGTGGCGCGGGTGAGGGACGCTCAGAAGGCGCTGATCCGCGATGCGTCGCGCGCGACACCCGCGGGGTGCCCGGCCGGCTGACCCGCAGACCCGATCATGCGGGGAGCGACGTCTTCCCGGGAGGTCACCCCGCATGCGAAGGATCCTGCGCCTGTGCCTGGCGGGGGCGGTGGCGGCATCCGTGCTGACCGCCGCCCCCGCCCCCGTACGGGCCGCCGAGACGCACGACGCCCGGCCCGCCGGTCCGGCCGCCCCGGCCGATCCGGTCGACCTGGTCGATCCGTTCATCGGCACCGCGAACGAGGGCAACACCTTCCCCGGCGCGACCGTGCCCTTCGGCATGGTGCAACTCTCGCCGGACACCGGTCACTTCGCCGGCTACAACTACGCCCACCACCGCATCCGCGGCTTCTCCCTGATCCATCTCTCCGGCGCCGGCTGCCGCATCGGCGGCGACCTGCCGGTGCTGCCGACCGTCGGGGACGTCACCCGGACGGACTATGCGCAGTACGCCGTCCCCTTCCGGCACGAGGACGAACGGGCCGGCCCCGGCTACTACCGGGTCGTCCTCGGCAACGGCGTCCGGGCCGAGCTGACGGCGACCACCCGCACCGGTGTGCAGCGGTACACCTTCCCCGCCACCGACCAGGCCAACGTCCTGCTCAACGCCGGCCAGGCGCTGCACCGGACGGTCTCCTCCGAGGTGGAGATCCTGGACGACCGCACCGTACGGGCCACGATCACCGGCCGCGGCTTCTGCGAGGACACCGAACCGTACACGGTCCACACGATCACCCGTTTCGACCGGCCCTTCACCGCCCACGGCACCTGGGACGGCACCACCGTCACCGAGGGGGCGAGAAAGGGGCGCGGGGGAGCGTACCTCCGCTTCGACACCACCCGTGACCGCACCGTGGAGGCGACGACCGCGCTGTCCTACGTGGACGCGGCCGGTGCGGCGGGCAATCTGCGCGCCGAGGGCGGCCGTTCCTTCGACGCCGTGCGCGCCGCCGCCCGGCGCGCCTGGGCGGACCGGCTGCAGACCGTGCGGGTGCACGGCGGAAGCACCGCGCTGCGCCGCACCTTCTACTCGGCGCTGTACCGCTCCTTCCTCGCGCCCAACACCGGCAGCGACGCCGACGGCCGCTACACCGGCTGGGACCGGCGCGTCCAC
Organism: Streptomyces thermovulgaris; assembly: GCF_002155915.1. Taxonomy (GTDB): domain Bacteria; phylum Actinomycetota; class Actinomycetes; order Streptomycetales; family Streptomycetaceae; genus Streptomyces; species Streptomyces thermovulgaris. The sequence goes on along the minus strand of NZ_MUME01000125.1, from coordinate 11,233 downwards.
CGGGCCGAGGGCTTCACCTACTACCAGAACTGGTCGCTGTGGGACACCTACCGCACCCAGGCCCAGCTCCTCGCCCTGCTGGCGCCGGACGAGGCACGGGACATGGCGGTCTCCGTGGTCAAGGTCGCGGAGGAGAGCGGCTGGCTGCCCAAGTGGGGCCATGCCACCGTCGAGACGAACGTCATGACGGGCGACCCCGTCACCCCCTATCTGACCACCGCCTTCCACCAGGGCCTGCTCAAGGGCTACGAGGAGCGGGCGTACCGCGCCTTGAGACGCAACGCCGACGGGGTGCCGCCCGCCGGCTCCCCGGCCCTGGGCCGCAACGCCAACCCGGACTATCTGACCCGCGGCTTCGTCCCGTACGTCAAGGGGCACCGGCTGCCGAAGCCCGGCCACTCCGACCACGCCTTCGGGGCCTCGGCGACCCTGGAGTACGCCCTGTCGGACGCGATGCTCGCCCAGATGGCCCGCGCCCTCGGCCACCACGAGGACGCCGCACGGTACGCCGCCCGCTCCCGCTCCTACCGCCGTCTGTTCGACCCGTCGACCGGCTTCTTCCGCGCCCGTGACGCCTCCGGTGCCTTCACCGGACCGGCGGACCCGGCGCGGAGCGTGGGCTTCCACGAGGGAACGGCCTGGCAGTACCAGTGGCTCGTGCCGCAGGACCTGCCCGGCCTGATCGAGCTCATCGGCGGCAGACGGGCCGCCAACGACCGTCTCGACGCGTTCTTCGCCTACGACCGGCTCCTGCGGGACCCGGAGCGCACCGCCCGCGAGGTGTGGGTGAACAAGCCGTACGCCTTCTACGGCGCCGCCACCTACAACCCGCTCAACGAGCCGGACCTCGCCGCGCCGTACACCTATCTGTCCACGGGACAGCCCTGGAAGACGGCCGACGTGGTGCACGCCGCGCTGACCCTGTTCACCGACGAGCCGGACGGACTGACCGGCAACGACGACCTCGGCACCATGTCCGCCTGGCACGTGCTGTCCTCCATCGGACTGTTCCCCGTCCAGCCCGGCCACCCCACCTGGGGGCTGTCCACACCGGTCTTCGAACGCGTCGACCTCCGGCTGGACCGGCGCCACCACCCGCGCGGCGGCCTCACCATCACGGCGCCGGGCACCTCGCGGACGAACCGCTACATCCAGACGGTCACTGCCGACGGAGTGACGTACGACCGGACGTATCTGACCACCGACGCACTGCGCCGTCTCGGCACCCTGCACCACACCGTGGGCCCGCGCCCATCGGCGTGGGGGACGTCCCGGCAGGCCGCGCCGCCCGTGCTGCGATGACGGCGACACGCACCGAAGGCCCCTGCGTCCCGCTGCTTTCTCCCGGAACGGGACTTAACCTGATGTTAACTGTGCGTAGCTTGATCGTACTTGACCGTCATCATTCAAGGGCGGTTGACTGCAGACTCATCCACCGTCGACGCGAGGCAAGCCATTGACCCCCGACCTGCTCGCTCCCCTCGACCTGGCGTTCTGGAACATCGAGTCCGCCGACCACCCGATGCACCTCGGCGCACTCGGGATCTTCTCGGCCCACTCGCCCACCGCAGGGGCGCACGCGGCCGACCTGCTGGCCGCCCGCGCGGCCGGCGTGCCCGGTCTGCGCATGCGCATCCGGGACGTGTGGCGGCCGCTCGACCTGCGCAGACCCCTCGCCCACGGCCTGCGCCAGCCGTTCAATTTCTTCGGCGGCGCCGCCCGTGAGCCCGACCCCGACTTCGACCCGCTCAACCACGTCCGGCTGCACGCCCCGGTCGCCGGCTTCCACGCCATGGCCGGCCGGCTGATGCAACGCCCGCTGCAGCGCGACCGTCCGCCGTGGGAGGCCCATGTGCTGCCGGGCGAGGACGGCGTCTCCTTCGCCGTGCTGTTCAAGTTCCACCACGCCCTCGCCGACGGACTGCGCGCCCTGACCCTCGCCGCGGCCGTGCTCGACCCGATGGACCTGCCCACCCCGCGGCCCCGGCCGCCCGAGCCGAAGCGGGGACTGCTGCCCGATGTGCGCAAGCTGCCCGGCGCGCTGCGCAACGCCCTGTCCGACCTGGGCCGGGCCCTGGACATCGGCGCCTCCGTCGCCCGCTCCTCCCTCACCACCCGCTCCACACCGGCCCTTGTCGCCGAGCCCACCGGAACCCGCCGCACCGCCGGGGCGGTCGTCGACATCGACGACGTGCACCTGGTGCGCAAGGCCGTCGGCGGCACCGTCAACGACGTGCTGATCGCGGTCGTCGCCGGTGCCCTGCGGCGCTGGCTCGAGGAGCGCGGCGACTCCAGCAAGGGCGTCGCACCCCGCGCCCTGATCCCGGTCTCCCGGCGCCGGCCGCGCACCGCCTATCCCCAGGGCAACCGGCTCTCCGGCTATCTGATGGAACTCCCCGTCGGCGTCCCGGACCCGCTGGCCCGCCTCGACGCCGTCCGCAGCGCCATGGACCGCAACAAGGACGCCGGCCCCGACCGGGGCGCGGGCGCCGTCGCGCTGCTCGCCGACCATGTACCGGCCCTCGGCCACCGGCTCGGCGGACCGCTGGTCGGCCAGGCGGCCCGGCTCTGGTTCGACATCCTGGTCACCAGCGTGCCGCTGCCCGGGGTCGGTCTGAAGCTCGGCGGCCACCCGCTCACCGCCGTCTACCCCTTCGCCCCGCTGGCCCGCGGCCAGTCCCTGGCGATCGCGATCTCGACCTACCGCGGCCAGGTCCACTACGGCTTCGTCGCCGACGCCAAGGCCGTCCCGGACCTCGGTCTGCTGGCCCGCGCCGTGACCGAGGAGGTGGAGACCCTGATCACGGTCTGCGGGCCCTGACCGCCGCCGTTTTCCCCCGGCGCCCGGAGCTGCCGTACAATCCCCCGTTCGAAAGCGGCGCGACGCGGAGCGCCGCACGGGTGATCAGGGAACGGCAGCGGGATGACGGTGACAGACGACGGCTCGGCGACCACGGACGAGGCGGCGTACGGACCCGGCATCGACCCCGAGCGTCTCGCCGTGTGCCTGAGCGTGCTCGAGGAGCTCGACCGGCTCGAGGTCGACCACCCGGACGCGATCCGGGTGCGCCGGGCCACCTCGCACATCTACCGCATGGTCAAGCGCCGCCGCCGCCAGGAGCGCCGGGCCGCCAAGACCGCGCACGACCGGGCGATCACGGAAGCCACGGCCACCGGCTCGGCCCAGCGGATCGACGACGAGACCGCGGGCATCCTGCCCTCGTCCAAGGTCGAGCCGGGGAGGATCGCGGGCATACTCCAGCGCCCGCGCTCCTGCTACATCTGCAAGACCCGCTACGTCGAGGTCGACTACTTCTACCACCAGCTCTGCCCGCCGTGCGCCGCCGAGAACCGCGCCCGCAGAAACGCCCGCACCGACCTGACCGGGCGGCGTGCCCTGCTCACCGGCGGCCGTGCCAAGATCGGCATGTACATCGCCCTCAAGCTGCTGCGCGACGGGGCGCACACCACGATCACGACGCGTTTCCCGAAGGACGCCATCCGCCGCTTCAAGGCCCAGCCCGACAGCGACGAGTGGATCCACCGGCTGAAGATCGTCGGCATCGACCTGCGCGACCCGGCCCAGGTGGTCGCCCTCGCCGACTCGGTCGCGGCCGAGGGCCCGCTGGACATCCTGATCAACAACGCCGCCCAGACCGTACGGCGCTCCCCGCAGGCCTACCGCGAGCTGATCGCCGCCGAGTCGGCCCCGCTGCCGGCCGGTGAGCTGCCCGCCTCCGAGGTGATCGGCACCTTCGACTCCGGCGCGGTCGCCGCGCTGCCGGTGGCGGGCGCCGCCGCGCTGACCGCCCAGGAGGTCACCGACCTGGCCCTGGTCTCCGGCTCGGCGTCCCTGGAGCGGATCGAGGCCGGCACCGCCATCGACGCGGGCGGCCTGGTGCCCGACCTGCACGACACCAACAGCTGGGTGCAGACGGTGGAGGAGGTCAGCCCGGTCGAGCTGCTGGAGGTCCAGCTGTGCAACTCGACGGCGCCCTTCATCCTGATCAGCCGGCTGCGCTCGGCGCTGGCGGCCTCGCCCGCCCGCCGCACCTACATCGTGAACGTCTCCGCCATGGAGGGCGTCTTCAACCGCGGCTACAAGGGCGCCGGCCATCCGCACACCAACATGGCCAAGGCCGCCCTGAACATGCTCACGCGCACCAGCGCCCAGGAGATGTTCGAGAAGGACCGCATCCTGATGACGGCCGTCGACACCGGCTGGATCACCGACGAGCGGCCGCACCCCGACAAGGTCCGCCTGGCCAAGGCCGGTTTCCACGCCCCGCTCGACCTGGTCGACGGCGCCGCCCGTGTCTACGACCCGATCGTGCGCGGCGAGGCGGGCGAGGACCTGTACGGCGTCTTCCTCAAGGACTACGCCCCCGGCAAGTGGTGAGCGAAAAACCCCGGCGGCGGCGCTCCCGCCGCACCGCCCCGTCCGGCGGGGCGGCGGTCACCGGTGCACGGTCTGCGCGGGATGTGCGCGCCGGTCGGGCCGCAGCCGGCACCGCTCGTACCAGACGTCCCTGACGTCGCGCCAGCCCGACTCGTCCGGCCGGGAGTTGCGCGCCGCGACCAGCTCCAGGACCGTGCGCCAGTCCTCCAGGACACCGGCGCCGAGGGCGTGGGTGCGGGCCTCCTCGGCCGCCTGGCGCAGGGACAGGGCGTCCTCGTCGAGCAGATGACCGGGGGCCGCCGTGTGCTGCCGCACCAGGCGGGAGACGCGCTCGCCGAGCAGGCCGCGGACCGCCTCGGCGGCGAGGGCCGCCGACTCCTTCGCGTCCCTGCGGGCGCCCGTTCCCAGCATGTGGCCGATGCCCTGGACCAGGCCCGCCACCTGGAGCTCCTTGTCGGCCGGGTGGCGTCGGCGCAGCAGGGCGGCGGTGCGCAGCGCGTGCTCGTGCGCGTCGACACCGCCGCCGCAACCGTCCGGTGCGGTGACGGTGCCCCGGCAGGCGTACAGCAGGTCCATCAGCGCCTCGACGCTGCGCAGCTCCATACGTCGGTCCTCCGCGAGACGGCCGTCGTGGTGGGTCGGGGGACGGGCCCGCGGTCCGGCCGACGGTCCCTACTGTCCCGTAGCCGTGGTCCGCGTAACCCGCAGGGATGAATCCCGTGACGTCCATGATGTGACAAACCGGCTTGTAAACGGTCGAACCAACACACCTGACTTCGGATGGTTACCCGCTCTTTACGGCGCTATCGAGCAGGGGGCCGCTCATTTGGTTAATCTGGAAGGGACGGGCAGCACACAGGGGTCCATCCACACCCATGGTCCGTCCCGGGGTGAGCAGGTGCACAACGGCCTGCCCGGACCTCAGTTGCCGGCGCCACCGCGTCCGAGATGCCGATGAAGCCAGACCCGAACGGGCGTCAGGCGCCGCCGCGAGAACGGCCGGATGCCCCGAGGGTGACCGACACATAAGGAGTGCGCGGTGACACCGGAGAAGACGAATTCCGACGAATGGCCCACGGAACGCACGGAGCGCACCGGCCGGAAGCCCGGGGACCTCGGCAGCCTCGACGTGTGGGCCCGGTCCGCTCCGATCCGCCTGGCGGGTTACGAGGACGACCTCACCGAGCCGCACATCCTGCGCAGCGTGGACTGACCCGGCAGGCAGCACCGTGTTCCTGATCGCATGGGTGTGCGAGATCGCATGAGTGTGCGAGACTCGCACCCATGCTGATCAGGGAAGCAACGGCTGACGACTGGCCGCACATCTGGCCCTTCTGGCACCGGATCGTCGCCGCCGCCGAGACCTACAGCTGGGACCCGGACACCTCCGAGGAGGAGGCCCGGGAGCTGTGGATGAATCCGGTCAAACAGGTGTATGTCGCCGAGGACGACACGGGAACGGTCGTCGGCTCCGCCTATCTCACGCCCAACTACGGCGGCCCCGCCGCCCGCATCGCCAACGCGGGCTTCATGGTCGACCCCGACCGGTCCGGCCAGGGCATCGGCCGGGCCCTCGCCGAGCACGTCCTCGCGGCCGCCAAGGCCGCCGGCTACCGGGGCATGGTCTTCAACGCCGTCGTGGAGACCAACCCGGCCGTCAAGCTGTGGACCTCCCTCGGCTTCCGGATCGTCGGCACGGTGCCGGAGGCGTTCGAGCACCCCCGGCACGGCCCGGTCGGGCTGCACATCATGTACAAGGCGCTCTGAACGCGGCATGGACCAGGCCGCCCGCCCGCGGACCGGGCGGGCGGCCGTGGAGTGCTTCGACCAGCGGGCCCGGGCGGCCGTCCCCCGCGGGCTGCCGGCAGGGCGGGCCGGAGCCGATCCGATCACAGGCCCCTGCCGCGAACCCCCTGATGCGGCACAAACCCGTCCGTGTCCACCGGAACGGAGCGACTCCTCCGGTCCGTTCGTGCCGGCGTCGGCCCAAGCGCCGGCGCTCCGGGGACGTCCCGGGTTCGGGCACACGCCTCAAGGCTCACAGACCAGCCGTCCGCCGCCACGGGCGCAGGGTCTCGAGCTGCTCCGCCAGGTCCAGCAGATCCGCCTCCGAGCCCGGACGGCCCACCAGCTGCACGGCGCAGGGGGCGCCGGAGGGCAGCGTGCCGAACGGCACGGCCATCGCGGGCCACCCGGTCAGGTTCCACGGCGGCGTCATCGGCGAATAGCTGCTGTTGGCCAGGACATTGCGCAGCCAGCCCCGCTCGTGCCAGGGCCCGGCCTGCGGGGAGCGGCGGGCCAGCGCCGGGGTGAGCAGCACGTCGTGCTCGGCGAAGAACGGCTCCAGCCGCCGGCGCAGCCGCTCCCGGTCCGTGCTTGTGCGCACCCCGTTCAGGAACCGCCGGCCGATGGCGGCGTGCACCCGGGTGCGCCGGGCCAGCCGCCGCGGGTCCAGCCCGGCCGCGTCCACGGCCGTGCCCGCCGACCAGTACCGCAGAGCCGTGACCCCCAACGACCTCGGGTACGGCGGGTCCGCGCGGCGGACCCGGTGACCGGCCCCGGCGAGCAGCCGTGCCGCGTCCCTGGCCGCGACGGCGTACGGCCTGCTGACAAAGGCCCCGGCGAGCGGGCTGCGCAGGGACACGGCGATCGTGCGCGGAGCCGTCTCCCGCGGGCGCACGGCCCCGGTGCCCGCCAGGACGGAGAGCACCAGCCGGACGTCCTCGACGGTCGTGGCGAGCGGGCCGTTCTCGGACAGGCCGAACCAGTCGCCCTCGCCGATGCCCGCCGGCACCACCCCGTGGCCCGGTTTGATGGTGACCAGGCCGCAGACGGCGGCCGGGATGCGCAGTGAGCCCATGCCGTCGTTGCCCAGGGCGACCGGGACCATGCCGGCCGCGACCGCCGCCGCGCTGCCGCCCGAGGAGCCGCCCGCCGTCCGGGTGAGGTCCCACGGGTTGCGGGCGGTGCCGTACACCCCCTCCGTGGTGCCGAAGACGCACAGCTCGGGCACGTTCGTCAGCCCGACGACCACCGCACCCGCCGCCCGCAGCCGGGCCACCGTGACATGGTCCTGCTCGGCGGGGGCGTCCGGGGTCGCGGCCGATCCCACGCGGCAGGACTCGCCGCGCACCGCCAGGTTGTCCTTGACGGCCACCGGCACGCCCGCGAGCGGCAGTTCGGCCAGGTCGCTGCGGGCTCCCACCTCGTCGGCCTCGGCGAGCGCGGCCTTGGCGCGGACGGTGCGGAAGGCGCCGACGCGGCCGTCGAGCCGTTCGATGCGGGCGAGGTGCTCGGCCACCACCTCACCGGGCGTGGCCCGCTTCTCACGTACGGCGGCGGCGATCTCGGCGGCACTGCGGCCCACCCAGTTGGTCACGAGCGCTCCTCGGAAGGGGACGGACAGGGGCGTACTGGCGAGTACGTACGGAGAACTCTGCCCGGGGACGCGTTCCGCGTCGAGAGGTCCGCCGCGGTGCGGCGGGTTTGGTCACGCCCGCCGCGCGGTTTCGGGCAGCCGGGTCGGCGGCAGGTACTCCCGCACAAAGGTGCGGTCCCAGCAGGCGCCCGTCGCGCGCAGCTCCCGCAGGCTGGTGTAGCGGTAGCGGAACAGGCGGGCACGGACGTAGCGCGGTGGCCTGTCGGGCGGGAAGGGGGAACGGCGCAGCAGCTTCAGGGTGTCGCGGTCGTTCCGCAGAAGCCGTTCCACCAGTGCGCCGAACCAGACGCCGGCGTACGCCGGGGACAGCGCCGCGAACCACATCATCCAGTCCAGCCGCAGATGGTAGGGCGCGAACTGGCGGGGCCAGCGCCGGGGATCACCGGGCTTGCCCCGGAACTCGTACTCCCGCCAGTCCGCGTCCTCGCCCGGTGCGTCGTCCAGCGTGCCCTCGAGCACCACCTCGTGGCGGACACGGCTGACGCTGCCGAACGCGCCGTAGGTGTTGACCAGGTGCAGCGGGTCGAAGGAGCGGTTCATGACCTGACGGCGGGAGACCATGTTCATCACGGGGCGGTGGCTGAGGAACACCACCAGCGCGGCGGCGGCGAGCACCACGACCTCGTACCACAGGGGCGCCGCCGGCAGGGACGGCGGGTTCCCCGGGAACCGGACGGCCGACAGCGCCAGCGCGATCGTGAGCCAGTTCAGCCAGGAGAAGTTCCCGGACAGCACCAGCCACAGCTGGGTGACGATCATCAGCGCGGCCGCGGCCGTGGCGACCGGCTGCGGGGCGAACAGCAGAAACGGCACCACCAGCTGCGTGACGTGGTTGGCGGCCACCTCGGCCTTGTGCAGGGGCCCGGGCAGATGGTGGAAGAACCAGCTCAGCGGACCCGGCATCGGCTGCGTCTCGTGGTGGTGGTGCAGACAGGTCAGCCTCCGCCAGCACTCGTCGCCGCGCATCTTGATCAGCCCGGCGCCGAACTCGACGCGGAAGAGGAGCCAGCGCAGCAGGAACAGCACCACCACGGGCGGGGCCACCTCGTCGTTGCCGAGGAAGACCGCCAAAAACCCGGTCTCCAGCAGCAGCGACTCCCAGCCGAAGGCGTACCAGGTCTGCCCGACGTTGACGATCGACAGATACAGCGCCCAGGGCACCAGCCACAGCAGCATCCCGCCCCACAGCGGCAGCCAGGAGTCCGCTCCCGCCAGCAGCGCCGCCGACACCGCGCACCCGGTCCACGCGACCGCGGCGTAGAACCGGTCGGAGTAGTGCAGATGGAACAGGCTCGGCGCCCGCCCGAACGGCACCTGCTCGACGAAACGGGGGATCGGCAGCATGCCGCGCTCGCCGAGCAGCGCCCGGAACTGCAGGGCCGCCGTCAGGAACGCGACCAGGTACACCGCGGCCAGCGCCCGTTGGAAGACCAGGCGGCTCAGCCAGTACTCGGATGCGGTGAACCACTCCACGGCCGTGCGCTCCGCTTTCTCGGCTTTCTCGGCTTTCTCGGTTTTCTCTGCTTTCTCGGTTTTCTCTGCTTTTCCGGCTTTCCCGGCCCGCGGCCCGGCACGTCCCGGCGCGGGACGGCCGGGCCCCGGCCGCGGTCCGGGGCCTCGCCCGTCCGGCTGCTCTCGGCGGGCGAGGGGGAAACAGGTGCGGCACATAATGGTGCCGGACCCCGGCTACCCCGTCCCCGGCTCGAAAAATCCGACAGAACCTGGCAAGGTGTCGCCCATGGCCGAACAGGGAGCGTCCTCCCTGTCCCTCTCGGAGGACTGGCCGGCCCATCCGGACCCCATCCTGGCGCTCAACCGCATGGGCAGCTTCGACTGGGACCTGGACGCCGGTCTGGTGCACATGGACGCCCAGGCGCACCGGATTTTCGACGTCACCCCCGAGGAGTACGACGGCCGCCCGGATCTCCTGGGCGACCGGCTGCTGCGGTCCGACCGCGAGCGCCTGGACTCGCTGGTGGCCCGGACGATGAAGGACGGCCGCGAGAACTACGGGGGCTATGTCCGGGTGCGCCGCCGCAGCGGCACCTTCCGCTGGACCTATGTCCAGGGCTACATCCGCCGTGACGACACGGGCCGCCCGCGCAGAATCATCGGGATCGTCCGGGACGCCACCGAGGAACTCGACGAGAGCGCCGCCCGCCGTGAGAGCGCCCCCCGGGACACCGCCCGGCGCGAGTGGACCAACGTGGTGGAGGCCGCCACCACCGCCCTCGCCCGTGCGCACACCGTCCAGGACGTCATCGACGTCGTCAAGGACGCCCACGGCCTGGCCCTCCTCGGGGCCAGGAGTCTGGTCCTCGGCCTGGTGGAGGCCGACCGCATCCGGCTCGTCGCCCAGGAGCCCGAGGACACCTCGGTGCCCGGCACCCGCGTCACCCGGATCGACGAGCCCTACCCGATGAGCGAGGCCGTACGCACCCTCGCCCCCTGCTTCATCGAGTCCCCGGAGGACTTCGCCGAGCGCTACCCCGTCCTGTGGCCGCACCTCGCCGGCCTGGGCATCACCTCCGCCGCCTATCTGCCGCTGATCGCCCACGCCCGCCCGATCGGCGGCATGGGCCTGCTCTACGGCGACCGGCGCGGCTTCTCGCCGGAGGAACGCGACCTGCTCATCAGCCTCGGCAGCAGCATCGCCCAGAGCCTGCAGCGGGCCATGCTCTTCGAGCGGGAGAAGGACCTCGCCCAGGGCCTGCAGCAGGCCATGCTGCCGCGCACCATCCCCAGCGTGCCCGGCGCCGACGTCGCCGTCCGCTACCGCTCCGGCCATGCGTGCGGCTCCCTCGGCCGGGAGATCGGCGGCGACTGGTACGACCTCATCCCGCTGCCCGGCGACCGGGTCGGCGCCGTCATCGGCGATGTGCAGGGCCACGACACGCACGCCGCCGCCATCATGGGCCAGCTGCGCATCGTGCTGCGCGCCTACGCCGCCGAGGGCCACGCACCGGCCACCGTGATGGCCCGCTCCTCCGTCTTCCTGCACGAACTCGACACCGACCGCTTCGCCACCTGCCTGTACGCGGAGGCCGACCTGTCCACCGGCGTCGTCCAGCTGGTCCGCGCCGGGCACATCGACCCGCTGGTGCGCAGGGACGGCAGCTGCCGGCGGGTCGTCGTCGACGGCGGTCTGCCGCTGGGCCTGTCCGCCGAGTTCGGCAGCCTGGAGTACCCGGTCGGCACCATGGAGCTGGGCCCCGGGCAGTCCCTGGTGCTGTGCACCGACGGTCTGGTCGAGCGGCCCGGCACCGACCTCGACGACGGCATGCACGCCCTCATCGAGTCCGTCGCCCGGGGGCCGGAGGACGCGGAGCAGCTCGCCGACCGGCTCATCGACCTGGCCGAGGAGCGCGGCAGCGACGACGACGTGGCCCTGCTGG
>NZ_MUME01000124.1:396-22730 GCF_002155915.1 Streptomyces thermovulgaris | reverse complement strand
GAGGCCGGAGAGGCCGTCGTAATAGCCGGTACCGGGGATGTGGACGACCCAGCGGGCGGGGGCACGCTCCAGGAGGGTGCGGGTGGGCAGGGTAAGACGGGTGCCGGGCGGGGTGACCAGGTACAGGTGACGGCCGGTCCGTGCGGCGGTGCGCAGGAGCTCGGTCAGCCAGGTGGTGGCGGCGACGATCGGGTGGTCGTGCAGGACGACGATGGCTTGGTCAGTAAGAAGGTCGCTTTCGGTGAGTACGTCGCCAGTGACGTCTTCGGACGTCAGCGGGTCGGTGGTCGGGACGGTGACGACCTCAGTGTGGGCGACTTCTCTGGGCCAGGTCGTACCGTCGAGCAGGGTGGCCAGGCGCCCGGCCACGGAGCCGGCCAGCCGTGCCGCTTCCGGCACAGCCGTACTTGCCCGGATCTCGGTCCACCACACCGGTGCATCGATTTGTGCCTCGGACCCCAGCAGTCGCGTAGTCTCCCCCGGCACCTGGATGTAACGCGGAGCCTCGACCGAGACCACCTGGCGCCCATCCTCCGTGCACAACTGGACCACCGCGCCCTGGCCAGCCTGGTTGACCCGCAGGTCGGGGCCTCCGGCATAGAGAGCGGCCAGTAGGGTCCTGGTGTCCGGCATGGTCGGTGTCAGAGCAATGATTTCCTGGGCCATTAATGCCGCTCTCTGGTGGCGGGTATCTCGGGCGTGGCAGATCAGTACCGGCTCGCCATTTCTTGCAGGGCGTCCAAGGACAGGGCCTCCTGGGGTGTGTCCTCGGCAGCCTCCCCGATCTCCGGCTGTGGCGGTTGCCGGGTCACCCAGTCCAGTGCCGCCAGTGCGGTCAGTCCCTGTTCATGGGCCGCTCGCAGGCGCAACACCCATTGCGCCCCCACGTCGAAAGCGTCATCCCCCGCGGCAGTTCTGGGCTCATAGCCCGCCGCCTCGTCGCCGGTCGAGGCCCAGAGGTAACCAAGGGTCCGCCCCTCGCGCCGAATCGTGAAGTAACGCACCGGATGGTCGGTGACTACCTCGTACTCGTTCTCGGAGTCAGGAAGCCTCGAGTAAAGCAGTGACAACCGGGCGCGGGGTTCAAACGTTCCCCAGGAATCCTCGTAGGCCGACTCCTCGACCCGCGGGTCTTCGAACCCCGTCTCCGTCGAGGTCGCAAAGCGGTTCAGACCCCCAGGAGTCGGGGCACTGCCCATGAGGTCCGAGATCTCCCGCAAAGCAGCAGCCAGCCGAGGGGAGTTCGCCGCGTGGATCTCCAGCTGCTCCCGGTCGCGGGTGTCCATCGTCAGCCACGCATCGGAGTAGGTCTCCAGCAGCAGCGTGAGGAGGTCGCCTTCCCAGGATGTGATATGAATGGAAAAAAGTTTCTCCGCGCGGTGCTTGACTCCCGACTCCAGCCAGAGTCCAGGGCATTCAATCCGGAGCGTGAAGAGAAAGTCCCCCTCGAGTGTTTCCGCCTCGGCCACCACCCGGGACAGCTCAGTGTCCCTGGCCAGCGGTTCCGGCTCCAGACTCAGACGACTGACGTTGATGCGATAGTCTCTCTTTTCCCCAGCCGTCCGGGCAGAAACGCTGACCTTGCCCACAGGAACCGCAAGCTCATGCGCAGCGAGCACATTCCACACAGCAACAGCTGTTTCAGCTACCCGCGTGGGAGAAGCTTCCCCTGGTTCCGTCGCGACTTCCCAAAACCAGTCGCCGACAGAATTTACAGTGATCACAATATATCCTTGGGGTCGACCTTACTGCCAGGCGGCACTACAAGATTCCCGTCCGCAAGGCGTATAACAAACGTGATACCCTTCCCTTGTTTCCCACGGCTACCGTTGTGGACGTCCATAAGGACATCATAGGATCCATTGGCCATCCACTCCTTGCGGGTCCCTCTGGCGCCATCCACAAGCATAATGTAATACTTCGCGTCAGCCTCTTTCAACTGAGCCAAATACTTGCCTCTGGTGATTTCACTAATCGGATCCTTCGGATTGTTCAAGCGCTTCATTTGGTACGCATACACATCGCCTGATTCATCTTTGACCCGGACATCCACATCAGCACCAGCAGGTTTCTTGTACTCAAAATCAATGGCGTGCTCGGGAACACCGCCTCTGACGAGATCGTCCGCTAGGACCAGTTGGTCAGTTGCAGGCTGGAACATCTGCTCCCGCCTCGCTCCCATGGCAGAAATAACGTCCCCATAGTTGCCGCATTCGTTGAACTTTCCTGAAGCGATGATTTCAGCGATCTTCTGACCACCTGGTCTGGAAGCGAGTCGGTCGAGCGCTCTCTCGAGAGTGTCCGGCTTTGGCCGCTGTCTACCTGGGATGCCCTTGATTGCGTCCCGGACACGCTGCTCCGTCTCACCTCCCCGAACCATGGGCATGCCACTATCGCCAGACGAGGGGGCCTCCAGGGAAGCAAGGGGGCCACTGTCGGCTCCACCATTTCCTTCACCACGGCCGTGTGCTGCACTTCTACTCTGCGCTGCATCATGGTCAGCCCGACCGTCACCACTACTGTGTTCTACGCCGTGGTGAGCCGTCCCAGACTGGGGCTGCTCGTTACCGCTGGCGCGCTCGCCATGGGATCCAGTGGAAGCGTCATGGGCGCTCATTGCCGGCTCGGTGCCGTATGACGCGCCACCTTGCCCAGACTCCGGCGACAGACCGCCACCCACGCGGGCCGCTGCCTCACCTGTCCGGGCCCCGACCCCGACCGGCTCACGATCGCCGGGCAACGCACCGGTGAAACGTTCGGCCGCCGCCGGCTCCCGTACTGCTGGGGTCGGGTTCGGGGTGCCGTCCGGGTTGAGCGGGATGAGGTTGCCCTGCTTGTCGATGCGGTAGCGATCGCTGAGGTCGAGGGCGGTGTCCGGGAAGTGGGGCTTCGGGACCTTGAGGTGGGCGGTGGCGTTGGCGAGGACCTCGGAGACCTTCGGCAGGTTTGAGAGGCCTCTGGCCGCCATTGCGGTGCCGGATATCGGGTCGAGGGCGTCGCCGACCTTGGCCAGGGTGCCTGCCGCTTCGGCGACACGACCTGTCTTGCTCACCTTCGCGAGGCCCGCGGCGGGGCCGGCGAAGAGGGTGAGGAGATTGAAGGAGGTGACGGCGTGGGCGCGGGCCGGGTCGTCCTGCCACTGGTCGTAGGCGATGAGCCCCTTGCCGAACTCCTTGGTGTACGCCTTGCTGCCACGCTGCCAGTCCGAGAGGTGGTCACCCTGGCCGGCTGCTTCCATGCCGTAGGCGTAGACGCCGACGAGGGTGCGCCTCAGGGCGTCCCAGGTTTCCTGCTGGGCTTGGGATCCGTTGATGCCCGCGAGGTCGTCCACCAGGATTCCCAGGCCGACGAAACCGCCCCAGAGGCTGTCCTTGACGATGCCGTCCCACACCCAGCTCTTGATACCGTGCCCCCACCAGCCGAGGCTCCACCGTTCATGGGTGCGGCCCTCCGGACTGCCCCACGGAAGGTTGTCCATGGACTTCAGCGTGTCGGCGCTGACGGGCTTCGGGCCGGGTCGGCACAGCGCCGGGCTGATGGCACTGATCTTCCTGACGGCGTTGCTCTCGGCCTCCTGGAAACCCGCGACGGCCTCCGCCACACCGTCCATCAGGGCCTGGTGTTCGTCGACCTTCTTCTGGTCGTTCGTCCAGTCGTCGTCGCCCTCGACGCTGTCGACGAAGGCGATGGCCTCTTCCTTCAGTCGTTTCAGTCGCTCCGCGTGGGGCTTCGCCTCGGCGGCGAAGGTGTCCAGGGCGTCGGCGAGAGACTCGATGTGACCGGCGAACGTGTCCGCCGTGTCCATCACCGGCCTGGTGGAGGAGAACAGTTGGTCGGCCTCGGGCGCCTTGTAGTAGGCGGCCGTCGCCTGGAAGCGGGAGTGGACGTCCTGGCCGTTGCGGCGGATGCTGATCGCGCGTTTACGGAGTTCGGTGACGGCCTTGGACAGCTTGTCGAAGTCACCGGTGTACTGCGGTATTCCCCCCGGGTTTATCACGCCGACTACTCCCCGCCCCTCCGGCCGGGCCGTCCGGCCACAGCGCGTAGTTCGGCCGGGGTGGGCACCTTGGCCGCCTCGCGCTGGGTCTGTGCGGCCATGGTCAGATCGCCGTCGATGTACGCGTTGGTGGCCTCCACCGTTCCTTTCATCGTCTTCTTGATGCGGGCCGCCATGAACGTGATCTGCCCTCGAGTGTCGGAGGCGAAGTTCGCCACAGCGGTGCCGACCGGGCCGACAGGAGGACCGCTGCCGCAGTACGGACCGCTGATCGTGCCCGCATACCGGGCTGCTTCCTCGACGCTCTTGCCGTACGCCTTGAGGTCCTTGCTCAGGTCGTCGGCCGCCAGGCCGACCAGTGACAGGATCGACTCCACCCCACTGGGCGTGATGTCCCACCCCGACACGCCAACCCCCCTGCGTCTTCGTGGCGTTGCCTGTACCGTGCTGCGCTCAGCATCGCGTCAGGCACTGACATTCGAATTCCTCATCCGTATCAGGCCGGTGATCGCGGGAGCAACGCGCTCAGCGGTGGAGGGTGGAGATCCAGCCGGGTGATGCGTGCGG
This sequence comes from Streptomyces thermovulgaris, assembly GCF_002155915.1. Classification (GTDB taxonomy): domain Bacteria; phylum Actinomycetota; class Actinomycetes; order Streptomycetales; family Streptomycetaceae; genus Streptomyces; species Streptomyces thermovulgaris. The sequence goes on along the minus strand of NZ_MUME01000124.1, from coordinate 18,166 downwards.
GATCCGGGGCGGGAGGCTCCCGCGAGCGCAGCATGAGCAGAGGATGAGCGCGCGGTGGTGCGAGATCTCTGCAACGTCCGGTTGATGCCCGCGGAGGGCCGGTTTCCCGGCGTGCACGCCGGAGGACCGCCGGCGGCTGGTCGGTGTGGCGGACCGGCTCACCGTCCCTGGGGGCGGCAGGTGTTCGTCGAGGTCCAGGGCCAGTGCCGGCTCAGGCTCTGTCTCGCCGGGTACCGGATGCGGCCTGAGGCGCTGCCCTCGGGCCGCGTCTGCGCCGGCCGGCTCGTCCTGGCTCCCGTATGCCGACGCGCGGCGGCCGCCGCAGGCGGGCAAGTTCCTGCGGCGGCCGCCGTGCGCAGGGCGTCCGTGTGGGTCACCGTGCCGGTGTCAGCTCCGCTCGGCCGAACAGCAGGGCGTAGCCCGAGGGGAGTTGGTTCAGGATGCGGGTCAGCAGCTCCTCGTCCAGCAGGTCGGCCAGGACGCTGAGGACCGAGCTGACGTCCCAGCGGGCCGTGGCCGGGGTGGAACCGTCGATGCGGGCCGCCGCCGCGTCGACGAACTCCGCGGCCGTCAGGGGACGGGTGACCGGAATCTGGGAGGCGATCACCCTGGCCGCCTCCTCGGGCAGGGCCTGGGCCAGCTCCACGCGTTCGTCGCCGGTGACGTGACCGCCGAGGACGGACAGGACGATGCGGGTGACGCGCTCCGCCTCCGCCCTCGTCGTGTACTGGCCGGCCTCCTGCACCCGCTCCGTCAGTTCCCTCCACTTCCGCTGGTCAACCGCTTCGTCACGGGCATGCGTGCCTCGCGTCGTGCTCTCTCCCCGTACCGTGGGCGCGATCATCCTGCGGTCCTCCTCCGCGTGGGTCGTAGATCCGTCCGGACACGTCGTTGCGTCCCGTGGGCGGGTACGGGACCCACGGGACGCGTGCGGCACGCCGCGTCAGCCGCCGAGCTGCTTGCGGTCGCTGCCGCCGGTGATCTGGATCTTGCGTGGCTTGGCCTGCTCGGCGACGGGGATGCGCAAGGTGAGGACGCCTGCCTCGTAGGAGGCGTCGATGCGATCCGTGTCGAGGGTCTCGCCGAGGAAGAGCTGGCGGGAGAAGCTGCCCATGGACCGTTCGGCGACGATCATCTCGGCGCCCTCGGGGGCCGGGGGCCTGCGCTCGGCGTGAATGTTGAGGACGTTGCGTTCGACGTCGATGTCGATGCTCTCCGGGTCGACCCCCGGGAGATCGAACTGAACGATGAGGTCGTCCCCCGAGCGGTAGGCATCCATCACCATCGCACCCGGGCGGGTGGCGCCGAGGAACTGCTGTGCCAGGCGATCGAGTTCGCGGAACGGATCGGAGCGCATGAGCATTACAAGTCACTCCCTCCCGATGGCACTGTTGTGCGGTGCCCCACCACCTCTTATATAAGCTAAGGAATGAAAATTGACAAGCATGGACTCAGGTTCGGGCATCCGCCCCAGCTCCTGGGGCATGCATCTGCGGCGGCCCGGTCCTTTCCCGGACCGGGCCGCCGCAGGTGCGGTCCGGGCCGAGGGCGTCAGCCGAACATGCCCGGTTCGTAGTGGCCCGCCGGCTGCCGGGTGATGACGTTCAGGCGGTTGAAGGCGTTGATCAGGGCGATGAGGGAGACCAGGGCCGCCAGCTGGTCCTCGTCGTAGTGCTTGGCGGCGTTGGCCCAGACCTCGTCCGTCACGCCGCCGGCGGCGTCGGCGAGACGGGTGCCCTGCTCGGTCAGTTCCAGGGCGGCGCGCTCGGCCTCGGTGAAGACCGTGGCCTCGCGCCAGGCCGCGACCAGGTTGAGGCGGACGGCCGTCTCCCCGGCGTGGGCGGCGTCCTTGGTGTGCATGTCGACGCAGAAACCGCAGCCGTTGATCTGACTGGCGCGGATCTTCACCAGCTCCTGCGTCGCCATCGGGAGTCCCGACTCCGCGAGGGCCTTGTTCGCGGAGACGAGCCGGCGGACGAATGCGGCCGCGACGGGGTTGTCCTGCAGGGGCAGACGGGCTTCCAGGGCTTCCATTCCGGGCTCCTCGAGAGGGTTTTCGCTGCTTGTGTCCGTGCGTGCACCGGTACGACGGAGCCGGGCCCGCGGATGTGACAACCCCACACGCCCCACGGGTGTGACCTGCACCTCATTGTCGCGGCTGCCGGCCGATACGGCCTCTTGGGAGACGTCGTCCACGGCGCTCCAGGGGGCGTCGCCCCTCCCCCGTCCCTCCTGCCCCGGGCGGGCGCGGGTGAGCGCGTGGCCGCGTGCGGAAGCGGCGGCCGCACGGCGGTGCACGAGGGCTGCGCGGCCCGCGTCGGCGTCCCCCGGACGTGGCATCCCGCCGGCGCGGCGGCCCGTGCTGCCGCGCCGGCGGGCACGGACCGTGCCGTGCCGGTCGGCACGGGCCTGTGTGCCGAACCGCCCCGTGGAGAGGTCCCTTGGACCCATGGCGGCACGGCACCGCCTGGGAGAGGCTGGGCAGAAGAGGAAGTCTCGGACGAAGGAGTTCCGGTGCCCGGTCTGGTGGTCGTAGGTGTGGACGGGTCGGAGTCGAGCCTTGCCGCGGTGGAGGTGGCGGCTCGGGAGGCACGGCTGCGCGGAGCACGGCTGCGGGTGGTGCACGCGTTCATCTGGCCGGTGATGCCTGTGCCCCTGGGGCCGTCACCACTGGGCCCGCCGGACGGCGGACTTCAGAACATGGCCGACCGCCTGGTGGCGGATGCGGTGGAACGGGCGCGGTCGGTGGAGCCGGAGGTGGAGGTCTCCTCCGAGGTGGTGACGGGTGAGCCGCTGACCGTGCTGGAGGCGGAGTCGCGCGCCGCGGAGCTGGTGGTGGTCGGCTCCCGGGGCATGGGCGTGTTCGTCGGTCTGCTGGTGGGGTCGACGGCGGTTCACCTGGCGGCGCACGGCCGGTGTCCGGTGCTGGTGGTGCGCGGGAAGCCGGAGCCCGAGGGTCCGATCGTGCTGGGCGTGGACGGCTCGGCCGCGGGCGAGAAGGCGGTGGACTTCGCCTTCGCCGAGGCCGAGCTGCGCAAGGCGCCGCTGGTGGCGCTGCACGCCTGGACGACGTGGAACGCGCCCCTGCCCGAGCCCCAGGACGCCGCGGCGCCGTATGCGAACCCGCCCGGCACGCTCGCCCAGACGGAGGAGCGTCTGCTGGCCGAGGCGATCGCCGGTCACAAGGAGCGGCATCCGGACGTGGTGGTGGAGCACAGGGTGGTGCACGGCGGAGCCCGGGAGGCCCTGATCGAGGCGAGCCGGTCCGCCCAGCTGCTGGTGGTCGGCGCCCGGGGCCGCGGCGGTTTCACCGGGCTGCTGCTGGGGTCGGTCAGCCAGGCCCTGCTGCACCACTCCCACTGCCCCATCGCCGTGGTCCGCGGCAAGAAGTGACCGGCCCCTGCCGGCTGGTCCGGCCCCTGCCGGCTGGTCCGGCCCCTGCCGGCTGGTCCGGCCCCTGCCGGCTGGTCCCCGTCGGTTCAGTCCCGCGCCGCCTGGAACGCCTTCCGGTACGCCCTCGGGCTCGTCCCCACCACCCTGCGGAAGCGTTCCCGGAACGCCGTCGGGGAGCCGAAGCCGGCCTTGAGGGCGATGCGCTCCACCGGGTACGGCGTCGTCTCCAGCAGGTACTGGGCGCGCCGCACCCTCGTCCGGTGCAGCCACCGCATCGGCGTCGTACCGGTCTGTTCGCGGAAGCGTCGGTTGAGGGTGCGGGTGCTCATGCCGGCGCGGGACGCGATCTCCTCCAGGGTGAGGTCGCGGTCGCAGTTCTCCTCCAGCCACCGCAGGAGCGGCTCGAGCGTGGTGCCGGCCGGGGCCGGGGGCAGCTCGTGGACGATGAACTGGGCCTGGCCGCCCTCCCGTTCCAGCGGCATCACCGACAGGCGGGCCGTGTGGGCCGCGACCGCCGAGCCGTGGTCCTTGCGGACCATGTGCAGGCACATGTCCAGCGCCGCGGCGGCGCCCGCCGAGGTCAGGAACTGGCCGTTGTCGACGTACAGCACCTTCGGGTCGACCGTGACCCTCGGATGGCGCTCGGCCAGCTGCCGTGCCGCGGCCCAGTGCGTCGTGGCACGCCGTCCGTCCAGCAGGCCCGTGGCGGCGAGGGTGAAGGCGCCCACGCAGATCGAGGCGATGCGCGTGCCGTTCGCCGCCGCCGTGCGCAGCGCGTCGGCGACGCCCGGCGGGAGCGGCCCGGTCGGGTCGGCCTGTCCGGGCAGGACGATCGTGTCGGCCTCCGCCAGCGTCTCCAGGCCGTGGGGCGCCCGCACGGTGAACACACCGCCCGCCGCCCTCACCTCCGGTGCCACCGAGCACACCCGGACCTCGTAGGGCTCCTCGCCGTCGGGCAGCCGTACCCGGCCGAAGGTGTCGACGGGGACGGAGAGGTCGAACGGGATCACCTGGTCCAGCGCCAGGACGGCCACGAGGTGCATGGCGCGAGCCTAGGCGGGGCCGTCCGCCACCCGCACGGCAGGTGGCGAGAATCCGTCGACAGCTGTCACTCCTGCCACTTCTTCATGATCGGCCTCACCTTTAGCGTCGGGGCGTGACCGCGTTCCTCCTCTCCGTGCATGTTCTGGCCGCGATCGTCGCGATCGGGCCCGTCTCCGTCGCCGCCAGCATGTTTCCGCCCGCCGCGCGCAGGGCGCTGGCCGCACCCGACGACCCCCGGGCCGTGGGGACCGTACGGCTCCTGCTGCGGATCTGCCGGGTGTACGCCGTCGTCGGGGTCGTCGTCCCCGTGTTCGGGCTGGCCACGGCCAAGAACATGGGCGTGCTCGGCGACACGTGGCTGATCGTGTCGATGGCGCTGACCGCGCTCGCCGCCCTGCTGCTCGTCGCATTCGTCCTGCCCCGGCAGACCGCGATCGCCGAGAGCCTCGAGCAGCGGTCCACGGAGGACGGCGGCGGTGGCCCGGGTGACGTCGCCGTCGCCGCCGCTCCCGCCGTCACCCGGGAGGCCACCGTCCGGCTCGCGATGCTCACCGGTGTGTTCAATCTGCTCTGGGCCGTGGTGACCGTGCTGATGATCGTCAGGCCGGGCTCGACGACGGGGGTGTGAGGCCACCGCGGCCCTGGGTGTCCCGGGGCCGCGCCCTGGGTGCCCCGGGGCCGTCTACGCCCCCAGCGCCCGTGACACCGTGTGGATCGCCAGGCCCGCCAGCGCGCCCACCACCGTGCCGTTGATCCGGATGAACTGCAGGTCGCGGCCGATGTGGGCCTCGATCTTGCGGGTGGTGTGCTGGGCGTCCCAGCCGGCGACCGTGTCGGTGATCAGGGAGGTGATCTCCTTGCGGTACGTCGTCACCACGTACACCGCCGCGTCCTCGAGCCAGCCGTCGATCTTGCCCTGGACCTTGGGGTCCCCGGCCATCCGGGCCCCCAGGGACAGCAGCGAGGCGCGGACGCGCAGCCGCAGCTCGCTGCGCTCGTCCTCCGCCGCCGAGACGATCATGGCGCGCAGGGCGCTCCAGGCGGAGGCGATCAGGTCCTGCACCTCGCCGCGGCCCAGCACCTCGCTCTTGAGCCGTTCGACCCGCGCGCGGGTGTCGGTGTCGGACTGCAGGTCGGAGGCGAAGTCGGCGAGGAAGCGGTCCAGGGCTCCGCGTGCGGGGTGGCCGGGCATGTCCCGCATCTCGGTGACGAAGCGCAGCAGCTCCTTGTAGACCCGCTCACCGACCTTCCGGTCGACGAACCTCGGGGTCCAGCCGGGCGCGCCGCCCTGGACGGCCTCCCTGACGAAGTCGCTGTGCAGCACCAGCCAGTCGTGGGCGCGGGAGACGATCAGGTCGACGGCCCGTTTGTGGCCGCCGTCGGCGACGATCCTCTCCAGCAGCTTGCCGAGGCCGGGCGCGATCTCCTGCGCCTCGGCCCTGCGGTTGATCGCCTCGCCGATCACGGCCTGCACATCGGAGTCGCGCAGAACGGTCAGGGCGCCGCGCAGCGCGGTGGCCAGTTCCGCCGTCACCCGGTCGGCGTGTTCCGGCCGGGCGAGCCAGGCGCCCAGTCTGCTGCTGATGCCGACGGCGCGCAGCCTCCGGCGCACCACTTCCTGGGAGAGGAAGTTCTCGCCGACGAACTCGCCCAGTGAGACGCCGAGCTGGTCCTTCTTGTTCGGGATGATCGCGGTGTGCGGGATGGGCAGGCCGAGCGGGTGGCGGAAGAGGGCGGTGACCGCGAACCAGTCGGCGAGCGCGCCGACCATGCCGGCCTCGGCGGCAGCCGCGACATAGGCCGTCCAGGCGCCGGCGCCCGCGTGCCCGGCCCAGGTGGAAAGGGCGTACACCACGGCCACGAGCAGCAAAAGCCCGGTGGCGGTCAGTTTCATCCGGCGCACCCCGCGGGCCCGCTCCTCGTCGGCGGGACTGAACACGGTCATCGTGCGGTGGGAGGCGGCCTCCGTCGCGTCCGGACCGCCCTGTGTCGTCTGTTCCATCCGCTCCACCCGTTCGGTGATCCCGCACACAATTGTCCCTTCCTGACCGACTCCCGGAACGGAGCGAGAGTTCCCGGCGTCTGTCGGGAAGGGGTCGCCGGCAGGGTCCTGGCACCGCTCCCGCACCCATGAAAGATCATGTGCCCGTCGGACTGGGAGCTCCGGGCTTCCGCCGTCCGAGGCCCTCGAGGAGAACCGAGGGGGCCGAGGAGAACCGAGGGGGCCGAGGAGAACCGAGGGGGAACCGAGGAGAGCAACGCCCGCATGACCAGGCGTCACGGTTGTGCCCTGCTGACCGCGGTCCTCGCGCTGATCGTCGTCGTGTCCGCCGTCCTCCACGCCGGGACCGCCTCCGACACCCGCCGCCGGCCCGCCGGCCCGTTCGCCGGGGGGCGCACCCCCACAAGCTCCGCCGCCCCCGTCTCCACCGGCACCTGGGTCGGTGCCTGGGCCGCTGCCCCGGCCGCCGCGGAACCCGGCACGGAGCTCCACGGCATGGCGGGCCGCTCGGTGCGCAACGTCGTGCACGCGAGCGTCGCGGGGACGAGCGCCCGGATCACCCTGTCCAACCTCTACGGCCGGTCGCCGCTGCACATCACCCACGCCTCGATCGCGATCGCCGCCCGTGAGGGCAGCGCGGCCGCCGCGGCGGGCACCATGCGGCGGCTCACCTTCTCCGGCGCCGCCTCGGTCAGGGTGCCGCCCGGCGGGCAGGTGACGAGCGACGCGGTGCGGATCGCCGTGCCGCGGGGAGCCGACGTGCTGGTGACCACCTACTCCCCCGCCTCCTCGGGGCCGGTCACCCACCACCCGCGCGCCCGGCAGATCTCCTACGTCGCCGCCGGGGACCGCACCGAGGACACGACCGGGGCGCCGTACACCGAGCGGACGACGGTCTGGCGCCATCTGACCGCGCTGGACGTGCTGAGCACCGAGGCCGAGGGGACGGTCGTCGTCCTCGGGGACTCGCTCACCGACGGCATCACCTCGACCGTCAACGCCAACCGGCGCTGGACCGACGTCCTGGCCCGGCGGATCCGGGCCGCGGTCGAGCGGGGCCGGGACGACGTGCCGCGCTACAGCGTCGTCAACGAGGGGATCAGCGGGAACCGGGTGCTCACGAGCGGACTGGGGCGGCCCGCGGACAACCCCAGCGGAATGGTCCGCTTCGAGCGGGACGTGCTGGAGCGGACCGGGGTCGAGGTCGTGGTGATCGCCCTCGGGATCAACGACATCCTGCGTTCCCCGCGGCCCGCCGGCCCGGACGAGATCACCGCCGGGCTGCGGGCACTGGTGGAGCGGGCCCACGCCCGGGGGCTGAAGGTCGTGGGGGCGACCCTGATGCCGTTCGAGGGGCACCGGCGGTACACGCCCGAGCGGGAGGCCGTGCGGCAGCAGGTCAATGCCGAGATCCGCAGCGGGCGGGTGTTCGACGCGGTCGTCGACTTCGACCGGGCGCTGCGGGACCCGTACGCTCCGCGGCGGCTGCGGCCCGTCTACGACTCCGGTGACCATCTGCACCCGAGCGACCAGGGGTACCGGAGGATGGCGGAGGTGTTCGACCTCCGGGAGCTGAAGGGCGCGGTGCCGGCAACGCTGTAGGCGCACCGGCGTGGAGCGGGTGTGCGTGCCCACCCCCGGGAAGTGCCCCGGGCGCCCGGCCCGCCCGCGCCCGTCACGGCCGCGCGGCCGCCCGCGGGGCGAATGGCCGCGCCCCCTGGGACGGGAAGCGTCACGACAGCGCTCGTGCCGGCCCCGCGGCGGCTCTCAGGACAGTTCCCGGCGGTTCTCCTTGCGGGCCAGCTTCTCCCTGCGGCGCTCCTCCTTCAGCTGGCGGCGCTGCGCCGCCGTGAGCTTGCGCCGGACGCTCACACCACCCCAGAAGGCCACACCGGTCACGATCACCCGCGGGGCGCCCGGCTCGGCCGGAACGCCGTTCTCCCGGTGGTCGAAGCCGCCCATGATGCCGACGCCGCGGACCACGACCTCCACACCGGGCGGCACGATCACGTCCACACCGCCCATGATCGCCACACAGTTGATCTCGACCTCGCGGTCGGCGAAGCTGGCCTCGCGCAGATCGACGGTGCCGCCGCCCCAGAAGGCGACGCAGTTGAACCGCTTGGGCACGACCCAGCCGCCCTTGCGTTCGAAGCCGCCCATGACGGCGACGGCCCAGGACGAGGTTCCCTCGCCGCCGACCACCCGGCCGGACCAATCGCCGTCCGGTTCCTGCCGCTTGGTCATGTCGACGGTCGGAGCACTCACCCCGGGCACGGGCAAGTCCCGGGTGAGCGGCGCGAGTTCGCCGTAGGTCCGCGCCTTGTACGCCGCTTCCAGCCGCTCCTCGAACTCCGTCATGTCGAGACGGCCCTCCGCGAGGGCGTCCCGCAGTTGTTCGGCGACTCTTTCACGATCGGCGTCGGAAGCGCGAAGCTCCGGGAGGTCTTCCGTCATGGCAGCAGCCTACGAGACCGCTTTCCCGGCGTACATCCTCCCGATGACCGCCTCGATGTCCGGTTCCCGCACCGACAGGCCGGCCAACGGGTACGCGGCCGCGATCCGGGCGACCAGCCCGGCCGCCGACCCGTCTCCGCCGGGAACGCCTGCCCGGCCACACGTACGTCACCGCCTGCGCCGGGTCGTAGCCGCCCGGATGCGGCCGGGCGTCCCGCAACGCCGGATGCGTGTGCACGAGGATCACGCCGAACACGGTGTTCGTGAACACCCCGGCCACCGTCGCCGTCCGGTACGTCGCGTACCGGCGGAATCCCCCCGCCACGACGGCCGCGCACAACCGACCGGCACCCACGCCCGCCGCCTCCCCCGCACCCGCGCCGGCGAAGCACGTCAGCCCATTGCACCCAGGACGTGACTTTCCGCGCATTTTCCGGCTCGACAGGTGTGCGCGAGCGGGAACGGAACGTCCGATGCGAGAGTCTTCATCCAGGGACGCAGAAGGCGCACGAGGACGTACGGGAACGTACGACGCGAAAACAGGAGTCCGTGCACACGATGAGCGACGAGCCGAAGCCGCAGCCGCCGCACCGGGACGAGGCCGCGCCGCAGCCGGCGGCGCACGCGGACGCCGGTGCGGACGACCGGCCCCGCCGCACCGGATGGCGCCGGGCCGTCCCGACCTGGCGCATGATGCTCGGCGGTTTCATCGTCGTCACCCTGCTGGGCATCGGCGCGTTCTTCCTCGGCTACTCGCTGGTGAGAATCCCGCCCGCCAACGCCCTGGCCGTCAAACAGGCCAACGTCTACCTGTACGCCGACGGCACCGAGATCGCCCGCGACGGCGAGGTCAACCGCGAGAACGTCGGCCTCGACCAGATCTCCAAGGCCGCCCAGCACGCCATACTCGCCGCCGAGGACCGCGACTTCTACACCGAGTCCGCCGTCGACCCCAAGGCCATGCTGCGCGCCGCCTGGAACACCGCCACCGGCAAGGGCCGGCAGTCCGGCTCCACGATCACCCAGCAGTACGTGAAGAACTACTACCTGGGCCAGGAACAGACCCTCACCCGCAAGGTGAAGGAGTTCTTCATCGCGATCAAGCTGGACCGCAACCAGTCCAAGGACAAGATCCTCGAGGGCTACCTCAACACCAGCTACTTCGGCCGCAACGCCTACGGCATCCAGGCCGCCGCCCAGGCGTACTACGGCATCAAGGCCAAGGATCTCGACCCGGCCCGCGCCGCCTACCTGGCCGCGCTGGTCAACGCCCCCAGCCGGTACGACGTCGTCGCCCACCCCGAGAACAAGCCCGCCGCCCTGGCCCGCTGGAACTACGTCCTGGACGGCATGGTCTCCGAGGGCTGGCTGAGCCCCGCCGAGCGGGCGAGGACGACCTTCCCCATGCCGAAGGAGGCCACCGCCCCCGTCGGCATGGCCGGACAGCGCGGCTACATCGTCCGCGCCGTCAAGGACTACCTGGCCAAGAACGGCATCCTCGACGAGGAACAGCTCGACGCGGGCGGCCACCGCATCACCACGACCCTGCGCAAGCACCAGCAGGACGCCTTCGTCGAGGCCGTCGACGACCAGCTGATGAGCAAGCTCGACAAGAAGAACCGCAAGGTCGACACCTACGTCCGGGCCGGCGGCGCCGCCATCGACCCGAGGACCGGCGAACTCGTGGCCCTCTACGGCGGCATCGACTACGTCAAGCAGTACACCAACAACGCCACCCGCCGGGACTTCCAGGTCGGCTCCACCTTCAAGCCGTTCGTGTTCACCGCCGCCGTCGAGCACTCCTCCCAGACCCGCGACGGCCGCCTGATCACCCCGAACACCTACTACGACGGCACCAACAAGCGCCCCGTCGAGGGCTGGAGCGGCTTCTACGCCCCCGAGAACGAGGACCAGCGCTCCTACGGCACCATCACCGTCCGCGAGGCCACCGACAAGTCGGTCAACGCGGTGTACGCCCAGATGGCCGTGGACGTCGGCTGCGAGAAGGTCAAGGACACCGCTCTCGCCCTCGGCCTGCCGGCCGACACCCCCTCCCTGACCGCCACCCCGTCCATCGCGCTCGGAGTGGCCAACGCCAGCGTCGTGGACATGGCCCAGGCCTACGCCACGCTCGCCAACCACGGCAAGCACATCCCGTACACGATGATCAAGAAGATCACCAGGAACGGGAACGAGATCATCGACCTGCCCGAGCGCGACGAGTCCCAGAAGATCAGCCGCCAGGCCGCCGACACCACCACCGCGGTCCTGCGCAGCGTCGTCCAGAACGGCACCGCCACCGCCGCCCAGGCCGCCGGACGCCCGGCCGCCGGCAAGACCGGCACCGCCGAGGAGGACAAGGCGGCCTGGTTCGCCGGCTACACCCCCGACCTGGCCACCGTCGTGTCCGTCATGGGCCAGGACCCGGTCACCGCCCACCACAAGCCGCTCTACGGCGCCCTGGGCCTGGACCGCGTCAACGGCGGCGGACCGCCGGCACAGATCTGGGCCCAGTTCACCCGCGACGCCCTGAGGGGCAGGCCGGTCACCGACTTCGACCTCCAGCTCCAGCCGGGCGCCGACCAGCCCGCGGCCCCGCCCACCGCCCCCGCCGAGACGCCGGACGCCGACGGCGAGGACGAGCACGACGACACGGACACCGGCGACCAGGACTCCCAGGACCAGGACACCGAGGGCCGGGAGCAGGACACCGAGGGCCGCGGCACGGAGGGCACCACCGGGACCACCACGGAGGGCACCACCGGTGACACCGGCGGCCTGCCGCCGACCGGCGGCACCGGCGCGGACACCGGAGGCACCCCGCCCGGCGACACCGCGGGCACCCCCGGCGGATCCGGTGGGCCCGGCGATCCCGGCGGACCCGGCGGCCACGACGGCGGCTGGGGCTCACCGGGCGGCACCACCGGCGACGGCACCACGACGACCGGCGTGTTCGGCGGCCGAAGGCCGTCCTGAACACCAGCAGGGGCCGGTGACGGACGTCACCGGCCCCGCGTCGAAGGGCTCTCGCCCCACGCACCGCCTCCGGGCACGGCTACAGGTACAGGCCGGTGGAGTCCTCCGAGCCCTCGAAGCGGTCCGCGGCCACCGCGTGCAGATCACGCTCGCGCATGAGCACGTACCCGACCCCGCGCACCTCGACCTCGGCACGGTCCTCCGGGTCGAACAACACGCGGTCACCCGGTTCCACGGTCCGCACGTTCTGTCCGACCGCCACGACCTCCGCCCAGGCCAGCCGGCGTCCCACCGCCGCCGTCGCGGGAATCAGGATGCCGCCGCCCGAACGCCGCTCGCCCTCGTTGTTCTCCTGCCGGACGAGCACCCGGTCGTGCAGCATCCGGATGGGCAGCTTGTCGTGGTGGCTGCTCTGCTCATTACTCTTGGCGCTCACGCCTGAAAACCTACCTGCTCCCGGCGCGTCCGCACGCGGTGGGGGCCGAGCGGCTCAGCCCCGGCGCCTGCGGGAACCGAGCGCCAGCAGACCGACCAGTCCGACGGCGACGAGCGCGACCGGGACGACCCGCTCGAGACGGGGAGCGCCCTGTTCGTCCACGAACTGCGCCCGCACCTCGCTCACGACCCGGTTGACCTGCACATAGGCCCGTCCGAGCGTGTGGTCGACCTGGGAGACCACCTTGGCCTTGGCGTCCCCGACGATGGTCCTCGGGTGCACCCTCATCCCGATTTCGTCGAGCATCTCGGCCAGCACCTCACGGCGGCGTCTGATGTCCGCCTCGATCTCAGCCGGGGTTCTGGTGTCCGCCACCGCAACGCCTCCGAAGTCGACTGCTTCCTGACTGCTTCCTGTTCGACACAGTCTGTCAGTTCTAGCTCCGGCCGTGCCGCCGGTACCCCCGGTTACCCTCGGAGCGACACGGTATCGGCACCCACGAGGAGACGACCTTCGATGACCGAGCGGCTCCAGCCCGGGGACGCAGCCCCCGCCTTCACCCTGCCCGACGCCGACGGCAAGGAGGTGTCGCTGTCCGACTACGCGGGCCGCAAGGTCATCGTCTACTTCTACCCGGCTGCCCTCACCCCCGGCTGCACCAAACAGGCCTGCGACTTCACCGACAACCTCGACCTGCTGGCCGGCGCCGGCTACGACGTGGTCGGCATCTCCCCCGACAAGCCGGAGAAGCTGGCGAAGTTCCGTGAGAAGGAGTCCTTGAGGGTCACCCTTCTCTCCGACCCCGACAAGAAGGTCCTGGAGGCCTACGGCGCCTACGGCGAGAAGAAGCTCTACGGCAAGACGGTCGTCGGCGTCATCCGCTCCACGGTGATCGTCGACGAGGAGGGCAGGGTGGAGCGCGCCCTGTACAACGTCAGGGCCACCGGCCACGTGGCCAAGATCATCAAGGATCTCGGCATCTGAGGCTGCCGCCCGACCAGTAGCATGGCCGGGCAGCACCGGGCGGCCGTGGTGGAATTGGCAGTCACGCTGGGTTTAGGTCCCAGTGGGGTAACTCCCGTGAGGGTTCGAGTCCCTCCGGCCGCACCAGCTTCCCTTCCGGCCTATCCGAGCAGTTCCCGCACCACCGGTACCAGGGCCCTGAACGCCTTGCCGCGGTGGCTGATGGCGTTCTTCTCCTCCGGGGACAGTTCGGCGCAGGTGCGGGTCTCGCCCTCCGGCTGGAGGATCGGGTCGTAGCCGAAGCCGTTCGTGCCCGCGGGCTTGTGGCGCAGGGTGCCGCGGAGCCGGCCCTCGACCACCCTTTCCGTGCCGTCCGGCAGGGCGAGGGCCGCCGCGCAGGCGAAGTGGGCGGTCCGGTGTTCGTCGGGGACGTCCGCCAGCTGGGCCAGGAGCAGGTTCAGGTTGGCCTGGTCGTCGCCGTGGCGGCCGGCCCAGCGGGCGGAGAAGATGCCGGGGGCGCCGCCGAGGACGTCGACGCAGAGGCCGGAGTCGTCGGCGATCGCGGGAAGGCCGGTCGCCCGGGCGAGGGCGTGGGCTTTCAGCAGGGCGTTCTCCGCGAAGGTGACGCCGGTCTCCTTGACGTCGGGGATCTCCGGGTACGCGTCCGTGCCGACCAGTTCGTGGGGCAGGCCGGCGTCGCCGAGGATCGCCCGCAGTTCGGCGATCTTCCCGGTGTTGCGGGTGGCGAGGATCAGTCGGGTCATGCTGGGCTGCTCCCCTTACTGGTTCAGGGACTGGTTCAGGGCGGTCTGCTGGAGGGCCGCGAGGTCCCTGCAGCCGGCGGCGGCGAGGTCGAGCAGGGTGTTCAGTTCGTCGCGGGCGAAGGGTTCGGCCTCGGCGGTGCCCTGGACCTCGACGAAGCGGCCGTCGCCGGTGCAGACGACGTTCATGTCGGTGTCGGCGCGGACGTCCTCCTCGTAGCAGAGGTCCAGCAGGGGGACTCCGTCGACGATGCCCACCGAGACCGCGCTGACCGTGCCCGTGAGCGGCTGGAGGCCGGGTTTGATCAGTTTCTTGGACTGGGCCCAGGCCACGGCGTCGGCCAGGGCGACGTACGCGCCGGTGATGGCCGCGGTGCGGGTGCCGCCGTCGGCCTGGAGGACGTCGCAGTCCAGCACGACGGTGTTCTCGCCGAGGGCCTTGTAGTCGACGACCGAGCGCAGGGAGCGGCCGATGAGGCGGGAGATCTCGTGGGTGCGGCCGCCGATCCTGCCCTTGACGGACTCGCGGTCGCCCCGGGTGTTGGTGGCGCGGGGGAGCATGGCGTACTCGGCGGTGACCCAGCCTTCGCCGCTGCCCTTGCGCCAGCGCGGGACGCCCTCGGTGACGGAGGCGGTGCACAGGACCTTGGTGTCGCCGAAGGAGACGAGGACGGAGCCCTCGGCGTGCTTGCTCCAGCCGCGTTCGATGGTGACCGGGCGGAGTTGTTCGGGGGTGCGGCCGTCGATTCGAGACATGGCCTCGAGCCTAGTCCTCCACGAGGAAGGGGCTCCTCCGCAGGGAGCCCCTTCCCGGTGCGGCGCGGTGGGCCGCGGCGCTACATCATGTCCTCGATCTCCGCGGCGATGGGGTCCGCGTCGGTGCCGATGACGACCTGGACGGCGGTGCCCATCCTGACGACGCCGTGGGCACCGGCGGCCTTGAGGGCGGCTTCGTCGACCAGCGAGGGGTCCTTGACCTCGGTGCGGAGGCGGGTGATGCAGCCTTCGACCTCTTCGATGTTGTCGAGGCCGCCGAGCCCGGCGACGATCTTCTCAGCCTTGCTGGCCATGTTCCTTCTCCCTGGTCGTAGCCAACCGTCTGCGGACTGGTCTACACCACTTTGGGGCCAGTGGCCAACCATGGGAAGGAAGTGCTTCGCCGGACGGGCGTGAGCGATGGGCGAAGCGGGACCCCCGGTGGGTTCCTTGTGCCACTTCGTCGTGCTACAACAGGTCTACACCACTGCGTGGTGTAGACCACCACCGATGGAGGATGTATGAGCACCGCCACGTCGACGGCGGCTCCCGCGAAGAAGCGGGGATCCGGCCTGTTCCAGGGCTTGCAGAAGGTGGGCCGCAGCCTGCAGCTTCCGATCGCCGTTCTGCCCGCGGCCGGCATTCTGCTGCGGCTGGGCCAGGACGACATCCAGGCCAAGCTGCATCTGCCCGACAAGGTCACGGCGGTGTTCGCCACGGCCGGTGGCGCCCTCTTCGACAATCTGCCGATGCTGTTCTGCATCGGTGTCGCGATCGGCTTCGCGAAGAAGGCGGACGGCTCCACCGCACTGGCCGCCCTGGTCGGCTTCCTGGTCTACAGCAATGTGCTGAAGGCCTTCCCGCTCACCGAGCAGCGCATCGAGGACGGGAAGATAATCGAGGCCACCTACAACAACCCCGGGGTGCTCGGCGGCATCCTGATGGGGCTGCTGTCGGCGGTGCTGTGGCAGCGCTACCACCGCAAGAAGCTCGTGGACTGGCTCGGCTTCTTCAACGGCCGGCGCCTGGTGCCGATCATCATGGCCTTCGTCGGCACCCTGGTGGGCGTCTTCTTCGGCCTGGTCTGGGAGCCGATCGGTGACGGCATCTCCGCTCTCGGCGAGTGGATCACCGGCCTGGGTGCCCTCGGCGCGGGTCTGTTCGGCCTGGTCAACCGCGCGCTGATCCCGGTCGGCATGCACCAGTTCGTCAACACCGTCTCCTGGTTCCAGATCGGCGACTTCACCAATGCGGCCGGCGAGGTCGTCCACGGAGACCTGCACCGCTTCTTCGCCGGTGACCCGAGTGCCGGCCAGTTCATGTCCGGCTTCTTCCCGATCATGATGTTCGGTCTGCCGGCCGCCGCCCTCGCGATCGCGCACTCCGCCCGCCCCGAGCGCCGCAAGGCCGTGATGGGCATGATGATCTCGCTGGCGCTGACGTCCTTCGTGACCGGTGTGACCGAGCCGATCGAGTTCGCGTTCGTGTTCATCGCCCCGGCGCTGTACGCGATCCACGCGGTGCTGACCGCCCTGTCCATGGCCATCACCTGGGCGCTCGGTGTGCACGCCGGCTTCACCTTCTCCGCGGGCTTCATCGACTACGTCCTCAACTGGAACCTGGCGACCAAGCCATGGCTGATCGTCCCGATCGGCCTGGTGTTCGCGGTGATCTACTACGTGGTCTTCCGCTTCGCCATCACCAGGTTCGATCTGCCCACCCCGGGCCGTGAGCCCGAGGAGCAGGCCGAGGACCTCACCAAGGCATAGGCCCTCGCGGGGCACGGGCCCGGCCCCCACGCACAGGCCCCCGGTTCCGGACCGCCGTCCGGGACCGGGGGCCTTCTCCCGTCCTGGGGCTCAGATCTCGTACGTCGCGCCCGGAGCCGCCAGTTCCACCGGGCCGGCGTAGGCCGCACGGGCGTCGGCCAGGTTGACCTGGGGGTCGGTCCACGGAGGAATGTGGGTGAGGACCAGCCGGCGGGCGCGGGCACGGGCGGCGGTCTCGCCCGCCTCACGGCCGTTGAGGTGCAGGTCGGGGATGTCCTCCTTGCCGTCCGTGAAGGCGGCCTCGCACAGGAACAGGTCGGCGTCGCGGGCGAGTCCGTCCAGCGCCTCGCACACCCCGGTGTCCCCGGAGTACGTCAGCACCTTGCCGCCGTGCTCGACACGGATGCCGTACGCCTCCACGGGGTGCGCCACCAGGTCGGTGTGCACGGTGAAGGGGCCGATCTCGAAGGTGCCGGGCTTCACCGTGTGGAAGTCGAACACCTCGCTCATGGAGGAGGCGGTGGGGGTGTCGGCGTAAGCCGTGGTGAGCCGGTGCTCGGTGCCCTCGGGGCCGTAGACCGGGATGGGGTCGCAGCGACCACCCTCGTACCGGTAGTAGCGCGCGACGAAGTAGCCGAGCATGTCGATGCAGTGGTCGGCATGCAGATGGCTCAGGAAGACGGCGTCGAGGTCGTAGAGACCGCAGTGGCGCTGCAGCGCGCCCAGGGCGCCGTTGCCCAGGTCGAGAAGCAGCCGGAAGCCGTCGGCCTCGACCAGGTAGCTCGAGCAGGCCGATTCCGCGGACGGGAACGACCCCGAGCAGCCGACGACGGTGAGCTTCATAAAGCAGGAACCTCCGCTGGCGGGAACAGCGAACAGAAGGTGACGGGGGCCGTGCGGTCCGTCGAGCGTAAGGCGCGAAAGGTCCGATCGCTCCTTCGGCAACGGCTGTTGTGGGCGAACTCACCTGCGGTGTCACCGGTTCGGCTGGATGTGGGGCGCCCAAGAGCCGGAAGAGGGCGCGCACGGAGCGTCGTGCGCCGGTACCGTCGTCCCCATGGACACGTCCTGGTGGCCGGCGCTCGCAGCGGTGGTGCTGCTCGCGCTCGTCGCCGCGCTCGTCGACGGCTGGGGGCGGGCCCCCAGGCCGGGAAACCGCCGGACGCGTCCGCCCGGACGTCCGGGCGACCGGTCCGGCCGGTCCGGCCGCTTC
>NZ_MUME01000124.1:0-378 GCF_002155915.1 Streptomyces thermovulgaris | reverse complement strand
GGCGCGTCCGCGGCCGGCGGAGATCTGGTGGGCCAGCGTGCCCTGCGAGGCGGCGGGGCCGGGAGCCGGGGCGCCGAGGACGCAGGACCGGCCCTGTCTGGTGCTGTCGGTGCGCGGCAGGCGCGCCAGGGTCGCGAGGATCACCAGCAAGTACCGCGACGAGCGGGTGGGGGTGATTCCCCTGCCGCCGGGCTCGGTGGGGGACGCGCAGGGCCGGACGAGCTTCCTGGAGACCGACGAGGTCCAGGAGGTGCCCGTGCGGGACTTCCGGCGCCGGGTGGGGGTGGTGGACCCGGTGCTGTGGGACCAGGTGCGGTATCTGGCCGACTGAGCGGGGGCCGCGGCGCGGACGGTTCACGGCCTCGCCCCCTTCCCCGG
>NZ_MUME01000123.1 GCF_002155915.1 Streptomyces thermovulgaris | reverse complement strand
CCGCCCGTTTCGGGGACCGTGCGCACCCGCCCGTACCGGGGCCCGCCGGCCCGGCACGCCCCCGTTCGCACACCCGTCCGCGGATCCGCCGCTCCGCCCCGCCGGCATTTTCCGCACGATTCCCGTGGCTCGGACTACTGACAGATGAGGTGAACGCCAGGTACCGTCCTGTGCCAGTTCACCTCTGTGGACTACACCACAACGGAATCCCGTAGTGGCGACCACCTTCCTACAACGGATCGTCCGGCACGTTCCTGCCGGTAGAAGGGGGCCCATACACCATGGCCACTGTTCAGTTCGACAAGGCGACCCGGATCTACCCGGGTGCCGAGAAGCCCGCCGTCGACGCGTTGGACATCGAGATCGCGGACGGTGAATTCCTCGTCCTGGTCGGCCCGTCCGGTTGCGGCAAGTCCACCTCGCTGCGGATGCTCGCGGGGCTCGAGGAGGTCAACTCCGGCGCCATCCGGATCGGTGACCGCGACGTCACCCATCTGCCGCCGAAGGACCGGGACATCGCCATGGTGTTCCAGAACTACGCGCTCTACCCGCACATGACGGTCGCCGACAACATGGGCTTCGCGCTGAAGATCGCCGGCGTGCCGAAGGCGGAGATCCGCAAGAAGGTCGAGGAGGCCGCGAAGATCCTCGACCTCACCCAGTACCTGGACCGCAAGCCGAAGGCCCTCTCCGGCGGTCAGCGCCAGCGGGTCGCCATGGGCCGCGCCATCGTGCGCGAGCCGCAGGTGTTCCTCATGGACGAGCCGCTGTCCAACCTGGACGCCAAGCTCCGTGTGTCCACCCGTACGCAGATCGCCTCGCTGCAGCGCCGGCTCGGCATCACCACCGTCTACGTCACCCACGACCAGGTCGAGGCCATGACGATGGGCGACCGTGTGGCGGTGCTCAAGGACGGCGTGCTGCAGCAGATCGACTCGCCGCGCAACATGTACGACAAGCCCGCCAACCTGTTCGTGGCCGGCTTCATCGGCTCCCCGGCGATGAACCTGGTCGAGGTGCCGATCACCGACGGCGGTGTGAAGTTCGGCAACAGCGTGGTGCCGGTCAGCCGGGAGGCGCTGAAGAGCGCCGTCGACAAGGGCGACCGCACGGTGACGGTGGGCGTCCGGCCCGAGCACTTCGACGTGATCGAGCTGAACGGCAGCGCGGCCGCCTCGCTGTCCAAGGACGCCAAGGACGCCCCGGCCGGTCTCGCGGTCTCCGTGAACGTCGTCGAGGAGCTCGGCGCCGACGGCTACGTCTACGGCACCGCCGAGGTCGGCGGCGAGCCGAAGGACCTGGTGGTCCGTGTCAACGGGCGTCAGGTCCCGGAGAAGGGCTCCACGCTGCACGTCGTGCCGCAGCCGGGCGAGACGCACGTGTTCTCGACCTCGACGGGCGAGCGTCTGTCGGACTGACGCACGGCGCCCCGGTCCGGCGCGCCCCGGCGCGTGCCGTTTCCGGGGCCGGCACCCCGGAAACCTCCGGAAAAACCGGAACACTTCCGGGTGATTCACCCCGGTTGACGCCCAGGGCCCCGCGAACTGCCGCGGGGCCCTTTCCCCTGCGCTTTTCCCTCCTTCGGATTCCCCCTTCCGGAGGGGACATTTCGAGCAGTGTGCGTCAACACGTCATTGCGAGCGACAGGCCGGACCATCCCTCGAATCGGTGACCAAATGTCGCCAAATCATTACCAGGGGCTACTCTGCCTGGCGTGAAGCACTCCACCACCCACTCCGCACGACGCGGCCGGGGCCCCGCCCGTCGGATCGGCCGTTCGCTCGCCCTTGTCCTGCCCGTCGTCCTGGTGCTCTCCGGGACCCTCGCGGTCGCCCAGGTCAACTGGTCGGGGAGCCCCTCGCACTCGATGCTCACCGCGTCGGACACGGTGGCGGCCGACGCCCCGGGGCGCTCCGGCTCCCGCCCCCCGCAGGACGTGCTGCGCGACCAGCTGCTGGCCGAGCTCCAGGAGAAGGACCCGGGCGTGGTCCTCACCCATCTCCAGCAGGCCGTCAACGGCCGCCCGTCCCTGGCCAGGCACTGCGCCTCCATCGCCCGCACCCTGGGCCGTGCCGCCGCCAACATCTACGGCCCCGCCCGCGCCCAGTCCTACGCCCGCCCGGTCTGCGACACGGCCTTCGCCTCCGGTGTGCAGCAGGCCGCGGGCAACTGACGGCCCGGCAGTCCGGGGACGGGGCGCCCCGCGGGCCGGGGTGCCGGGACCGGGCGCAGCCGCCCGGACCGTCCTCGGTCCTCCTTGCGCATCCGGCCTCCGGCCGGGTCGTGCGGGACCGGTCCGGCCGATGCCGGACACCCTCCGACCCGCCCGGAGGCCGACACGTACAGTTCGGGCATGACCCATCCGAATGAGACATCCCGCCCCACTCAAGCCGTGATCCTGGCCGGAGGCCAGGGGTCGCGGCTGCGTCCTTACACCGACGACCGGCCCAAGCCGATGGTCGAGATCCCCGGCACGGGCACCCCGATCATCGGTCACCAGCTCGAGTGGCTCGCCGAGGAGGGCGTGACCGATGTGGTGGTCTCCTGCGGTCACCTCGCCGAGGTGCTGCAGACGTGGCTGAAGTCGACGAAGCTGCCGGTCCGGGTCACCACCGTGGTGGAGGCCGAGCCCCTGGGCCGGGGCGGGGGCCTGAAGTTCGCCGCCGCTCATCTCCCCCGTCCGGACAAGCCCTGGTACGCCACCAACGGCGACATCTGGACCCGGTTCTCGCTGCGCGACATGGCCGACTTCCACGCCGAGCGCGACGCGGTCGCCACGCTCGCGCTGGCCCGTCCGCGGCTTCCCTGGGGAGCCGTGCAGACGGACGGCTTCGGTCACATCACGGACTTCATCGAGGCCCCGCCGTCGACCTTCGAGATCAACGCGGGTGTCTACGTCTTCTCCCCCGGGTTCGCCGCCCTGCTCCCGGAGCGCGGCGACCACGAGCGCACCACGTTCCCGCATCTGGCCCGTGAACGCCGGCTGGCCGGCTTCCCGATTCCGCAGGGCGCGTACTGGCGTGCCATCGACACCGCGAAGGATCTCAGGGAGGCCGCGAAGGAGCTGGCGGCGCTGGGCAAGTGAGCCCGGCTCACCACGCTCCGGTCCGCGGATGCACACCGACGGGGTCCCGCACCGCTCGAGTCGTCCGAGCGTGCGGGACCCCGTCGGCGTTCTGATGCGGCTCCCGGCGGGTGCCGGTCATCCCAGCAGGCCGCCCACCAGTCCCGACTGGTCGGAGGAGGAACCGTCGTCGCCGCCGTCGGTTCCCTTGGGGGTGTCGCTGGAGCCGCCGCTGCCGCCGGTCGCGGTGCCGCCGGAGGTCGGTCCCGAACTGGTGCTGGGCTCCTGGCGGGCCGGGGCGGTCGGACGCGGCGGGGTCTGGCCGGTGCCCTGGGTCTCGCTGGGCGTGCCGCTGGTCGCGCTGCTGCTCCCGCGGGGTTCGCCGGGGGTGGTGGAGGGGGTGTCGGACGGGCTTGCCGAGGAGTCGTCCCGCCGGAACGGCGAGGCGGGCGTCGACGGCGGCTTCTGCTGCCGCTCGCCCGGCGTCGGGGGCAGCGGCGAGCCCGGCTGCTCGTTGCGCGGGGCCTCGTCGGGGCCGGGGACGACCACGTGGTCGACGTCGCGTACGGCGCCGCCCAGCAGCGAGCCGACCAGCAGGGTGAGGCCGATGACGAGGACCGTGATCAGGGTGCCGCGGCGCAGCACGAACCGGCGCAGGTCCCAGATGCCCGAGCGCGGGCCGAGCCGCCGCCAGGCGAGGGCGGCGAGACGGCCGTCGACGGAGTAGACGGGGGCACCGGCGATGATCAGCGAGGACCAGGCGGCGAAGGCGATGAAGTCCGAGGCGTCGTAGGAGGGGACGGTCCTCCAGCCGGCGGCGGCGATGAGCGTGGCCGACATCAGGGCGCCGATCGCCGCGGCGCCCCGCTGCCAGCAGCCCAGGATCGTGAGGACTCCGATGACGACCTGGAGGAAGGCGACGGCGAGCCCGGAGCCGACGGGGTGGTGGAGGGCGAACCGGTGCAGGGGCTCGACGGCCCCCCAGGGGTCCAGGCCGGCGAGCCATGCGGCCATGGAGCCGCGCTTGCCGCTGTCGAAGTAGAGCGGATCGCAGAGCTTGCTCATCCCGGCGTAGACGGAGATGCCGCCGAGCAGCAGGCGCAGGGGGAGCAGCACGACGCCGAGGTTCATACGGCGGCCGGGGTAGTAGGCGTGCCGCGAGGGGTCGTCGGCGTGCCTGCCGGACCGGCGTGTGCGCCCGGCGGTCTCCTCCTGCGTCTCGTACGCCTCGGGTTCCGCCTCGAATCCGCCGTCCTGGTCGTCCGCGACGCCGTCCCCGTACGGCTGCCGGCCGTACCCGGTGCCGCCGTGTCCCGCACGGCCGTACGCCGGCTCCCCGTACTCCCCGTACTCGCCGTACTCGCCGTACTCGCCGCGCTCTCCGTACTCGTCGTACTTCTCGTACGTGTCGTACGTGCCGTCCGCGGGCCGCAGGGACGGCAGCAGCCGGGTCTCGCCGGGCGCGGGCCGGCGCGGGGCGCCGACGACGGGGAGCTCGACGGTCTCGTCGGGGTCGGTGGAGGCGCCGCCGTAGCCCGGGGTGGCGCCGGTGTACGGCACGAGCTGCGTGGCCGTCGTGACCGTGGTGCCGCCGGCGGTCTCGTCGGCGTGACGGACGCTTCCGCTGCGCACGGCCTGCAACAGCCGGTGGGCTCCGGTGTCGTCGGGTGCGGACCGGCCGCTCCAGATGACCGGGCGGCGGGTGACGGTCCTGGACCGCCCCGCCGTGCCGGTGCCGGAGGTGTGGGCGGCGTACTGGGCTCCGGTCGGGTGCCAGACGATCCGCGGGGACAGCGTACGCCGCGAGGAGGCGCCCAACTCCACGCGGAAGCTGGCATGGTTGACGATGACCTGCGCCGGATCGCTCGGCACCTTCACCATGCTCAGCGCGGGAGCGTCGTCGTATCCCGACGAGCGGTCCCCCGTGGGTGTGCGGGGTGTTCTGGTGTCCACACTCATCTAACCGAGTGATGAGGTGTTAGGACACTGCCTTGACGCGTCGGATCTGTCCGGATCGCGTCAAGGGTGGTGCGGGCGCCCGGTCATGCGCGCCTGCGCGCCGCCTCGTAGAGCACGATTCCGGCCGCCACCCCGGCGTTCAGCGACTCCGCCCCGCCCGGCATCGGGATCCGCACCCGGATGTCGCAGGTCTCGCCGACCAGCCGGGACAGACCCTTGCCCTCGCTGCCGACGACGATGGCGACGGGACCGTCCAGGACGTCCAGCTCGCCGAGTTCGGCCTCGCCGTCCGCGGCGAGACCGACGACCATGAGACCCGCCTTCCGGTACGCCTCCAGAGCGCGCGTCAGGTTGGTGGCACGGGCGACGGGCGTACGGGCGGCCGTGCCGGCGGACGCCTTCCAGGCGCCCGCGGTCATACCGGCCGCGCGCCGCTCGGGGACGACCACGCCGTGCCCGCCGAAGGCGGAGACGGAGCGGACGACCGCGCCGAGGTTGCGCGGGTCGGTCACCCCGTCGAGGGCGACGATCAGCGGGTCCTCGCCCGCGTCGTGGGCGGCGTCGATCAGGTCCTCGGGGTGGGCGTACTCGTAGGGCGGGACCTGGAGGACGAGGCCCTGGTGGTTGAGGCCGTTCGTCATCCGGTCGAGTTCGGGACGCGGGGCCTCCATGAGGTGGATGCCTCCGCGTTCGACCGCGAGCTGGAGCGCCTCGCGGACCCGCTCGTCGTTGTCGATGAACTGCTGGACGTAGAGCGTGGAGGCGGGCACGCCCTCGCGCAGCGCCTCGACGACCGGGTTGCGGCCGACGACGAGCTCGGAGGCGGACTTGCCCGCGCCGCGCCGCTGCGAGCGGGCCTGGGCGCGACGGGCCCTGGCCTGTGCGGCACGCTGCTTGGGGTGACCCTTGCGCATCTCGGCGGGGGGCGTGGGGCCCTTGCCCTCCAGGGCTCGGCGTCGCTTGCCGCCGCTGCCGATCCGCGCGCCCTTCTTGCCGGACACGCGGCGGTTGTTCCCGGCCATGACCTACCTGTCTGTCGAATCGTCGGAGGCGGCGTCCGTACGGGGAGTACGTCCTGTGCGCCTCGTGCGTCTGCTGCGTCTGCTGTGTTGTGACATGTGCCGGGGCCGGGCGGCACGGCCGGCCCCGGGCGCTTCTTCCGTGCTGGTGGGTGGGTGTCAGTGGGGGGTGAGGCTCCAGCGGGGGCCGTGCGGGCCGTCCTCGATGACCACCCCGGCCTGGTTGAGCCGGTCACGCAGGGCATCGGCGGTGGGCCAGTCCTTGCGCGCCCGGGCCGCCTCCCGCTGCTCCAGCACCATCCGCACCAAAGCGTCCACCACCTGATGCAGGTCCTCACCCTCCGCACCGGAGCCGGTCTGTCCGCTCCAGTGCTCGTCCAGCGGGTCCAGACCGAGCACACCGAGCATGGCCCGCACCTCGGCCAGCCGGGCCACCGCCGCCTCCTTGTCATC
>NZ_MUME01000122.1 GCF_002155915.1 Streptomyces thermovulgaris | reverse complement strand
CCGCCGCCGGCGGCGGCCGGGGCGGCGGACTGGGCGGCCGGCATCCGCACACCGGAGCCGTTGGTCTCGTTCACCAGCCGGTCCACCGCCGCCGTGCCCGAGCTGTAGCCGGTCCTGGCGCCCTGCTCGGCGCCGGCGGCCTGCTGCGCCCCCTCCTGCCCGGCCTCGGCGTTGTTCTCCTGGTTCTCCTGGTTCCCGCCGTTGTCGTAGAGCACCTGCTCCATCGCGGACACCAGGCGGCGCACATCCACCTCGGGGCGCACCACGAGCCGCAGGAAGCGGCTGGAGGAACCGATCTTGTTGCCGCACTCGCGGACCAGGATCCGGTGCTCGGTGAGCAGCCGGTCGCGGACCACGGTGCCGTCGGCGCCCAGGGGCAGACGGACGAAGAGGAAGTTGCCCTGGGAGGGGTAGACCGTCAGACCGGGCAGCGCGGAGAGCTGGCCGGCCATCTCCGCCCGGTCACGGCGCACCTGCTGAAGGCTCTGCCGGTACTCCGCGCTGTGCTCCTTCAGCATGAACACCACGTGCTCGGCGAAGGAGTTGAGGTTCCACTTCGGCAGCATCGAGCGGATCCTGCCCGCGATCGAGGGGTTGGCGACCAGATAGCCGAAGCGGATGCCGTGCAGACCGAAGTTCTTGCCCAGGCTGCGCAGCACCACCACATTGGGGCGCAGCATCGCCTCCTGCACCACACTGGGCTCCTCCTCGGCGTCGGCGAACTCCAGGAAGGACTCGTCGATCACCACCAGGTCCAGATCGGCCATGGCGTCCATGAACTGCACGAGGGACTGCCGGTGCTGGAAGCCGCCGTCGGGGTTGTTGGGGTTGCAGATCACGGCCACCCTGGTGCCCCGCTTCCGGATGAACTCGGCGTACTGCGCCAGGTCCAGGACGAAGCCGTTCGACTCCTGCAGCGGGAACATGTCGACCCGCTTGCCGGTCTCCATGGGCTGGTCGGTCCAGCGGCCGAAGGTGGGGACGGGGACGGCGAGGGACTCGCGCACGAGCAGATGGTCGATCCAGGTGATGAGCTCCGTCGAGCCGTTGCCCATCGCCACGCACTGCGGCGGCAGCTGGAGCAGCTCGCACAGCTCGGCGGTGATCGTCTCGGCACTGGACGGGTAGTACGTGATGATCTCCCGCAGCCGCGCCGCCATGTCCTGGAACATCTCGGGCGTGGGGAAGTAGGGGTTGCACGGGATGCAGAAGTCCACCGGGCCGGTCCCGTCGCCGCTCTCCCGCGTCAGCGCCGCCATCGACGGACTGTGGGCCGCGGTGCTGCGGAACAGCGAGGTGACGTTCTCGGCCATGGAACCTCCGTGTGTGGCGGGCCCGGTGGGGACGGCCGGGCCCGTCGTCTGGGGTGGCCCGCGCGGGGGAGCACGGGCCACCCATGGATACGGAGGCGGGCACGACGCCGTTCAACCCAGGTGTGGGGAGTGTGACTTGGGGGTGGACACGATCATCGCACGCCGAACGAGTGGATCGTCGTCGTCCGGTACGTCCGCCCGGGCCGCAGCACGGTCGACGGGAAGTGCGCGTGGTTGGGCGAGTCCGGGAAGTGCTGGGTCTCCAGGCAGAGGGCGTCGCCCTGGCGGTAGGTGCGGCCCCCGGTGCCGGTGAGGGTGCCGTCGAGGAAGTTGCCGGAGTAGAACTGCAGGCCCGGCTGGTCGGTGGCGATCTTCAGGGTGCGGCCCGAGCGGGGGTCGCGCAGGGTGGCGATGGGCTCGGGACGGGTGGTGACCCCCTTGTCCAGCACCCAGTTGTGGTCGTAGCCCTTGGCCTGCACCTGCTGCGGATGACCGGCCCGGAGGTCCTGGCCGATGGGCTTGGCACGGCGGAAGTCGAAGGGCGTGCCCGCGACGCGTGCCAGTTCGCCGGTGGGGATCAGACCCGGGTCGGTGGGGGTGTAGCGGGAGGCGGCGATCATCAGCTCGTGGTCCTCGACGGTGCCGCTGCCCTCGCCGGCCAGATTCCAGTAGACATGGCTGGTCAGATTGACGACGGTGGGTCTGTCGGTGGTGGCCTCGTAGTCGATGCGCCACTCGCCGTGCCGGGTGAGGGTGTACGTCACCTTCACCCGCAGCGTGCCCGGATAGCCCATCTCGCCGTCGGGGCTGGTGCGGTACAGGCGCAGGCCGACGTCGGGGCCCTCGGCGAACGGCTCGACGTCCCACACGTGTTTGTCGAAGCCCTGGGCACCGCCGTGCAGGCTGTTGTCGCCGTCGTTGACGGAGAGCTGGTACGTCGTGCCGTCCAGGGTGAAGCGGCCCTTGCCGATCCGGTTGCCGTAACGGCCGATCAGGGCGCCGAAGTACGGGCTGGACTCCACATAGGCGTCGAGGGTGTCCAGTCCCAGGGAGACGTTCGCGTAGCGGCCGTGCCGGTCGGGGATCTCCAGGGACTGGACGATGCCGCCGTAGGAGAGGACCTTCATCCGGGTGCCGCCGTTCGCCAGCGACCAGCGGTGCACCTGCGTGCCGTCGGGGAGCCGGCCGAACAGCTCCTTCACCGGCTTTTCGCGCCCCGGGGACGGACGGGCGGCCGAGGAGGCGGCCTGCGCCGTGCCCCCGAGTGTGCTCGCCGCGAGGCCCGCTGCCGCGGCGCCCGCGATGACCGTGCGTCTGTTCAGTTCCATATGCGGCTCCTGCAGGACGGGGCCCCGCCCTTCGCGGGCGGGGCCGGAGCTGAGCTATGAACCGGACTTGCGCTTGTTCCACACGTCGAACCCGACCGCCGCCAACAGGGCCAGGCCCTTGATGACCTGCTGCCAGTCGGTGCCGACGCTGAGAAGGTTCATACCATTGTTCAGTACACCCAGGACAAGACCGCCGACGATCGCGCCGAGGACGGTGCCCACCCCGCCGCTCATGGAGGCGCCCCCGATGAACGCCGAGGCGATCGCCTCGAGTTCGTAGCTGACACCCGCCTTCGGGGAGGCCGCGTTCAGCCGGGCGGCCACCACCAGACCCGCCAGGGCCGCGAGCACGCCCATGTTCAGGAACACCTGGAAGGTGACCCGCCGGTCCTTGACGCCGGACAGCTTCGCGGCCGGCAGATTGCCGCCGATGGCGTAGATGTGACGGCCGAAGACGGCGTTGCGCATCACATAGCTGTAGCCGGCCACCAGCACACCGAGCACGATCAGCACGATCGGCGCCCCCTTGTAGCTGGCGAGCAGCAGCGTGACGACGAGCACCGCGGCGACGAGCGCGACGAGCTTGAGCGCGAACAGCCGCGTGGGCAGCACCTCCAGGGAGAACTCCTGCTGCCGGCGCCGGTCGCGCACCTCCTGCCACACCACGGCGGCGATCAGGACGGCACCGAGGAGCAGGGTGAGGTTGTGGTAGTTGGTGTCCGGGCCGACCTCCGGCAGGAAGCCGTTGCCGATCTTCTGCATGCCCTCCGGGAACGGGCCGACGGTCTGGCCCTTGAGCAGGATCTCCGTCAGACCGCGGAAGAGCAGCATCCCGGCGAGGGTGACGATGAACGACGGTATGCCCAGATAGGCGATCATGAATCCCTGCAGCGCGCCCGCCGCCGCGCCCACCAGCAGGCACAGCGCCACGGCGGCCGGCCAGGGCATCTGGTGGGTGACCGTCAGGGCCGCCGCCACCGCGCCGACGAAGGCGGTCAGCGAGCCGACCGACAGATCGATGTGACCGGAGATGATCACCATCATCATGCCGATCGCGAGGATCAGGATGTAGCTGTTCTGCAGCACCAGATTGGAGACGTTGCGCGGCAGCAGCAGATCCCCGTCGGTCCAGATCTGGAACAGCACGACGATCAGCGCGAGCGCGATCAGCATGCCGTACTGCCGCATGTTGCGGCGCAGTCCGTTCAGCACCGGCCGCAGCAGACCGTCGCCCCTGGCCCCGCGGCCGCGGTCCGGCGGCGCGGGGGCCGGGACCCCGGCGGTCGTGTCCGTGCTCATCGCGTCACCCCCTCGCCCCTCGTGCCCCGGGTGCCGTTCGCACTCCCGGCGCTTCTGGTGCCTTTCGTGTCCTTCGTCATGTGACGCATCAGCACTTCCTGGGTGGCCTCGGCCCGCGACACCTCACCGGTCAGCCGCCCGGCGGCCATCGTGTAGATGCGGTCGCACATGCCGAGCAGTTCCGGCAGTTCGGAGGAGATGAACAGGACCGCCTTGCCCTGGGCGGCCAGCCGGTCGATGACCGTGTAGATCTCGTACTTGGCGCCCACGTCGATGCCGCGCGTGGGCTCGTCCAGGATCAGCACGTCCGGACCCGCGAAGATCCACTTGCTGAGGACGACCTTCTGCTGGTTGCCGCCGGACAGCCTGCCCACCGGCTCGAAGACGGTCGGCGCCTTGATGTTCATGGACGTCCGGAAGCCCTCGGCGACCTGCCGCTCCGCGTGCTCGTCGACCACGCCCCGCCGGGCGACCTTGTGCAGGGCGGTCAGCGAGATGTTGCGGTTGACGGTGTCGATGAGGTTCAGGCCGTAGCGCTTGCGGTCCTCGGTGACGTACGCGATGCCGTGCGCGACCGCCTCCGCGACGGTCCTGGTGCGGATCTCCCGGCCGTCCTTGAGGACCGTGCCGGCCGCGTACCGGCCGTAGGAGCGGCCGAAGACGCTCATCGCCAGTTCGGTGCGGCCGGCGCCCATCAGGCCCGCGATGCCGACGATCTCCCCGCGCCGCACCTGCAGCGACACGTCGTCGACCACCTTGCGCTGCCGGTCGATCGGATGGAACACGGTCCAGCCCCGGATCTCCAGCGCCGCGGGCGCGTCCCGTTCGGGCCGGTGCGGGGTGCGTTCGGGGAAGCGGTGGTCGAGGTCGCGGCCGACCATGCCGGCGATGATCCGCTCCTCGGTGGTCCCGGGCGCCTTCACGTCCAGGGTCTCGATGGTGCGGCCGTCGCGCAGGATGGTCACCGAGTCGGCGACCGCGCGGATCTCGTTGAGCTTGTGGGAGATGATGATCGAGGTGATGCCCTGCTTCTTCAGCTCCAGGATGAGAGCGAGGAGCTTGCGGCTGTCCTCGTCGTTCAGGGCCGCTGTCGGCTCGTCCAGGATGAGCAGCTTCACGGACTTCGACAGCGCCTTGGCGATCTCCACCAGCTGCTGCTTGCCCACGCCGATGTCGGCCACCCGGGTCTCGGGATGCTCGTCGAGGCCGACACGGCGCAGCAGCTCGGTGGCGTGTCTGAGGGTGGCGTTCCAGTCGATGAACCCGCGCCGGGCGTGCTCGTTGCCGAGGAAGATGTTCTCCGCCAGGGACAGATACGGCACCAGCGCCAGCTCCTGGTGGATGATGACGATGCCGCGCTGCTCGCTCGCCCGGATGTCCTTGAACCGGCAGGGCTCGTTCTCGAAGAGGATCTCGCCCTCGTAGGTGCCGTACGGGTGGACGCCGGAGAGCACCTTCATCAGGGTGGACTTCCCGGCGCCGTTCTCCCCGCAGATGGCGTGGACCTCTCCCCGGCGCACCGTCAGGTTGACGTCCGACAGCGCCGTGACGCCGGGGAAGGTCTTGACGATCGAGCGCATCTCCAGGACGGGTGCCGCCATGGTGCTGCCTTCCGGTCGGTGGGGGTCGGTGGACACGGCGGTCTGCTCCCGGGCTACTTCCTCAG
Source organism: Streptomyces thermovulgaris (assembly GCF_002155915.1). Classification (GTDB taxonomy): domain Bacteria; phylum Actinomycetota; class Actinomycetes; order Streptomycetales; family Streptomycetaceae; genus Streptomyces; species Streptomyces thermovulgaris. The sequence continues at coordinate 14,162 of NZ_MUME01000122.1, read as the reverse complement.
TTCGGCTTCGGTGTAGTAGCCGCTCTTCACCAGGACCTCCTCGTAGTTGCTCTTGTCGACGCTCACCGGCTGCAGCAGATAGGCGGGGACGACCTTGGTGCCGTTGTCGTAGGTGCTGGTGTCGTTGACCTCCGGCTTCCTGCCGTTCAGCACGTCGTCGAGCATCGTCGAGGCGACCTCGGCGAGCTTGCGGGTGTCCTTGTAGACGGTCTGCGTCTGCTCGCCCGCGATGATCGACTTCACCGAGGCGAGCTCGGCGTCCTGGCCGGTGATCACCGGCAGCGGCTTGGCGGCGGTGCCGTAGCCGTCCGACTTCAGCGCGGACAGCACGCCGATGGATATGCCGTCGTACGGCGAGAGGACCGCGTCGACCCGGCCGGTCTTGTAGGAGGAGGTGAGGATGTCGTCCATGCGCCGCTGGGCGGTCGCGCCGTCCCAGCGCAGGGTGGTGACCTGGTTGAGCTGCGTCTGGCCGGACTTGACCACCAGCTTCTTGCTGTCCAGGTACGGCTTGAGGACGCTCATCGCGCCGTTGAAGAAGTACTTGGTGTTGTTGTCGTCGTTGGAGCCGGCGAACAGCTCGATGGTGAAGGGGCCCTTGCCCTCCTTCAGCCCCAGCTTGTCGACGATGTAGCTGGCCTGCAGCTCGCCGACCTTCTGGTTGTCGAAGGAGGCGTAGTAGTCGACGTTCTTCGTGCCGAGGATCAGCCGGTCGTAGGCGATCACCGGGATGCCGGCGTCGGCCGCCTCCTGGAGCACGTTGTTCAGCGACTTGTTGTCGATGGCCGCGATGATCAGGCCCTTGACGCCCTGTGTGATCAGGTTCTCGATCTGGGAGACCTGGGTGTCCGGGTCGTCCTCGCCGAACACCAGCTTGGTCTTGTAGCCCTTGGCCCGGAGGTTCTTGACGACGTTGTCACCGTCCGAGATCCAGCGCTCGGAGGACTTGGTGGGCATCGCGATGCCGATGGTGGCGCCCTTGAGGTCGCCCGCCTTCTCCTTGCTGCCGCCCTCGCTGTCCTGCCCGCAGGCGGACAGGACGAGGGCGAGCGAGACGGCCGCGGCCGTGGTGAGGAAAGCTCTGCGGTTGCGCATGGTGATCAGTCCAGTCCTTGGTCGGTGTCGGAACGTGTGCCGCAGGGGTCGGAGCGTGTGTCACAGGAGGAGCCGTGTGCCGGAGACGGACGTGAACGACGTGAACGCGGGCGGACATGGAGGAGGCGAAGAGGTCAGGCGTCGGAGGGGAAACGGCGGAGCGTCCCCGGCAGCCGGGAGCCGAGCGGGGCCATGCCGCCGTCCGCCCGGTGCCGGGCGAGCAGATCGAGGACGAGCCGGCCGCGCCGCACCCGTTCCCGGGCGGTGGCCAGGGCCGCCTCCCGCAGCTGATGCCCGTACGGGTAGATACCGGGCGCCTTGGCCAGGCCGAACTTCAGATACAGCGGTGCGCCGCGCCGGATCAGCTCGGCGACCTCGTACATCCGCACATAGCCGCCGAGGTCGTCGGGGGCCTCGATGTACATGTCCATGGGGGCGGCCGACACCCGGCGGATCTCGGTGAGGTGCTGGGGCGTCAGATCGCTGGGCACATTGATGGAGTCGGCGCCCAGACGCTCGAAGACGGCGTACGACGCCGGGTTGACCGGGCCGATCAGCGCGGACACCTTCAGGGTGGTGTCGGCCGGGAGGATGCCCGCCTCACGGGCCCGGTGCAGCGTCCACAGCACGCCCTCGTCGGCGACGAGCAGACACTTCACTCCCAGCTCCGTCGCCCGTACGGCGTCCTCGACGCAGCCGGCGACCGCGCCGTGCCCGCGGGCGCGCGGACCCGCGCCGCGCGACTCGGAGAACACCGAGCCCCCGGTGTCCCAGGTGCCGCGCGGGCCGGTGAACAGGCACAGCTCGATGTTCCGTTCGCCGGTCGCCTCGACCATCTCGGTGATCTCGGCGTCGGTCAGCATCCACACGCCGCTGCCCTGGCTGATCCGGTGGATCGGCACCTCGAGCCGTGCGGCCTCCTCGAGGACCACCGACAGCACCTCGGGGCCCTCGCACGAGGGGATCTCGGTGCGCCAGCGGCCACCGCCCGGGAAGGAGTGGGGGGAGGCGTCGGCGGGATCGGGTGCGGGGGCGCCCAGGCCGAGGGCGGCCAGCGCGTGCTCACCGGGACTGCGGGCTGCCGTGGCGGAAGCGTCGATCACGGGCTGTCCTCCGGGTTCGGTTGTCGGACGGGGTGCGTGACTGCCGGGGAAGGGCACGGCGGCGGTGCGCTGTGCCGTGCCGTCGTCGGGACGTGCCGCTCGCGGCGCGCGTCAGGGCCGGAGCAGGACCTTGCCCACCGTCGGGTCACCGGTCCCCACCAGGTCGATGGCCTGCGAGAACGAGGTGAGCGGGAGTTCGTGGGTGACCAGCGGAAGCGGATCGAGCAGCCCCGCCGCGAACACCCGCACCGTGTGCGCCCAGGCGCTCGGCGGCGCCCCGAAGACGGTGTGCACCTCGAGCTGCCGTACGACGAGATCGGTCGGGTCCAGTCCCTGGGCACCCGGCGCCGGGATGCCCGTCAGGACCAGCCGCCCGCCGCGCCGGAGCAGCGTGGCGGCGGTGCGGGCCGCGTCCGCGGACCCGGCGGCCTCGACGACGGCGTCGAAGCCCTCGGGGAGGTCCTGGTCCCGGGTGAGGAAGCCGGTGGCGCCGAACCTTCGGGACAGCGCCTCGCGGTCGCGCCGTGCGCCGACGACCAGCAGCTCGGCGGGCGAGGCCGCCCGCAGGAACTGCACGGCGAACATCCCGAGCGTGCCGGTGCCGACCACCGCGACCCGCTCTCCCGGCCGTACGTTCGCCTTCAGCGCGGCGGCCGCGACGCAGGCGGCCGGCTCCAGCAGGGCGGCGGCGGTGAGATCGGCGTCCTCGGGCAGGGGGTGCAGCAGCCGGGCCGGGAGCGTGAGCGTGGCGGCCATCGCACCGGGCCGGGTGAAGCCGGTCTCCTCGTACCCCGCGGTGCACAGGGTCGTCTCGCCGGCGTGGCAGCGGTCGCACACCTGGCAGTTGCGGAAGCCCTCGCCCACCACCTTGCGCCCGACCAGCTCCCCGGGCACCCCGGCGCCGACCCGCCGGACCGTCCCGGACCACTCGTGGCCCGGCGTCAGCGGGTAACGGACGTACCCCTCGGGCCGGTTGCCCTGGTACACCTCGCGGTCGCTGCCGCAGATGCCGACGGCGTGCACGGCGATCAGCGCCTCGCCCGGGCCGGGATCGCGCGGTGTGTGCGGGACCAGCCGGTGCACGCCCGGTGCCTCGACGACGACGGCGGCGGTCATGCCGACCCCTGGGGCCTGCGCCGCTCCCAGCCCTCGGCCCACAGGTCGAACCGGGCCTGCTGCTGGGGGAATTCGGCCGCCGCGTCGACGTCCAGCTCGACGCCGAGACCGGGGGCGTGGGAGAGGTGGAAGCAGCCGTCCTCGGGGTTCACCTCCGGGGCGCCCCTGACCACCTTCTTGATCTCCGCGTCCGCGAAGTCGTTGAAGTGCTCCAGGATCTTGAAGTTCGGTGTGGTGAAGCCGAGCTGGAGGGAGGCCGCGGTGAGCACGGACCCGCCGACGTTGTGCGGGGCGAGGAGCATGTAGTGCGTCTCGGCGGTCGCGGCCAGCTTCCGGGTCTCCCAGATGCCGCCGATGTGACCGACGTCCGGCTGGACGATGTCGGCGGCCTGCCTCTCGAACAGCTCCCGGAACTCGAGCCGGTCGTGGATGCGTTCACCGGTGGCCACCGGGATGTCGACCTTGGCGGCGATCTTCTCCAGGGCCTTCAGGTTCTCCGGCGGGCACGGCTCCTCCAGCCAGGCCGGCCGGAAGGGCGCCATCTCCCGGGCCAGCCGGACGGCGGTGGCGGGGGAGAAACGGCCGTGCATCTCCAGCATCAGCTCGACGTCCGGGCCGATGGCGTCCCGCACGGCCTCGACGAGCGAGACGGCGTACAGGGTCTGCTGGTGGTCGAGTTCCAGGTGCCCGGTGCCGAAGGGGTCGATCTTCAGCGCCCGGTATCCGCGCTCCACGACCGCCCGGGCGGCCTTGTGGTACCCCTCCGGGGTGCGCTCGGTGGTGTACCAGCCGTTGGCGTAGGCCTTCACCCGGTCGGTGACCCTGCCGCCGAGCAGCTGCCACACCGGTAAGCCGAGGGCCTTGCCCTTGATGTCCCAGCAGGCCATCTCCACGACCGCGATGCCGGACATCACGATCTCGCCCGCGCGGCCGTAGTCGCCGTACTTCATCCGGCGCACCAGGTCCTCGATCGCGAACGGGTCGGAGCCGAGGAGGTGGTGGGCCTCGGCCTCCCGCAGATAGCCGATCAGCGCGTCGGTGCGGCCCAGCATCCGGGTCTCGCCGACCCCCGTGATCCCCTCGTCGGTGTGCACCTGGACGTAGGTCAGGTTGCGCCATGGCGTTCCGACCACATGGGTGCTGATTCCGGTGATGCGCATGGCGGTCGCCCCTCAGCTGTGATGGCCGTTCGATATTTCGTCATGCGTTCGAAATGCTGGCGTGACAGTAAGGAGAGGGCGCCGGAGGTGTCAATGGGTCCAACAGATAACGGTTTTGGCGATCCTCTCGACGGCTCTTTCGATTCCCCACCAAACCTTCACGCAAAAGCCTGGGCATGCCCCCGCGCGGAACCTAGTCTTCCCGCGTCATGAACTACTGCCACCCGTGCCAACGGCACCTGAACGGCGCTCTGACCTGCCCGGGGTGCGGTACTCCCGTGGAGGCGTACGCCGAGTTCACGGCCGTTGAGCCCGCGGTGGCGGGGGAGGGGCCGTCACAAGGCGGCGGCTTCGGGGCCGGTGCGGAGCACACCGGCCCGGAACAGGCGGGTCCGGAACGGACCGGCCGGAACGGGTCCGAGGCCGGGGCCGCGAGGGCTCGCCGTCGCGGCGGCAGGGCCGCACCCCGCCGGCGCCGTCGGCCTCTTCTCGTGGCCGCCGGTCTCGTACTGGCCGCGGGCGGCCTCGCCGGACTCGGCGTCGGCTCCTCGGCCCTGCCGGACCTCTCCGGCTCCGAACCGGCCGCGGTCGAGGGCGACGGGCGGGCCGAGGACGACGGTCCGTCCCCGGACCCGGAGGAGACGGACGGCCCGGCGGACCCCGCGCCCGGGGCCGCCACGGGCACGGCCTCGCCGGACGCCTCGGCGTCCGCCTCCGTGTCCGCGTCCCCGTCCGCCTCCGAGTCGGCGGACGACGAGCGGTCCGGGCCGGACCCGACGGAGACGAGTGCCCCGCAGCAGCCGGCGCAGACACCGAGGAACGAAGGCGCGGACGGCGGCTCGGACCCCGACGAGGGTGAGGGCCCCGGCAAGGGCGCGGGCGCCGGTACCACGAATCCGCCGCCCGACCAGGCTCCCCGGCCGACGAAACCCCCGGCGGAGGACCCGGAGCCGTCGGACCCCGAGCCGACCCCGAGCCCGAGCTCGTGCACACGGTTCCTGTGGTGGTGCACCTGACCGGGTGCCGGCCGCGGCCCGCGTCACCCGCCCGGACGACGCGGGCTCAAGCATTCCTGGAATTCCCGTCAATTCCAGGAATGCTCGTTCACCATCCGCCGCAACAGGTCCCGCAAGGCCAGCCGCTCCTCCTCCGACAGGGCGGCCAGCGGCTCCCGTGCGAAGCGCAGCCCCTCCCGCAGCTCCTGGGCCACCTGCCGCCCCTTCTGCGTCGCCGCCGCGAGCTTCACCCGCCGGTCGGAGGGGGCGGGCCGCCGCTCCACCAGCCCCCGCGCCTCCAGCCGGTCCATGATCCCGGTCACGTTCGACGGCTCGCACTTCAGCTTCTGCGCGAGCTTCCGCATCGGCAGCGGCTCCAGCGACAGCAGGCTCAGCAGCCGTGCCTGCGCGCCGGTCAGGGCGTGCTCCGCGGCGGCGGCCTCGTAGTCCTCGTGGAACCGGGCCACGACGTCTCCGATGAGTTCGACGACCTCCAGGGTCAGTGCGTCGGGGCGCCGGGTGTTCGGTGCAGTGGCCATGGCGCCAGGGTACCCGCTTGCTTGACAACCTGAAATATTCAGGTCAATTATTGTTTCATATAATGAAGTAAGTGGAGCGGACGGAAGACACTGTCATGATCAATCGCGAGTGGCACCTGCTCAGCCGCCCGGTCGGCCTGCCCAAGCCCGAGAACTTCGCCCTGGTCGAGACAGAGGCCCCGCAACCGCGCGAGAACCAGGTCCTCGTACGCAACACCTACCTCTCCGTCGACCCCTACATGCGCGGCAGGATGAGCGCGGCCAAGTCGTACGTGGACCCCTATGAGCTGGGCAAGCCCATGGAGGGCGGCGCGGTCGGCGAGGTCGTCGCCTCGAACGCCGAGGGCATCGCCGTGGGCGACCACGTCCTGCACTCCGGCGGCTGGCGGGAATACGCCGCCGTGGACGCGCAGCGCGCCGTCAAGGTCGATCCCGAGGCCGCGCCCCTGTCGGCCTACCTCGGCGTCCTCGGCATGCCCGGACTCACCGCCTACGCGGGCCTGCTGCGCGTCGCCTCCTTCAAGGCGGGCGACATCGTCTTCGTCTCCGGCGCGGCCGGCGCGGTCGGCAGCCTGGTGGGCCAGCTCGCCAAGCTGAAGGGCGCCTCGCGGGTGATCGGCTCGGCCGGCTCCGACGAGAAGGCCCGGCTGCTGCTGGAGGAGTACGGCTTCGACGCCGCCTTCAACTACAAAAACGGCCCCGTGAGCGAGCAGCTGCGCGCCGCCGCCCCCGACGGCATCGACGTCTACTTCGACAACGTCGGCGGCGACCACCTGGAGGCCGCCATCGGCTCCCTCCGGCAGGGCGGCCGCATCGCCGTCTGCGGCATGATCTCGGTCTACAACAACACCGAGCCCGCCCCCGGCCCGAGGAACCTCATCCGCCTCATCCAGACCCGCGGCCGCATCGAGGGCTTCATCGTCGGCGACCACCGCGACCTGCAGCCGCAGTTCGTGCGCGAGGTCGGCCCCTGGGTGCGCGAGGGCCGCCTGAAGTACCGCGAGACGGTCGTCGAGGGCATCGAGAACACCCTGGAGGCCTTCCTCGGCCTCCTGCGCGGCGACAACATCGGCAAGATGGTCGTCAAGCTCTGAAAGCTCCGACACCGGACGCGAGGTGCGGCGGCCGGGGACTTCCGTGACGTCCCGGCCCGCGGATTCCCGGACCCCGGCCGCCGTCGGGACCCGGATCACTCGACGTCATGGAGCACTGCGGCAGCCGCGCGGGGATTCACGATGGTGGACCCGGCTCTCCATCCGGGATGCGCCCATCGATCGGTGACACGCACCACTCATGGCTGCAGGCGGGAGAGTTCCATCCCGCGGCATGTCACAGGGCTTCTCCGCCCGGTCGGGGGAGCTCCGGGCCGTCCCCCGCGAAGGGGCCCTGGAGCTCCCTCGCCGCCTGTGGGTCGGCCCACGCCTCGGCCGTGGAACGCCAGGAGGCGAGACTATGTACAAACGGCAGCAGCCCTGTCTCGGCGCCGGCGATCAGCTCTGTCAGCAACTCGCTTACGCAGTTGCGCCGTTCGCTCTCGGGGAGCCAGTGCAGCCAGGGCAGCTCCTCCACCAGGGCCTCCCCGGCTTGAGCGGGCGCCTCGGCCCAGGCCGCCACGTACTTCTCGAGTGTCCTGCCGCCTGTGAGTGTCCGGGTGAACACTGTCAGCTGATCCGGAGCGGCGTTGCGAGGGTACCGTCTGAGTGTTGCCGCAGAACGGAGTTCCGCCGTGTCGCAGAGCATCGAGGAGCACATGGGGTCTCGAATCGCCCGCATCCGGAAGCAGCGCGGCCTGACGCAGCAGGGGCTGGCGATGCGGGCTCACGTGTCGAAGTCGCTGCTGTCGAAGGTGGAATGCGGGCAGAAACCCGCCTCCCCGGCTCTTGTCGCGGCCTGTGCCCGCGCGCTGAGCGTCTCCACGTCCGAGTTGCTGGGGCAGCCCTACGCCGAGGAGCTGCGCCGGGACCGGATGGACGCGCTGATCCAGCCGATTCGTGAAGGGCTGGAGAACTGGGACATCGCGCTGGACTGGGAGACGGCTCCGCGTCCGGCCGCATTGATCTGGGCGGATGTCCAACGGGTGCTGGAGCAGCGACGGCAGGCGCAGTACACGGGCATGGTGCGCGACCTGCCAGGGCTGATCGACGAGTCGGTCCAGGCGACACACACCAGCACGGGCGAGGAGCAGCGGCTGGCCTACGAGTGCCTGGCGGAGACGTTCCGGTGTGTGTTCACCGTGGCATGGAAGCTCGGTTTCCACGATCTTGCGACCGTCGCGCTGGACCGGCTGGCGTGGACCGCTCCGCATACCGATGAGCCGGGCCTGGCCGCCATGCATGCCTTCCTTCGTGCGCAGACCACGATGGCGTCGGGGCGGTACGACGTGGGACTGCGGGTGGTCGACCGGGCTCTGCGGGACCTCGACGGCCAGACATCACGCCGCCCGAAGGGCATCGAGGCGATGCGGGGCATGCTGCACCTGCGCGCCGCGACCATCGCGGGGCGTATGAAGGACCGTGACCACGCCGACGCCCGTCTGGCCGAGGCTCGTGCCCTTGCCCGGGCCACCGGTGAGGTGCCTGACTTCGGCGTCACCTGGGGGCCGGTGAACGTCGGTGTGCACGCCGTCGCCATCGCCTCGGAGGCCGACGACTTCGGGCGGGCGATCGAACTCGCCGAGGATGTGCACATCCCGCGTGGCTGGACCCGCTCCAGGGCCGGGTACCACTGGATGGACCTCGGCCGGGCGCATGCCTGGGCAGGCCATCCGGAACAGGCGCTGGACTGCCTGTACCAGGCCCGGCGCATCGCCCCGCAGCAGACTCGCTACCACCCGACCGTGCGGGAGACCGTGCTGGCGCTCAAACGGCAGGAGCGGATGCGGAGCGGCTCGCTGGCGCAGTACGCGGAGTGGGTCGGGATATAGCGGGTTCCAAGCAGGAGGAGTTGCACCTTTCGGTGCAGCTCCCGTGCATAGCCGATCGGCACTCTGACGCAATGTCAGAAAACCCATGACCGGGCAAACGGTCCTGGGACGCGGTCAACGCTGACAAGGAGCGTCGACGTGCCGCACTGCATCGTCCGCATCGTCGAGCCGCTGCTGCGGTTGATCCGGCCTGCACCGGGCCGCCATCGCAGCCCCGGGCGACAATCCGCCGGCCTCTGTGCGCAAACGCCTGCCGCACATCGGTCGCGGGTACCGGCCGCTCGGGACCGTCCAGCATCAGTCCTCCGTCTCCAACGCGGCCGGCGGGTGTCTGTCTCCTGCTCGCAGGGGGCAGACGCAACACGTTATACAGCTGTTGATGCCGTAGCTGCACGGGCCGAGATCCGCACCCAGGGACTTGAGCTGCGCCTTCATGACAGCGCAGGCGTCGGGTAGCCGGAACGTGAGCTGCTCAATGCCCGGCCCCAAGACTCGGGCTCCCGAGCGCCGCATCGTCCTTTTTCACTGTCACTTGCTGCTTTCACTGTCACTTGCTGCGTCCAGCCTCTGAAGCTCCGGCCACGAGCAGCAGAAGCACGAGCACAAGGCCGTGGCGCCACGTGGCTGCACGACGGGCACGTGTTCACCACCGCGCAAGGCCGACCGATCGACCCGGCCAACCTCACCCGCACCTTCATCACGCTCCTCCGCAAGGCCGGCCTCTGCCGCATCCGCTTCCACGACCTCCGCCACTCGACCGCCACCCTCCTCCTGGAACAGGGCGCGACCTCATTTTGCGCCTCAAAATGGAGACCTGTCCTCTGCACTCTCAAGCCTATTAACTATGGGATCCCGATCCAAGCGCTGGCCATTGAAATACCCCTCAATCCAGTTGACACACTCAGGTCGGTCTCCGGTTCCAGTTTCGCAGAATTCTTCCAATGCCTTGCGTACTTGAGAAAGCGGAAGGGCGCTATGTGGATCATGGAAAAGTGGATAGCCTGGATCCGAGATGAGTTGCGGATCGAAGTTGGGCGGCTGCGGATTGTCCGAGATCCATACAGAGTCGTAAATACCCCCTTTCCTGGGGCTCTTCATTGTTACCCCCCAGATAAGAGCCCCGAAGCCGGTCGACCTGTTAATTGCCACCTGAAGAAGATTGTCTGCGACCTGATTCTCGTCGGTATGAGGAGTTTTGGAGAGGGATAGCGAAACATTAAACCCCGCCGCCAAAGAATTACTATTCGCACTCGACCTGAGCCTGCCATCGTCAAAAATCAGGGAAATCAATCTAGACATTTCATCTGAATTGCCAGCGTGGCGCCATGCTCGATCAATAAAGACATTGAGAATCACGGATAAACTCCTTGGAATTTCACGAAAGGTTCAGGGGGGCGCCTCGCCAAGCGCCCCCCTGCATGTTTGTAGCACTTACCCCTAAGCTCGACCTCGCAGTCGAGTCATAGTCATGACGCCATCGTCGCCTCGGTAGTGAACTCGCAACTCATACCCAACAGGCAGGAGGAGCGGAACTGCAGTCTGACATGAGTACGGCCCCGGGCAGGGACCACCGCGGTGATTAATCACCAGGTCCACCGACCTTCTACCTCGAGACACCATGTGCCAGGCGATTTTGGCTTCCACATGCGTGGCCGCATTAAAACCACCAGACCTAGGGTAGTCGGGTGCGACGTAGGAAAGATATGCGTCGATCTGATCTGCAATCGCACCACCACCACTCCGCACCTGGTGACCTACAGGAGTCGCAGTGCCATCCTCGGCGATGTCGACAACCTGACCCACTGTCGGATCGCGATCGCCACGGACCGGAAGGCTGGACTCAACACTTCCGACACCGCAATTGTGAACGAGGACCGTTTCGCTCCCCGCCAGCACATAGTACGTGTGGAGGTTGCCGACGGTGAGGTTGTGGACGGTGGATCCGGGGCTCGTCCAGCGCTGGATTGCGGTGATCTGGACGTAGGTGCCGGCGCTGGTCTGGAGCCACTGGCCGGCCTTGAGGTCGGTGGCGTCGATCCATTTGCCGAGTTCGGGGACCCAGAAGGGGTGGCCGTCGGTCGCGGTGATCTGGGCGGTCTTGGTGCCCTTCTTGCCGTCGGTGTCGATGGTGATCTTGACCAGGTGCTTGAGGCCCTGGCCCTTGATCTCGGCGGTGACCGTCTCGATCCGCTTCTCGCCGGTCTTCGGGTCGGTTGCGATGACCTTGTTGTCGGCCTTGACCTTCTCGATCGGCTTGGTGGAGCCGTCGGCCATCAGGACCTTGGTGTCCGGGGTGAAGCTGTTGTCGACCCTCAGGCAGGAGCCGCCGCTGGAGCTGGAGCTGCCGCCGTCGGCCTTGCCGGACCCGCCGCTGCCGCTGGAGCCGCCGCTGTTGCGGGAGGAGCCGCCCGAGCTACCGCCGGGCTTGGAGCCGGTGGCCTTGCTGCCGCCCCCGCTGCCGGAGCTCTTGCTGGTGCTGGCCACGGACGACGACTTCGGGGCTGACCTGGCCTGGGCCTGTTTCTGGACGGGGTTGCCCGTTTTCTTCGTCAGGCTGACGGCCTTGTCGGTGGTTCTCTTCGCCTGTCGGCAGCCAGGTGGGCCAGCTGGCCAAACTGAAGGGCGCCTCGCGGGTGATCGGCTCGGCCGGCTCCGACGAGAAGGTCGAGCTGCTGCTGAAGGAGTACGGCTTCGACGCCGCCTTCAACTACAAAAACGGCCCGGTGAGCGAGCAGCTGCGTGCCGCCGCCCCCGACGGCATCGACGTCTACTTCGACAACGTCGGCGGCGATCACCTGGAGGCCGCCATCGGCGCCCTCAACCGGGGCGGCCGCATCGCCGTCTGCGGCATGATCTCGGTCTACAACAACACCGAGCCCGCCTCCGGCCCGAGGAACCTCGTCCGCCTCATCCAGACCCGCGGCCGCATCGAGGGCTTCCTCGTCAACGACCACTACGACCTGCAGCCGCAGTTCGTGCGCGAGGTCGGCCCCTGGGTGCGCGAGGGCCGCCTGAAGTACCGCGAGACGGTCGTCGAGGGCATCGAGAACACCCTGGAGGCCTTCCTCGGCCTCCTGCGCGGCGACAACATCGGCAAGATGGTCGTCAAGCTCTGACTCCGGGCGCGAGTTGCGGCACCGAGGGTTTCTGTGCTGTCCCGGCCTGCGGAGCCCCGGGTCCCGGCCGTCGCCGGGGCCCGGATCACTCAACGCCGTCGAGCACGTCGGCCGCCGCGCGGGGATCCATGACGTTGGACCACGCCTGTTCCGCCGAAAGGAGTTCCCGTCGTGGACAGCGCAGAGCGGAGGCGTGCTGAGCGCAGGGGGTTCTCGGTTTCGTCACTCGTCGATCCCGCCGACCGCGTCGATCTCCTCTGCGGTCAATCCGATCAGCAGTATCACGTCCGCATGGAGAGAACCGTCGAGGCCTTGGAGCGCTTCGACCGTGCCGTCCCCCAGGTTCTTCAGATCCTTTTTCGTCAGGCCCAGAAAATGCGCACCCTGACTGATCAGCTGGTTCGCTTCCGGATCCACCTTCAGCGGGGACTGCCGAGCCGTCTTCGACACCGCCACCACGGCTCACCTCCAGGAGCACGGTAGCCAAGTACCTCAAGTTTTGGTTCTCCAGTCGGCATGCGCTCACCGGTCAGCGGCACGAGCCACCCACGACTTCGGGCGGGGAAGTTCCTTCCTGCGGCCCGTCACGAGGCCTCCCCACCCGGTCGGGGAAGGAGTTCCGGACCGTCCCCGGCGAAGGGGGCCTGGAGCTCCTTCGCCACCTGTGGATCGGCCCAGGCCTCGGCCGTGGAACGCCAGGAGGCGAAACTGCGCGCGAACGGCAGCAGTAGCCCTGTCTCGGCGCCGGCGATCAGTTCTGTCAGCAACTCGCGTACGCAGCTGTGCTGTTCGCTCTCGGGGAGCCAGTGCAACCAGGGCAGCTCTTCCGACAGAGCCTCCTCGGCCAGCGGCCGGTGCCGGTCGGCTAGGAGGGCCAACGACCGAGCGGCTAGCCGCATACCGCTGAGGATTGCCTCGAACCGCTCTTCCCGCATCAGTACGAGGTTCTCCTCGTCGCGGTGTTCCAGCATCACATCGGTGTGATCCAGCGATGGCAGGACCTGGGCCGGACTGCGGAGGAAGGAGCTGTAGGGGAAGGTGCGCACAGTCATGTCCAGCAGGATGTCTGAAATGCCGGCCAGGTGGTCGAGAGATCGTGACACTGCATCTTGTCGATCAGTATCTCGGCGGTCACGAGCAGCAGCGCGTGGACCAGCAGCACTCGCAAAACCCCTCAGGGACTCGATCACGGTCTACGGCTGGAGTGTCAGGGGGCGGGAGATGCTGGACACTGCGACGTAGGCCAGCCCGTCGTACACATCGGCCAGTACGACCGGACTGTGGTGGAGCCGGTAGGTCCAGCGTGGCACCACGGCGCCGAAGCTCCGCATGACATGTTGGCTGTGAAGTCACTGCCGAACAGCAGGACGAGTAGCGTAATGGGCATTGCCACGCCGAGTGCGCAGGTGCTGCCCCAACGTCGATACGACTCTGCCGTGACGGTCCGTGGCGATGTGGCCGTTGTGAGCCCGCAGGACGACTCCGGCGGACGGGTTGGTGAGGAGTTCGTCGATCGTGTCGACCATGTACTGGTTGTAGGCGTGGTGATGGTCCGCCGATTGCGGTTACTTGGCCGACCCTCGTATGGATCTTGCCATCGGCGTCGATGGTGACCTTGACCAGCTGCTGGGGCCTGGCGCTGATTCCGGTCATGGTGGCCGAAAGGGCGCGGAGTGAGGTCCGTTGAGTGTCAGTCGTGGTAGCACTCTGGCTTCGGCCTCATGAACCGTTGGTATGCCAAGGTCCATGCGCCGTTCTCGCGGCATATCCGTCTCATCATGGACAGCCGGTCTTTGGCCCAACCTTTGAACAGCAACTCGGTAGGTCACCTGACACGACCGTTCGAAGTCTACGGCGCCCACAGCACTGTCCAATCCAGCTTCCAGGAAGCCGACCGTTTCGATGGCACGCGCGGATATCTCGTCACGGGACATGGCCTCGCCCCGGTTCAGATGAGTGAGGGCGGCAGCAAGTCGCGGTAACCAGCGAGGAACTCCTTGGGCAGAGGGAGCGCGGAAGCCTGTTCCCACAACTTGCGGTTTGTCTCCTAGGTGTTCTGTCCACGGAGGTTGGTGACAGCGATCACTGACGTGTGATCTTGAAATGGGTGAGGGC
>NZ_MUME01000121.1 GCF_002155915.1 Streptomyces thermovulgaris | reverse complement strand
AACCGGACTCCGCGGAACCGGACTTCGGGGAACCGGACTTCGGGGAACCGGGCTTGTGCGGGTCCGGCAGCCCCCACCCGCACAGTGCCGCCGCCAGCAGCGACAGGGCGGCGGTCGTCGCGTACAGGGCGGTGAAGGACCAGTCGGCGATCACCCAGAAGGCGAGCGGGGGACCCACCACCCAGGCCAGCGAGGTGACCGAGCGCAGGAAGCCGTTGAAGAACGGGGCGTCCACACCGCGCGCGTCGGCGAGTTCCCGGGTGTAGGCGAAGAGCTGCCCGAAGCACGCGCCGCCGAGCCCGAAGCAGACCATGCCCGCCAGGAGCAGCAGGTAGTAGTCGCGCAGAAGCGTGTAGCACAGCGCCCCGGCCGCGTTGAAGAGCGCGGTCAGGACCAGGATGGTGCGGCGGCTGCGCAGCCGGTCGGAGACCGCGCCGACCACCACGTCCGTACCGATCTCCGCGATCGACCGGGCGGCGAAGAACAGGCCCACCATCAGGGGGGTGGCGGCGACCGCCTCCCTCAGGAACAGGCTGGTGGTGGGCACCACGAACGCGCCGGCCAGCCCGACCGCCGCGGTGGCGGCCATCAGGTTGAGCACCGCGGGGTCGAGAAGCAGGCGCCACCGGCCGCCGGTTTTGTTTCCGGTCGTTCCCTGGGCGTTCACGCGGCTCCACCCGGGGTCGGCGCGGTCTCGCGCTGCCGGTACGGCAGCCATGCCGCCAGGACCCGGTCCTCGGGCACGCGGGCGGCGGCCGCCAGGTCGGCCTCGTCGATCTCGCCGCGGGCCAGCAGGCTCTCCCGGGCCTCGGCCGGCAGCGAGGCCAGGACGCGGTGCCGCAGGCCCGCCAGGTCCAGGCGTCCGTCGTGGACGGCGGGGATCGGGCGGATGTGTCCCGGACGCAGGTTGGCGGGGTCGACCTGGCTGGAGACCAGGGTCCAGTAGTCGCGGAAGTGGGTCGCCGGGTCGGGCAGGGCGCCGCTGAGCAGGCCGAGGCGGATCGTCTCCAGCCAGCAGTCGAGGTAACGCCGCTCGTGCAGCGCGGACATGTGGCGGGCGCACCACTCGGCGCGTTCCTCGGGCCCCGGCAGTGCGGTCTTGCCGCCGAGCACGCTCAGCACCCAGCCCGCGATCGTCTCGAAGTACGGGCAGGCGGTGCCGAACGCCTCGGTGTCCACAGGGGTGTTGACCACGGCCAGGGTCGGGTCGTGCCGCCAGAAGTGGTGCTCGTACAGGTCCTCGCGGCGCAGGCCGTCGATGAACCCGTAGTCGGGCGGCTCGTAGCCCAGGCACAGCACCACGGCGTCGTACCGGCCGGTCGTGCCGTCCGTGAGGACGGTCCCGCCGTCCGGGGCGAACCGGGAGAAGGCCGCCACGGGGTGCACCCCTCCGCCGTGGACCGCCGGGATGATCTCCCCGTTGATGTGCACCGCGCCGTGGAAGCCGTCCTCGGGCAGCAGTCCGGTGGCCCGGTACATCTCCATGTACTCCGGCAGCCACTCGGTCAGCCAGCCGAGGTACTCGGCGTACGGCACGTCCTCGACGGCGACCCGGCCGGCGTACGAGAACAGCGCGTCGTTGTAGGCGTCGCCGATCCTGCGGGGCAGGAACAGCACCTTGCGGCGTATCGACCAGTCCACCCGGGCGGCGTGCGGGGCGAGGTCGGCGGCGATGTCGGCGCCGCTCACCCCGCCGCCGACGACCAGGACGCGCTTGCCGCGGAACTCGTCGGGGCCGCGGTACTCGGGGGAGGCGAGCACCCGGACGCCGCAGTCGGGCGACGGCAGGCCGCCCTCGGGCATCCGGGGCCGCCACAGCTCGCCGTTGGCGACGAGGACCGCCTCGACCTGCTCGGACCGCGTCGTCCCGTCGCGCATGTCACGGGCCGTCACCCGCCAGTGCGCGCCGTCCTTCGCGACCTCGACGACCTCCTGTCCGAAACGCACCGACTCGAGCAGGCCGAATGTCTCGGCGTACGAGGCGAGGTACTCCTGCACCTCGGCCTGCGTGGGAAAGTCGGCCGTGAAGGTGGGGGCATGGTCGGAGAACGGCATGCTCATGCGGGAGCTCTGCATCCGGACTCCGGCGTACGCGCCGCCCGAGGCGGGATTCCAGATGCCTCCGAGAGCCTGGTGCTTCTCGAAGCAGACGACGTCATGGCCGTCCGCGAGAGCCTGCTTGACGCAGGTGAGTCCCGCGGGACCGGCTCCGATCACGGCTAAACGCATGGACGGGCTCCTGGCCTTGGGGTCGGGCAGAGGGCGGCGGAGGACGAAGGTGCGGGGGACGCCACCGGCGCCGGGCGGCGTCGGACGCGACCGGACGACGTCAGATGAAGGGGTCGAAGTCCTCCGTCAGTTCCGGCGGTTCGGGGCGCCGGGGAAGCAGCCGGATCTCCTGGTTGGTGGCGTGCCGGGCGCACACGAAACGGCAGTCCTCGCTGGGGTCGATCACCGTGGTGTCGGCCGACGCCCACAGCTCGGAGAAGCTGGTCTCCCGGATGTCGCCGATCCGCCCCTTGGGGTTGCCCCTGTGGTACGGGCAGACGAAGACACCGGTGGGGGTGACGGTGGTCCGCAGTTCGGCGACCGCGCAGCGGTGGTAGTCCTTCGGCTGCACGGAGTCGACGTGGTGGCGCACGGCCTGCCAGTTGGAGGAGTGCAGGACGTGGAAGGAGTCGTCCTCCAGCGCGCGCAGCCGGGCGATCTGCTCCTCGACGAGCTCGATGTGCTCGGCGCGCTGGTTGACCGTGTAGTGGTCCTGGTCCAGCATCGCCTTGACCTCGAAGTAGTCGCAGCCGATGTCCCGGGCCAGCGCACCGGCCTGGTACACCTCGTGGTAGTTGGAGGCGGTGACCCTCCCGTCCTCGTCGAAGCGCTGCATCAGCAGGAACGAGTAGCCGAGCCGCCCCTTCTTGCGTGCGGCGAGCTTCCGCATGTTCTCGATGACCTGCGGGAAGACGCTGCGCCTGCCCCGGCTGGGACGGAAGGTCCGGTAGGTCTCGGCGGTGGCCGCGTCGAGCGAGACCCGCACCCAGGACAGCATCTCGGCGAGCCGGTCGAGATGGCGGTGGATCTGGGTGCCGTTGGTGACCAGGCCCAGCTTGATGCCGGCCCCGTGCAGAACCTCGATGATCTCGCCGACGGAGCGGTGCAGTAACGGTTCTCCTCCGCCGATGAGGATCACCGCGCGCACATCGGACCCGGCCAGTTCGTGCGCCAGGCGGACGATGCGGTCCTGGCCTATCTGGCCATGGTGCAGCACCTGGGAGCTGATGCACTCCGGGCAGGCGAGATCGCACACGGTCGTGGGGTCCAGGTCGACCACGAGCGGTGCGGACAGGCGCTTGCCGTGGGCGACGTCGAGGACCGAGGGATACACGGAACGCTGGTAGAGCTTGCCCACCAGGTCGAGGTTGCGCTCCACGAATGCGGTGCCGAGAGAAGTGCTGGACTGGGCTGGAGTGCTGTTGGGCATGGTGCCGTCACTTTCCGAATCGGCGGACGAACGAAGGACGGGATGCTTCGCAGGGAGACAGGGCGATGTCAGACAGTGATGGGAGCGCTCCCATCACGGTGCACAACTGACTGGTTATATGTCAATCAGCCAGCAGAAACCGGTCCTTTGCACATGCCGATTGGCTGAATTTCGCCGCCGTTTCGCCGCCGTTTCGCCACTGTTCCGCCGCTGTGAGTGCGGTGTGCGGCGCGGGGAGGCGACGAGGACGCGCCCACCGCCCCCAGCCGTCCGTACCGTCCGTACCGCCCCCAGCCGTCCGTCCCGTCCGTACCGTCCGTCCGGACACGACAATGCGCCCCGGCCGGGTGGGGGGTGAGCCGGCCGGGGCGCGTTCCCCGTTGTCGGTGATGGTCTCTCGGGACGGTCCCGCGTGGAGCCGTCGGACCGGTCGGACCGGTCGGATCAGTCGAAGGCGGCGAAGGCCTTGGAGAAGGCGAAGTCGTCCTGGGTGATGGAGCTGCAGGTCGCGTCGGCGGCCTGCTTGGGGCCACCGGGGCACTGCTTGTCACGGGTGGCGGACCACATGGACAGCCAGCCGATTCCCTTGGACTTGGCGAAGTTCACCAGCTGGGTGGCGTCCTCGAGCTTGAAGACCTCGGTGACGACGTCGTTGACGCCGATCATCGGGGTGACGGCGACCGTCTTCCAGGCCTCGCTCTCGGACAGCCCGAGGATGCTCTTGATCTGGGCCTGGGTCGCGGTGGCGGCCTGCTCGGCGTAGTCGCCCATGTCGTCGCTGAACGCGGGGCCGTAGTCCATCGCCATGATGTTGACCGCGGAGATCCTCACCCCGTTGGCCTTGGCGTCGGCGAGCAGGTCCACGCCGTCCTGGGTCAGCCCCTGGGGCATGACGGGCAGGGTGAAGGAGACGTCCAGGTCCGGGTGGCGCTGCTGGAGCTTGGCGATGGCCTGGGCGCGACGGGTGTTGGCGGCCTTGTCGGGCAGCGCGCCGCCCTCGACGTCGAAGTCGACCTTGGTGAGCTCGAACTGGTCGACGACCTTGCCGTACGCCTCGGCCAGCGCGTCCACCGAGGAGCAGGTGGTCGCGAGTTCGGAGCCGGCGGCACCGCCGAAGGAGACACGCACATCGCCGCCCTTGGCGCGCAGGGCGCCGATCTGGGAGGCCACGCCGTTGCTCGCGAGGTCGCCGGCACCGCCCCACATGGGGGTGCAGCCGCCGCCGTCGGTGACGAAGGCGAGGTTGTAGTTCTTCACACCGGTCGCGTCCGCGGCGGCGAGCAGGTCGAAGGCCGGGAAGAGGGAGGTGTCGACGTACGGTGCGAATCCGGCGCTCGCCTTCGTGCCGCTGCCGGTGTCCCGGGGGGCCGTGGTGGTCGGCGCCGGCGTGGGAGCGGCCGTCTCGGACCCGGTCGGCGTCGCGGTGGGGGCCGGGGTCCCGGTCTCGGTGGGGCGGCCCTCGGGCTCCGGGGCGGCGGAGTCGTCCGCCGAGCAGCTGCCGCTGTCGATGCGGCAGCCCGTCGGGTCGCCGGTGCCGTTGACGACGAAGCCGACGGTGACCGACTCGCCGGGGGCGAGCCCGTCGGTGTCCCACTTCGGCGGCGTCACGGTGACATGCTGTCCGCTGACCCGGGACTCGGCGTTCCACAGCGAGCTGAGCCTCGCCCCGGCGGGCAGGTCGAACTCCAGCGTCCAGTCCTTCTTCGTCCGGTCGCCGTTGTTGGTGACGACGTACTGCGCGCTGTACCCGGTGGACCAGTCGCTGATCCTGGTGTAGGCGGCGCCGACACCGGCGGCCTGCGCGACGCTGGTGAACACGAACGTCCCGCCGCCGGCCACGGCCGCGGCGAGCAGACCGCCCATCACCTTGTTCCTGCCACTGATCCTGCGCCGGTGCGTGCTCATGCTGTCGTCCGCCTCTTGCTGCTCGCGGATGGGGAATGCCGCGGAAGGGATGCCGCGGAAGGGGGTTGCGGCAGCACGCTAGCGGTCCGGAATCCGGCAAAACGCTTGATCCGGGCGGGCGTTGGGAATCTTAGGGTCCGCTTAAGGATGGGATCGGAAACGGTTAAAGATCGACGCCGGCGCGCCCGCCCGGCGGCGGCGCACGGCTCCCCGGTGTCCCCTGCGGGCCGGTTTGCGGCCGTCGAGCTGGAGCCAGATGCGCACCTCCGCGCCGCCGAGCACGGAGGAGCCGATCCTCACGTCCCCGCCGGTGGACTCCGCGAGCCGGCGCACGATGTCCAGGCCGAGCCCCGTGGAGCCCTCGGTGCCGGAGCCCCGGCCGCGCGCCATGGCCGCCTCGGGGTCGGGTATGCCGGGGCCCGCGTCGGAGACGAGCACGATCACCGCGTCGTCGGCGTGGTGCACGTCGACCGCGAAGGCCGTGCCCTCGGGGGTGTGCCGGAAGACGTTGCCGAGCAGGGCGTCCAGTGCGGCGGCGAGGTCGGCGCGGGCCACGGGGACGCGCGCCGGCCTCTCCACACCGGCCAGCCGCCAGGTGCGGCCCTCGTCCTCGGCGAGCGCCGACCAGAACTTCATCCGTTCACGGACCACTTCGGCCGCGTCGCACCCGGCGCCCGGACCGGCGGCCGCGGTCTGCGGCCTGGCCTCCCGTGCGGTGCGGATGATGGTGTCGACCTCGCGCTCCAGCTGGGCGACGGCCTCCCTGGTCTGCTCGGCGGCCGGCCCGTCGCCGAGCGAGGCCGCGTTCAGCCGCAGCACGGTCAGGGGCGTACGCAGCCGGTGGGACAGGTCGGCCGCCAATTCGCGTTCGTTCGCCAGGAGTTGTACGACCTGATCGGCCATGGAGTTGAACGCGGCCGCGGCGAGCCGCAGTTCGGTCGGCCCCTCCTCGGGCACCCGGGCGCCCAGCCGGCCCTCCCCCAGTTCGCGCGCGCCCTCGACGAGGCGCTGTGCGGGCTGCACCATCCGCACACCGAGCCGGTCGGCGACGGCGACCGAGCCGACGACGAGCGCCGCGCCCACCCCGGCGAGCACCGCCCAGGCCGTGCCGACGCCGTTGCTGACCTCGGCCTCGGGGACGTAGACCTCGACGACCGCGATGGCGCCGGAGCTCAGCGCGACCGGCTGCAGCAGGGTGAACCCGCCCTTCACCTCGGTGGTGGAGGCGCGGCCCATCCTCCGTACGGTGGCGATGTCCTCGTCGGTGGCCCGGCCGCGGCCGATGTCGACGGCCGCCTTGCCGTCGGTCTCCGGTACGTGCACGGCCATCCGTGCGTCCGAGCCGGCCGAGGCGACGACCCGCTCCAGCTGCTCGCGTTCGGTGGTGATGGACAGTGCGGGGGCGACCGCCGCGGCCTGGCGCTCGGCGTTGGAGAAGGCCCGGTCGCGGGCCATCTCCTTGACGACCAGGCCGAGCGGGACGGCGAAGGCGACCACGACCATGGTGGTGACCGCCAGACAGACCTTGACCAGGGCCCATCTCATCGCGGCGGCTCCGCTCCGGGCGGCTCCAGTTTCACGCCCACGCCCCGCAGGGTGTGCAGATAGCGGGGCCGGGCGGCCGTCTCGCCCAGCTTGCGCCGCAGCCAGGACAGATGGACGTCTATGGTCTGGTCGTCGCCGTAGGACTGCTGCCACACCTCGGCCAGCAGTTCCCTGCGCGAGACGACCACCCCGGGCCGCCTGGCGAGGAAGGCGAGCAGATCGAACTCACGCCGGGTCAGGTCCAGCCGTACGCCGTCCAGTTCGGCCTGGCGGCGCAGCGGGTCGACGGTCAGGCCGCCGACGCGGAGCACGGCGGACGACGTGTCCTCCCCCGCTCCGAAGCGGGCCCGGCGCAGAACGGCGGCCATGCGCGCCGACAGGTGCTCGACCGAGAACGGCTTGGTCAGATAGTCGTCCGCCCCGGCGTTGAGCAATCGGACGATCTCCGCCTCGTCGTCCCGGGCGGTGGCGATGATGACGGGCACATCGGTGATGCCGCGCAGCATCTTCAGGGCCTCGGAGCCGTCCAGGTCGGGCAGTCCGAGGTCCAGGACCACCAGGTCGAAGCGGTGATGGGCGACCTCGCGCAACGCCTCCAGGGCCGTGCCGACACTGCGCACGGTGTGCGAAGCCTCGGTCAGATGCCGGATGAGCGCCGAGCGTACGAACGGATCGTCCTCGACCACGAGCACACTTGCCATGCGCCGCACCGTACGCCATGCACACACCATCGACGCGAGCCCAGGGGCCCCTTCGGCCCGGCCCCGGCCGTCTGTGGACAACCTCACTCCGCTTCCGCGAGGGCGACGCGGACGGCGGGGAGGGGCGGGTGAGACAGTAGGAGCGCGATGCACAGAGGACTCGTTCACGTACTGGCGTGGTCGCTCGCCACCGGTGCGGCGACCACGTTGTCGTGGTGGGGCGTGCACACGGTGATGGCGGGCACGGCCTACGACCCTCCGCGTGCCCTGCCCATCACGGCGGCCGGCGCGGCCACGCAGGAGTCGCGGCCGCAGGCCTCCTCCACCCACCGGCCGCCCGCGTCCGCGAGTCCGTCGCCCACGCCGAGCCGGACGTCCAGGACCCGGCCGGCCGCCTCCGGCTCCTCCGCGCCGGCGTCCCCCGCGACCACTCCGGCCTCCTCGCCCTCCGCCTCCCCCGCTCCTGCCGCTCCCTCCGCTCCGGCTTCCCCGGGGCAGGTCAAGAGCTACGACACCCGGGGCGGCCGGGTGGTCCTCTCCCTCGGCGAGGCCTCGGCGACCCTGGTCTCCGCCACTCCGGGCACGGGGTGGTCGATGCAGGTGTGGAAGACCGAGACATGGATCCGTGTGGAGTTCACCTCGGACACCGACCGGGTGTCGGTCATCTGCGCCTGGCACGACGGTCCGCCGCACGTGGACATCGGCACCTACTGAGGCTTCCGGCGCCCCTTCCGGCGGACCGGCCCTCCGGCGCCGCCCTTTCGGCGGGCGTTCGGTGCGGCAAAGGGCCCGGCGGAGGATTCAGCGGAAGACCGAGGGCGGCGGCGCCGGCGAGGCGACGGCCACGGCGTCCGTGACCGGGGCGGCCCCTCCGGTGAAGTCGACGAGGGCGCGGCCGTGTTCGACCCGGGCCGGGTACGGGTCGGAGGCGGCCCGGCGGGTCAGTTCGCCGACCGGCAGCGGACGGTCGGAGGCGACGAGCACGGCGTTGCCGAAGCGCTTGCCGCGCAGCACGGCCGGGTCGGCGATCAGCGCCAGGTGGGCGAACCGGGCGGCGGCGGTGGCGATCTGACCGCGCAGATGGGCCAGCGGCGGGCCGTCGGCGAGGTTGGTGGCGCAGACCCCGCCCGGCTTCAGGGCCCTGCGGACCTCGTCGAGGAACTCCGTGGAGGTGAGGTGGGCGGGGGTGCGGGTGTCGCTGAAGACGTCCACGACGACCAGGTCGGCCCAGCCGTCCGGGACCTTGGCGAGCCCTTCGCGTGCGTCGGCCGACCGCACCCGTATCCGGGCGTTCCTCTCCCACGGCAGCTCACGCCGCACCAGCTGGACCAGGGCCGCGTCCCGCTCGACGACCTGCTGGGTGGAGCGGGGCCGGGTGGCGGCGACGTACCGGGCGAGTGTGAGCGCCCCGCCGCCGAGGTGCACGGCCTGCACCGGTCTGCCGGGCGGCGCGACGAGGTCGATCACATGGCCGAGCCTTCGCTGGTACTCGAAGGAGAGGTGCTCCGGGTCGTCGAGGTCGACGTACGACTGCGGGGCCCCGTCGATCAGCAGGGTCCAGCCCCGCGCCCGTTCCCGGTCGGGCACGAGGTGCGCGAGCCCGCCGTCGACCTGTTCGACGACGGTCTGGGCGGCTCCTCGTCCGCGGCGGGGCCTTGTGGACCTTCCCATGCGCTCATTGTCGCAGGGCGTGCACGGCCGCACGCACGCGCGTG
Source organism: Streptomyces thermovulgaris (assembly GCF_002155915.1). Taxonomy (GTDB): domain Bacteria; phylum Actinomycetota; class Actinomycetes; order Streptomycetales; family Streptomycetaceae; genus Streptomyces; species Streptomyces thermovulgaris. Next base: position 315 of record NZ_MUME01000121.1, on the reverse strand, counting down.
CCGCGCCTCGGGTGCCCGCCCGGCCGGCGTCAGCGGCAGTTGTCCGCCGCCTCGATGATGCGGGCCGCCTCCCCCAGCGCCCGGCGCAGCACCGCGGGATCGGTCGCAAGGCCGGCCTCGCCGGGCGGGACCAGCCAGTCGGCGCCCTCCACGGACGGCTCCGGGGTGAGCCGCAGGCCCTGCCCGTCGGTCCTGGTGCAGGTGCTCCCGGGCACGTCCCAGGCCGCGGCCGTGCCGGGCGGGACCACGAAGCCCAGGGTGTCGTCCTCGTCGTCGTGCAGAACGGGTCCCACCGCGTCCCCCGCGCCGCGGCGC
>NZ_MUME01000120.1 GCF_002155915.1 Streptomyces thermovulgaris | reverse complement strand
GCCCGGGCGGAGGAGACCCCCGTCGAGGGCGCCGTGCCCGGCAAGCCGCAGGAGCAGGTGCGGGCCGAGGACGTCGTCGAGGCCGCGGCCCGGCGTGCCCGTGTCCGCCACCCCGGCCTGCCGATCAGCAGGGCCGCACTGCCCGAGGAGCCGGAGGCCGCACTGGTGCGGGAGAGCAGGAACGCCTCCGTCCTGGTCGTCGGCGCCCGGGGCCGCAGTGCCGTGGCCGACCTGCTGCTCGGATCGGTGAGCCTCTTCGTGGCCGCGCACGCCGACTGCCCCGTGGTCGTGGTCCGCGGCGGCCACGACAACCAGGTGCGCACCCCGGTGCACGGCCGTGTCGTCGTCGGGGTCGGGGACGAGTCCGCCGAGGCGGTGCGGTTCGCCGCCGAGGAGGCCGAACGGCGCGGAGCCGTGCTGGAGGCCGTACGGGCCTGGCGGCGCCCGGCGTACGAGGGCCTGTCCCACCCGCTGATCACCGGGGAGCCGGCGCGCGTCCACGAGGAGCGGGCCGCGCGGGCCCTGGAGGCGGCGCTGCGGGACGTGCCGTCGCAGGTGAAGCTGGAGCGCCGCACGGTGGAGGGGCCCGCCCGCGGAGTGCTCCTGGCCGCCGCGCGCCACGCCGATCTGCTGGTCGTCGGCGTCCGGTGCCGCCCGGGGAGCCTCGGCCTCCGGCTCGGCCGTACCGCCCACAGGGTCCTGCACCACGCGGCCTGCCCGGTCGCCGTGGTCCCCGAACGGGAGCGAGGGGAAGCGGTTCCCGAAGGAGCGCGAGGGACGCGGGAGCCGCGGGAGGAACGGCCGTGAGGACGGCGCGTGCCCCGGTGCCGGTTCTCCCGTGCACCGGGGCACGCGCCGCGGAACGGGCCGTTCGGGCCGGGCGTGCCGACTCGTCCCGGTTTTTCTCAGTGCCCTTTCCTCGGCTCCTCTCAAGCTCCTCTCAGCTCGTCCTGCGGTCCAGAAGCGGGCCGATCAGCGCCCACTCCGCCGCCCACCGGTCGTAGCGGCGCCGGTCCAGCCGCCGCCGGGCCAGGGACGTGACCGCGTAGACGAGGGCGACGAAGACGAGCGTGGCCCCGCAGCCGAGGAGAACGGCCTCGACACGGGCCTCGACCGGGTCGGGGGGCGAAGGAACGAGGACACCGCGGTCGTCCTGCCAGACGGTGATCGTCGTTCCGGCCCGCAGCCCCTCGTCCACCGGGGCCCGGCCGGTCTGGACGGTGCCGTCGGGGGCGGTCCAGCGGACCTTCGCCGTCGGCCGGACGCTGCCGCCCGGTGTACTGCTCGGGGTGTCGGTGAGCAGCACGGCCTGCACCGGGTGCCGGTCGGCGCGCTGCTGGGCGAGGTCCTGGTCGACGGCGCGCGTCACCACCGTCCCGACGAGTGCGCCGCCCAGAACGGCCACCACCAGCATCACCAGGACGATCCACGCCTCGACGACGTCCTCACGGCGGCGCAGCGGGTTGCTGCGCCACCGCCACAGCCGCCGCCGGGTGCACTCCGCGCCTTTCCCGCCGCTCATCGGCTGCCACCTCCTCGTTCCTTGCTCTCGAACATGGCAGTGATCACCGGCGCGGGGCTTGGGCCGGTCAGCCCCGGCTTGCGGGGACCACCGTCCCCGGCCGGGGGGACGACCCGGCGGCCGGGGACGGCCCGAACTCCGGCAGCACCACGAAGGCACCGTGCAGGCCGGTGCGGCGCAGGAGCCTGCGGAAGGACGCGCTGCGGCTGATCAGCCGCAGCCGGCCCCCGCGGGCGGCGACCCGGTTGCGGGCCCGGCACAGCAGACCCAGTCCGGCGCAGTCGATGAAGGCCACGCCCCGCAGGTCGAGCACGAGGTCCGGCCGGGGCCCGGCGGTGAGCGCGTCGAGACGCGGGGTGAGGGAGAGCCTCGCGAAAAGGTCGACCTCGCCGCTGAGGGTCACGACGGTCGTGGCGCCGACGGTGCGCTCCGTATGGCCCGGGGCGGGCCCGGCATGGCTCTGGGACATACGGACAGCAAAGCCGGTCCAGTGGGACGAGGTAAGGGCCGTTGGGTCCCCTTGCGCGAGCCCGAACAGCCCGAACGGCCCGGCCCGCCGGACGTCCGGCGGGCCGGGCCCCGGTGGACCGGCCGAGAGGGCCGGTCGACCCCGAGCGCGATGCCCGGCCGTCGGACAAGCTGGAACGGGGAGCGGTCCCGGCGGCACGCATCGGTGCCCGGACCGGGCCGCGTCCGCCCACCGGGGACCGCCGGATCCCGGCCACCCGTCCAGAACCCGTCCGAACGCAGAGAGGGTGAGGATCGGCATGAAAGGCTACGTCTTCCACGGCCCTGGGCAGTCCGCCTGGGAGGACGTCCCCGACCCGGACGTCAAGGAACCCACCGACGCCGTCGTCCGCGTCGACGCCGTCACCATCTGCGGCACCGACCTGCACATCCTCAAGGGCGACGTGCCCGAGGTCCGCCCCGGCACGGTGCTGGGGCACGAGGCCGTCGGCGAGGTCGTCGAGATCGGCGCCGACGTCCGCACCCTGCAGCCGGGGGACCGGGTCCTGGTCTCCTGCATCACCGCCTGCGGGCGGTGCCGCTACTGCCGCGAGGCCATGTACAGCCAGTGCCTGGGCGGCGGAGGCTGGATCCTCGGCCACTGCATCGACGGCACCCAGGCGGAGTTCGTCCGCGTGCCTTTCGCCGACCTCTCCGTGCATCCGCTGCCCGCCTCGGTGACCAGCCAGGACGCCGTGCTGCTGGCCGACATCTTCCCCACCGCCTACGAGGTCGGCGTGCTCAACGGGCAGGTGCGGCCCGGCGACACCGTCGCCGTGGTCGGCGCCGGACCCATCGGGCTCGCGGCGATCGCCACGGCCCGGCTGTTCTCGCCCGCGCGCGTCATCGCCGTGGACATGGCCCCCGCCCGGCTGGAGGCCGCACGACAGCTCGGCGCCGAGGCGGTGGCCGACGCCCGCGAGGCCCCCGAGCAGCTGGTGGCCGACCTCACCGACGGGCTCGGCGCGGACGTGGTCGTCGAGGCGGTGGGGACACCGGAGACCTTCGAGGTGTGCACACGCATGGTGCGGCCCGGCGGCCGTGTCGCCAACGTCGGCGTGCACGGCAAACCGGCGCCCCTGCACCTGGAAGAGCTGTGGAGCAGGAACGTGACCATCACCACGGGCCTGGTGGACACCTCCTCCACGCCCACGCTGCTGAGGATGGCGGCCGCCGGCCGGCTGCCCACCTCCCGGCTGGTCACGCACACCTTCCCGCTGGAGCGCATGGAGGAGGCGTACGACGTCTTCGCGCACTCCGCCGAGACCGGGGCGCTCAAGGTCGTGCTCGGCGGGCCGCAGCACGACCTTGAGCGCCCCGGTCTCGGCGGAGTGCGCGAAGACGTCGTACGCCTCCTCCATGCGCTCCAGCGGGATGGTGTGCGTGACCAGCCGGGAGGTGG
>NZ_MUME01000012.1 GCF_002155915.1 Streptomyces thermovulgaris | reverse complement strand
CGCCGCCGACGTCGGCGTCGCCATGGGCGCCCACGGCTCCACCGCCTCCTCCGAGGCCGCCGACATCGTCCTGACCAGCGACCGCGTCGACCGCCTCGCCGACGCCGTGATCATCGCCCAGCGCGCCCGGCGCATCGCCGTCCAGAGCGCTCTCGGCGGCATGCTGATGTCGCTGGCCGCCATGGCCGCGGCCGCCGCCGGTCTCCTCCCGCCCGCCGTCGGCGCCCTGCTCCAGGAGGGCATCGACGTCGCCGTCATCGTCAACGCCCTGCGCGCCCTGCGCGTCGACCAGGCAGTACGGCCGGCCCTCACCCCCGACGCCGAAGCCCTCATCCACCGCTTCGCCGCCGAGCACGACGACCTCCAGGACGTCCTCGAATCCGTACGCGACGCCGCCGACCGCCTCTCCGACGGCCCCGGCCCCGAGGCCCTGGCGGCCGTCGAGGAGACCCACCGGCTGCTGACCGAACGGCTGCTGCCGCACGAGCACGCCGAGGAGCACGAGCTCTACCCCGCGCTCGCGCCGGTACTCGGCGGCCCCGAGGCGACCGCCACCATGAGCCGTGCCCACACCGAGATCGAACGCCTCTCCCGCCGTGTCGCCACCCATGTGCAACTGGCCCACGAGAGCGGAGGTCTCTCCCCCGACCAGCTCGACGACCTGCGCTCGTGCCTCTACGGCCTGAACACCGTGCTGCGCCTCCACTTCGCCCAGGAGGAGGAGAACTACTTCTCCCTCGCTCCGTGACGACGGCACGGGAAGGACTGCCGTACGCGGGGCTCCGGCCGGGACTTCGGGCCCCTTGTCCGACGCTCGTCGGCGCCCGCACTCCCCGCGCCGGGACCCGTCCGGCCGGCGGAGAGGCCGTCCCCTGCCGGCAGGCGGCAAGAGATGCCGGGCGGTCCGGGGGCGGGACCGAGGAGCCCTTGGGTCCCCCGCCCCGCAGGGCTCACCGTGAACACAGGGGCAGGCGCCGTTGGAACCTCGCAAGCGCAGGTGGACACCGTGATGCACCGGAACGGCGGCTGGCCTGGATCGCCTTCGTGCCCCTGCTGCGGATCGCGCTGATCGGCCTCGTCGTGCGGGCCGTGATCCGCCTGACGCGCGGCTCGTCCGGGGACCTCCCCGGTCGCGGCCACGGCCGGGAGGACCGCGAGCACCGGGAGCCCCGGAGCAGACCTCGACCGCCGCCACGCCTCAGGAAAGAGCGGCGCGGACACCTGCACCGAGGCGCGCGAACGGCTCGCCGCCCGCCGGCCGGAGCCACGGTGACCGCGCGGCCGGCCGTTCGCGTCCGGCCACGCCGGCCGCCGGGCTCCCGATGACGAGCCGGCCGCCGAGGCGGGTTCGCGCGGTCGCCGCCCTCTCCCCGGAATGGTGCTGTATCCGACCTGCCCCGCGGGCCGCACCGCCGCACAAAGCGACGGCCCCGTGCCGGCGAGACGGGTGTCCCGCCCCCGGGAGGCGCCATGCGCCACCGAACAGTCGGGGAGCTCATGTCCCGGGACGTCGTCCGGGCACGGCCCGACACACCGCTCAAGGAGATCGTCAGGCTGCTGGAGGAGAACGACGTCACCGCCGTGCCCGTGGTGGACGAGCTCGACCGTCCGGTGGGCGTGGTGCCCGAGGCCGATCTGCTGCGCAAGGGTGCCGACCGGACCGACCCGTCGGGCAGGATCCCCGTTCCTCGTCCCGAGGCGTGGGAGCGTGCCAGGGCCGAGGGGGCTCGGGCCGAGGAGCTGATGTCCGCTCCCGCGGTGCGCGCGGCCCGAGCGGACCGTGGCCGAGGCCGCCCGCCTCATGGAGACCCAGGAGGTCAAACGGCTGCCCGTGGTCGGCGAAGCCGATCGGCTCCTGGGCATCGTCAGCCGCGGTGATCTGCTGCGGATCTTCCTCCGCCGTGACGAGGCCGTTCGCGAGGAGATCACCGAGGATCTTCTGCATCGCACCCTGGGGCTCGATCCCCGGGACGTGACCGCGGAAGTGCGCGAGGGGCGGGTCACCCTCACGGGCACCGTGGAGCAGAGGAGTCCGGTCCCCGTCATCGAGCAGCTGTGCCGGGGCGTCGACGGCGTGGTCTCGGTCACCGCACGGATCGCCGTCCGGACGGACGATCCCCGAAACGCACCCACCGGGACACCCCGACTCCGTGCGGGTTCGCGAGGGCGGTCCGGCGAACCGGCGGATGCCGTGCCGAGGACGGCCATGTCCCGGAGGGCGTGTCCGGCCGGCCCCGCCACAGGACTGAAAGAGCCCTGCGGGACCGGCGGCCGGCCTGGAGGCCGACGACACTCCGTCTCCGCGCTCTGCGTCGTCTCCACGTCCTGCCGCGGTCACCTCCGGGGGACGACAGCGACGGGACACGGTGCGTGATGCAGCAGTGCGTGATTGATCAGGCCGAGCTGCAGGCCCGGGTGGTCAAGTCGTCGCCGGGCCCCCACGACCAGCAGATCCGCCGCCGACGCGGCCTCCAGCAGGGCCGGACGTGCCGGCTTCTCGACCAGCCGCCGGCTCACCTCGGCGTCACGGTACTTTTCCGCAGGGCGGCGCAGAGCGTCGTCGAGCACTTGGGCGGGCGGGCGCCGGTGGGCCTCCAGCTGCCACGACGAGGCCTGCGGTGTCGTACAGGCACCGGACGGTGGGCTCCAGGCGTGCAGCGCCACGAGCCGGCAGCGCCGCACATGGGCCTCGCGCAGTGCGAAGTCCACGGCTGTGCCGCTGCCCTCCCCGTCCTCGACCCCCACGACGACACATCCGAAACGGGTGTTGCGATGCTCCGGAGCACCCCGGACCACCACGACCGGGCAGCCGGCGCGTGCCGCCACGGCGAGGCCGACCGAGCCGAGGAGCATGCCGGGAAGACCTCCGAGTCCCCTGTTCCCCAGCACCAGTGCGAAGGCGTTGCGCCCATGGCCGACGAGGGCGCAGACCGCGTCCTCGTGCGACACCTCGCTGGACAGCCGCACCGCTGGTGCGCTCTTTCCGGCACGCTCCGAGGCAGCGCTGATCACGCCGGACGCTTCCGGCTCACCGGCCGCCGCGTGCAGAAGACGGAGCGGGACTCCGTGCCGGACCGCCTCGGCGGCGGCCCAGTCGACCGCCTCCAGGCTCGCCTCGGATCCGTCGACGCCCACCACGAGGGGAATCGTCACCGTGCCCGTCTCCTCTCCTGCTGCGTGCCACGGCTCCGACTCCTTCACGGGGCCGCATACGCCGTGGCGAGGGCCGGGAATCCCCGGGGCGGGAGTACTCGTCGCGCCGAGTACGCAGGCGGCGCCCGGCCCATCCGCGCAGCCGGACTCGTGCATTCCCCCTTCAGCTTCTTACGGGACGGAGGCCGCCGCCATGCAACCGGCCGTCACCGTGGGCCTCGACGGCCCGTCCGGCCGTGACCGTGCGCTCCGGGAGGCACTGATCAGGGGTTTCCGACCGGGCCGGGCCCGGCTCACCGGAAGACCGCGTGGATCTCCTGCTCGGTCGCCTCGTGCGACACGAGCAGAAGCCCGGCCCCGGGCAGCAGCCGCAGCCCGGGGCCGGGGACCGCGGGCCGGCCGCCGCGTACGACGGTGGCGGCCACGGTGCCGGCGGGCAGGGCGATCTCGCCGAGTGCGCGCCCCGCGGCCCGGGACCGTTCGGTGATCGCGGTCTCGACGACCTCGACGCCCGCCCTGCCCAGCCGCAGCAGCGCCACGGTGTCCGTGGCACCGGTGGCCTCCTCGATGAGGGAGAGCAGCGGGGTGGCCGCGGGCACGGCCACGTCCACGCCCCACCGCTGGTCGAAGAGCCAGGCGTTCTCCGCCTCGTTGACGCGCGCGGCCACTCGTTCCACCCCGAACCTCCGCTTGGCGAGCAGGCCGATGACGAGGTTGTCCTCGTCGCGGCCGGTGACGGCGACGACGAGGTCGCTGGCGAGGGCTCCCGCGCGCTCCGGCAGGTCCGGCCCGCAGGCGTCCCCGGCCAGGAGGCGCACATGCGCCGGGCGCACACGCGCCAGGTCCTTGGGCTCGGCCACACGGCCGTCGTCGCACCCGACGAGGGCGACGTCGGCGGAGACAGCCCCGGCCTTGGCGAGGCCGGTCGCCCGGTGCGGCTGCGTGAACCGGTCCCGGTCGCCGTCCCGGAATTCCTCCTCGGGCAGCAGATCGGCCTCGGAGACCGCCCCGCTCACCCGGCCGTCGCCCTCCGGCACCGTAAGGGCACCGACCTTCCACCGCACCCTGCGCTCGACGATGTCCTTGAACGGAGCCTTGCACCCCATCGTTACGACGGCGCGTGTCATCCCGTCGCCGGCTGGTGCGGGCTGCTGCGCATGCTCTCCGCCCCGGACTTCCCCGGCCGGGCCGAGCGCCTGTGCGGTCCGCCTCCTCCGCATGCCGAAGGCAGCCGCGGTGAGGTGAGGGGAGAGCGTCGCAAGTGTCCGTACTTCCCGTACCCCGGCCGCATCCACACGGCGGGAGCCGGTCGGGACCGTCGGCACCTCGGCGGGGGCCGGGAAGCCTCCCTGCATCACCGCGGTGGACGGCCTTGCCGGGCGAGGCGAGGACAACAGGACGAGGCGGGAAGGACATCCGCTTCTCGTGGATCCGGATTGCGCGGTGCGCGGCTGCCGGCCGCTTCTCCGCGTCTTCCATGGTCCTACCCGCTGACACCAGTGCACCACCGGAACCTCCGGTCCACCAGGGCCGGTCGGCCCCAATGCGGGGACGGGCCCGAGGAGGACAGAGACATGACAGCCGTTCTCCCCGGTTCCGCGGCCCGGCCTCACCCACGGCCCGGTCCTGCGCTGCTCACCAGCCCGAACTCTTCCTCCCCTCCCGGCTTCGAGGGACCCGTCCGCGGGAGAGGAAGACCGATCGGCCCGCAGCACTCGGTGCCTGGCCAAGGGGGCGGCCCGTGGGACGAGGGGGCTCCGCCAGGGCGGATCAGGACGTTCGGACCATCTTGGGGCCGTTCGGTCCCACCTGGCCGGGCCTGTCGGAGGATTGTGGGAGAGCCGGCGAGGCGCGGGTGACCGGGGTCTGTCCGCACTGCGGCAGGAGGTGGAGACCATGCCGCGCACCGTCACCGGTAGGCCTCGACGGCTCGTCCGAGAGCCAAGAGCCGGGCCGCTGCCGGATGGGCGCACGCGAGGCCAAGCCGTACGGGGTACCGCTGAAGTTCCTCCATGTCCGGCAGCTTCTGGCGCAGGTACCGTTCCCCGGTACGGAGACCAACCGGGATTGGATTAAGCAATTGTTCGGTGAATCTGCCGAAGGCCTGCGGCTGCGCCATGCCGGTGTCGGAGTGATCATCGAGCGTGTGCTCGGCCGTCCCGTCGAAGTGCTCTGCCAGGCAGCGAAGGACGCCGACTTACTGGTGCTGAGCTTCCGGGCCCTGGGTGATGTCGGCGGCTTCGCCTTGGGTTCCGTCGGCCTCTTTGCCGTGGCGCGCGGATGCAGTCGTTGATCGAAGTCGGCCGCATCCGCGCGCTGTCAGGCATTGAAACGAATCATCGGATGGTCAACAGCAGTTCGCTGCCGCAGGCTGCTGTTCGGGCACGGCGGTGTCATCCGGGGTGCAGCAGGAGCCGGTCGGCTGCTTGGCGAGGGTATCGGCGTCTGCCTTGACGACATACACCTCCCATGGCTCCTGGCCGGGACCGCGCACCCACACCTTGTCCTGGAGTGCGTAGCAGCAGGTGGTGTCGTTCTCCTCGGCGGTGGCCAGCCCGGCCTGAGCGAGCCGAGTAGCTGCCTCCTTCACTTCCTGGGTGGATGCCACCTCGATGCCGAGGTGGTCCAGGCGTGTGTCCTCGCCTGCTGTTCCTTCGATGAGAACGAGCTTGAGAGGGGGGTCGGCGATGGCGAAGTTGGCGTAGTCGTCGCGGAGCTTGGTCGGCTCGACGCCGAACAGTTTGCTGTAGAAGGTGATGGCTGCGCGTAGGTCGGGGACACGCAGAGCGAGCTGTATTCGGGACACGAGGCATTCCTCCTACTGGTTTCGGAAGGGACGGATCCTCGGGATCGAGGCGATCCCGAGACGGGCGCGGTCAGGCGTCACAGCAACTGCCTGTGGAGGCGGTGGGGCCGACGGAGGCGAGAGCGAGCTGGATCGGCTGCAGGGTTGGGACGGCGCAGCAGCCTTCCCGTCTCCGCCCCGGCGGTGCCGGGGTGTCGAACAGTCCGTGCCGTCGCATATGCGGGTTTCCGGCAGGGACGGTTCCATACGGTCGGCGGCGTCCATGTCGCCAGTGAGGGCGGCCGCTGCGGAGCGGACCTGCTCGTAGCCGGTCATGGCCAGAAAAGCGGGGGCGTGGCCGTGGCTCTTGATGCCGACCGGGCGGACAGCAAGCTTGGGGCAGCCGTGCTCCCCGCAGCGAGGACAAGCGTATGCGTGTCCCTTCGTGCACGACGGCGCCGGCGGCCGGACCGGTGGGGTCGTTGATGTTTGTCGATATGGATCAGCATGCCTCCTTGATTGATATCTGTCAATATAGAAGTTTGTCGAATCTTCTTCGCGGCGTTCGCGGCGGGGTGTGCGGCACTCTTGCCAGCTGGTTTGATAAGGGTCAATATAGAGGCATGTCTAATTTGACTCCACGCTCCGTGGCCGATGTCTCCACGCCCTTGCAGTGCTGCCCGCCGCTGGGGCAGGAGCCGTTGTCCGCTGCTGACGCCGAGAAGATCGCCGCCCTGTTCAAGGCGCTGTCCGACCCGGTCCGCCTGCGGTTGCTGATGCATCTGGCCGAACGTCGAAGTGCCGAGGTCGCCGTGCACGAGTTGGCCGATGTCGGGGTGTCGCAGGCGACGGTGAGCCACCACCTCAAGCGGCTGCGCTGCGCTGGTCTGATCGAGAGCCGGCGTGAGGGCCGCCTCGTCTACTGCCGCCTGAGTGAAGGGGTCCGCTCAGCGCTGGGGCAGATCCTGCATCGGCGCAGTCAGGTGGGTGTTCAACAGGCCGGAGCGCGCCGTGGGGGCAGACTCCAGCCCCGCACCATGGCGGCTGAGGCACTGCGGTGCAGGGCTGGAGGAACCGGGAGAACAGGGTATTGAGGGGTGTCCTCCCGGGCTTGTGGCGATCAGGAGACCGTGACGGTGGGGGAAGTTGCCGTGGGTTGGTCCAGACGGATGATCGTGTCGCACAGACGTTCCACCTGGGCCGGGTCGTGGGACACCAGAAGGACCGCGCGGCGTCCGTGCAGCGCTGCTATCGTTTTCTCGACTGTGTCCCGGCTCTGTTCGTCGAGTGCGCTGGTGGGCTCATCGAGGAGAAGCGCTGCCGGCTCCAGGGCCAGTGCACGCGCGAGACACAGCCGCTGCCGTTGTCCCACGGACAGGGTATGGGCCGGTGCATCGAGCCTGTCGGAGACCTCCTTCCACAACCCGGCCTCGTGCAGCGCTTGTTCCGCTCGCTCACGCAGAACCTTTCGAGGAGCCCGCAGGACGTGCCGCAGCCCGAAGAGCGCGTTGTCGAGGATGCTGCCGCCGAAAACCACGGGTGTCTGGGGTACGAGCACCACCTTGGCCCGCAGGTTGGCGTCTCCCTTGCCCGGTGCGATCGTCCGTCCCAGCACCTGCAGGTCACCGTCTCTGGTGAGCCCGTTCGGAAGCAGGTCCACCAGAGCACGCAGAACGGTGGACTTGCCGGCGCCCGACGGCCCGCACAGGCCGGTGGTGGACCCTGGTTCGAGGCTGAAGGAGACAGGACCGACCAGGGTCTTGTCACGGCTGTGCACACGGAGGTGGCGCACGGTGATTATGTTGTCCATCGCTCTCCTTCGAAGCGGTTGCGCAGCGCGACCGCCGCGCTGAGGAGGACCGCGGTGATGAGGACCAGGACCATGGCGCTTCCCCATGCCTGGGCGACCGCCTGGGGATCCCCCGAGTCCTGGGAGAGGGTGAAGATGTGGGTCGGCAGTGCCTGCACCGGAGACTCGACGATGCCGCTCGGCAGCGTGGGAGCCCCGAAGAAGACCGTGGCGGTGAACAGCAGCGGAGCGGTCTCGCCGGCCGCGCGGGCCAGACCGAGGAGCAGGCCGGTGACCGTGGCGGGCCAGGCGTAGGGTACGACGACCGACCGGATGAGCTGAGCACGGGTCAGACCCAGCGACAGCGCGCTTTCCTTCAATTCGGACGGCAGACTTCTGACCCGGGCGGCGGTGGACAGCGCGATCACAGGCACGACGACGGGGACGAGCACAATGGCTCCTGCCAACCAGGACCTGCCCCATCCCATGGCGGTGGACAGAATGACGAACCCGGCCAGTCCCAGCAGGATGGTCGGCACACCTCCGAGAACGACCGTCAGGGTCTGGAGCAGCCGTGCGGTGCGGGTGGACGCGTGGACACCGATCAGGATGCCGGCGCCGAAGCCGAGCGGCAGGGAGAGAAGGCCCGTCGTGACGACCAGCAGGAGTGTGCCGGCTATCTGGTCGCGCACACCTCCACCGGCCGCCCCTGTTGCCGAGGTGAACCAGAAGGACGGATGGAATGCATTGCTTCCTCGCGTCACCAGAAGAGCGAGCATACCCACGAGAAGGACGCTGGGCAGCAACAAGGCTCCCAGCCGCAGTGTCTTCGCGAGCTGATCTCGTTGCGCACGCATCCGGGGCGAGGCCCGGTACCGGGGGGTGCGCTTGGCCGTCGTGCTGTGCCTCTGACCTCGCGTGCCCCAGAACGTTGCCGCGGCCACCAGCGCCAGCAGAATGAAACCGAGTCCGCACAGAGCCGCGAAGTGAGGGCCGGAGGTGCCGGCCAGGACGGGTTCCGGCCCGGCCAGCTTCGTCGTCAGCGTCTGGCCAGGATGGACCAACGAGTCGAGGAAGCTGCCGAAGCTGGTGGGGAGCCGCCCGTCGGCTCTGCCCACGACCAGGAAGACTGCGATGGCCTCGCCGAGCGCTCGGGCCATGCCGAGCAGAACGGCTGCCCGCATGCCTGACCGTGCGAGCGGCAATACGGCTGAGCGGATGACTTCGCGACGGGTCAGACCGAGGGAGAAGGCGGCTTCCCGGTAGCGGTCGGGCACTGCGGCGAGCGCGTCCACACTGACGGCCACGATCGTTGGAGTGATCATGACGGCGAGGACGATGCCGGCGGCGACGAGACTGTCACCGCCCGGTACGTCGGCCAGCCGGGCGATGACAGGGCGGATGACGATGATGCCGATGAGACCGTAGACGATGGAGGGCACAGCGGCGAGCAATTCCACGCACAGGCGCAACGGCCGGGCCACGCGGGGCGGGAGATACTCCGACAGCGCGACAGCGGCTGCCCAGCCGACGGGTACGGCGAGGACGAGGGCGAGGACGCAGACGACGGCTGTGCCGTAGATCATCGCCAGGCCGCCGTAAACGGAACTGGCCGGGCTCCAAGCGGATTCGGTCAGCAGCGTCGGCCAGTCGACCTCGCCACTGCCGACTCCTGTACCGAGGTACCCGACAAGCACCAGGAGCAGGGCTGCCACGGAAGAGGCCCCGGCGTACAGCCAACCCCAGATCCACTTCGACGGATGGGGGCGTGTGTCCGGATCCGGCGTGATCGGTTGCCGGGTCAGTGTGCTGGTGCTCATCGGCTACTTCCCGATCTGCTCGAGAGTCAGGTAGCCGTGCTTGGTCATCAGCGCCTGGCCCTTGGGGGACAGGACGTAGTCGATGAACTTCTTGGCATTTCCTTTCGGCTCACCGTCGGTCAGGAAGTAAAGCGGCCTGGACATGGGGTACTTGCCGGAGGCGATGTTCTCGGCGGTCGGTGCGACGCCGTCCAGCGTTACCGCTTGCAGATCGTTGTGTCCTTCGATGAAGCTGGTGGACAGCGGTGCCACAGCGCCGGGGGTCGACTTCAGCTTGTTGCGGGTCTCGAGATTGCCGCCGACGATGGCGAAGTTGCCCGACTTGGGCGGCGGCGGAGGCTCCTCCTCCCCGTAGAGGTACTTGTCGAGCACCTCCCGCGTACCACGCCCGGGTTCCTTGTCGTACACGAAGACCTTGAGGTTCGGGCCGCCGAGCTCGGACCAGTTGGTGATCTTCCCCTCGAACAGGCGGCGTACTTGCGCCGCGGTGAGGTTCTTCACGCCGCCGTCGGCGACCTGCTTGGTGACGATGACACCGACGGCGTCCGCACCGATCTGAATGGGGTGGAAGTCCGTGCCGGGGTGGGCGGCCTTGTCCTCGTCGGCCAACGGCTTGGAGGTCATAGCGATGTTGATCTGGCCCGCTGCGAGCTGAGAGATGCCGCCGGCGGACCCGCCCTGGGTGGCCACGGTGATGTCGAGCCCCTCGGCCTTGAGTGCCTGGGCCGCATCCGCGGCCACGGGTGCTACCGTGGTCGACCCGCTGACCTGGAGAGCACCTGTTGCTCCGCCCTTCTTGTCCGCGCACGCCGTCGCGAGGGACATGACCATCAAAGCCGTTGAGGCAAGACACACGAGACGGCGCTTCTTGCTGAACACCACTGGGGGCCCTTCTTTCGTCGTGCGTGATCGCGGCATGTGTGATGAGGTGAGTGGGGTGTCCCTGAGTCCTGGAAGGTCACGGGGGCGACGACTGGAGGAATGTCCGCCAGGCGGTCGCGAAGTCCTGCAGTGTGCGGGACGGACCAGTGCGCGCCGTGCCGGAGCCGGCACCGGCGGACACCTGAGCGGCCGGTGCCGGCCCTCCGCGGAAGGCGCCGATACTGACGACAGCGGTGAGACGGGGAACGCCGTCGGGACGCCCGGCGGTGGCCAGGGTGAGCAGCACGACGCATACGAGTACTTCCATGGCAGATCCTTCGGGGTTGGCGGTGCCCTGAGGTGGACGCGAGACAGCAGTGCCCTGAGGGGCTGCCCGCGCAGGCTGCGGTGGATCTGACGCAGATGGGCGGCGGCTCTTCGACGCCGGTGTGCCGGAGTGAGGAACCGGGTTCAGTGGTCCGGGCTCCGGGATTTCCCTTGGCGGGGGAGCGGTGAACCGGACATGACCGGACGCCGCGAGAGGGGACGCACATCCCATCGGCGGTGTGACCGGTGTGCGGGGACCCGCTGATGAAGCATCAGGTGCTTCCAGCGGTTCGGGCAGCAGGCCATGGAGGGTGATGCGGGCCTCGTCTGCGGACGGGATGTACGGGCCCAGGGCTGTGCGAAGCAGTCGGCGGGCTCACACAGCCTGGCCTCGATGCCGGCGTCCAGCGGATGGACGGCGGCGTCCTCGGCGAGGGCCGTCACGAGGTGAGGCCTGGCCGGGCATCTGGTCGGGCAGGGTGTCCGGTGCCCTGCGGCCTGGACGGGAGGAAGGGCGAGCGGGCTCACAGCAGGGGCCTTCCTGTCATGGCGGATCCGGGCTTGTGCCCCAGAAGACGCAGGACGGTGGGAGCGACATCGGCGAGCGTGGCCTGTTCCGGCAGCGACGGCACCGGCTGGCTTTCCTGCGCGGGGACGATCACCAGGGGCACCGGGTTGGTGGTGTGCCCGCCGTAAGGGCGGGCGGTGCCGTCCGGGGCCCGCTTGGTCATCTTCTCGGCGTTGCCGTGGTCGCCGACGGCCAGCACCCACCGGCCGTTGTCGCGGGCCGCGTCGAGGATCCGTCCCACCGCGGCGTCGGTCGCTTCGCAGGCGGTGATGGTGGCGGCCAGATGACCGGTGTGCGCGACCACGTCGATGTTGGCCAGGTTGGCGACGACCAGATCGACGTCCGCGCGGCCGGCGGCCTGGAGGACGGCCGCGGTGACACGGTCGAGGTTCATCTGCGGACGCGCGATGTAGTCGGGTTTGCCCTCGCCCGTGATCCGTACGTGTTCCTCGACAGCGCGCACTGAGGTGTCACGGCCGTTGATGTAGTAGGTGACGTGCTCGAACTTCTCGGCCTCGGCGATGCGGACACTGCGCAGTCCGGCCGCGGCGAGTTCGTCGGCCAGGCCACCGGAGGCGTCCGCCCGCTCCACCAGAGCGGGTATGGCAGCGCGGGTGTCGTACTGGGCAAGGCTGAGCATGTCCACCGAGCGTCCGGTGGCTACCAGGTGTTCGTACAGACGGTCGGCGAACTGCTGGATGCGGTCGCTGCGGAAGTTGAACCACACCACCGCGTCACCGTCGGCGATGGCCGTGCTTCCGGCGGTGGTGAGCACGCTCGCGGGCACCCACTCGTCGCCGCGCCCGGAGGCGGCCACCGCCTGGTCGAGGCTGTCGGCGGGCATACCGCGGCCGTCGGCGACCAGGGCGACCGCCTGTTCGGTGAGGTCGAGGTTTCCCGCCTTGTCCATGGCGTAACCGCGGCCGATGAGGGTGGCGAGCCGTCCCGTTCCGGCGCGGTCGGCGAGCTCGGCCACCCGCGCCAGATAGGCCGGGGCGGTGTGGTCGGCCACGTCCCGCCCGTCGGTGATGGCATGGATGAACACCCGCTTCACCTGGTGGGTGGCCGCGGCGGTCAGCAGATCACCCAGGTGCTCGACATGGGCGTGGATCTGTCCGTCCGAGCACAGCCCGATCAGGTGCAGGGCGCGCCCTGCGGCAGCCGTCCTGTCCAGGACGGCGCTCAGCCGGGGGTGGGTGCGCAGCGTGCCGTTGTCGATGGCCCGCTGGACCAGCAGGCTGTCGTAGGGCAGGGGGCGTCCGGCACCGATGACCATGTGGCCGATCTCGGAGTTGCCGACCGTGCCCGCGAGCAGGCCGACCGCTTCGCCGGAGGCGTCGGCCAGCGTACTCGGGAACCGGGTGACGAGCTCGTCCAGGACCGGGGTGTGCGCCAGGGCCAGGGCGTTGTCGTCGGCCGCGGGAGCCCGGCCCCAGCCGTCGAGCACCAGCAGGATGCCCGGGCCGGTGGATGCCGTCTCGGATGCGCTCATACGGTGCTCTCCAGGGTGGGGTGGAGGGTGTCGAGGGTCTGCCAGAAGGTGGGGAAGGACTTGGCGACGCAACCGGGATCCTTGATGACCACGCCCTCGGTGCGCAGGCCGCCGATGGCGAAGGCCATGGCGATGCGGTGGTCGTCGTAGGTGTCGATGACCGCGCCGTGCGGGGTGCCGCCGGTGATGTACATGGCGTCGGCGTGTTCCTCCACCTCGATGCCCATCTTGCGCAGTTCGGTGGTGACGGCGGCGATGCGGTCGCACTCCTTCACCCGCAGGGAGGCGATGTTGGTGATGCGGGTGGTGCCCTCGGCGTAGGCGGCGACGATCGCCAGGGAGGGCACGACATCGGGCATGGCCTCCATGTCGATGTCGATGCCGCGCAGCGGCCCGCCGGTCAGGGTGACGGAGTCGTCGGTGACCTCGGTGCGGCAGCCCATCCGCTCCAGTGCCTCCACCAGGTGGACGTCGCCCTGGTGGGAGTCGGCACCGATGCCGGGGATGACGACCCGCGACTGGAGGATGGCGGCGGCAGCCAGGAAGTAGGACATGCCCGAGGCGTCCGGCTCCACGGTGACCCGGCCTCCGCGGGCCTGCTGTCCGGCCGGGACGGTGAAGCGCCGGTAGCCGTCGCGGTCGACGCGCACGCCCATCTCCTTCAGCGCGGCGAGGGTCATGTCCACGTACGGCTTGGAGATCAGCTCGTCACTGATGACGATCTCGGTGTCGGTCTGGGCGCGCAGCGCGTTGATGATGAGGCTGGAGGTGAACTGGCTGGAGACGGCGCCGCTGATGGAGGTGGAGCCGCCCTTGAAGGAGCCGCCGACCACGCGGATGGGCGGGCTGCCGTTGCCGCGCACCGCGGTGGCGTTCACACCGAGTGCGGGCAGCGCCTTGAGCAGGTCGCCCATGGGACGTTCCTGCATGCGGGCATTGCCGGTGATGACGGTGGTGCCCTCGGCGTGCCCGGCCATGGAGATCAGGAACCGCAACGGGGTGCCCGCGCCGCCGACGAAAATCTCCTCGTCCGGCGCACGCATCGGCTTGCCCGTGGG
This sequence comes from Streptomyces thermovulgaris, assembly GCF_002155915.1. Taxonomy (GTDB): domain Bacteria; phylum Actinomycetota; class Actinomycetes; order Streptomycetales; family Streptomycetaceae; genus Streptomyces; species Streptomyces thermovulgaris. The sequence goes on along the minus strand of NZ_MUME01000012.1, from coordinate 34,456 downwards.
AGTGACCCGGATGCGGGCGGCCGACCAGTCGATGTCACAGGTGACGTGGCCGAACGCTTCGATGGCACGAGCGAGGTAGACGGTGTCATCGGACAGCAGCGCGTTGTCGATGACCGTTTCCTGCCCGGACAGGGAGGCGATGGCCAGGTAGCGGTTGGTGTAGCTCTTGGAGCCCAGGACGCGGACGGTTTCGTCGAAGCCGGGCAATGTCCTGACGGTGACGGACTCCGCCTCGAGACGAGGGTCGGATACGGCGGTCATGCGCTGCCTCCAGCGGTGGGAACGGATGGTGCCGGGCTCGAGCGGCGGATCAGGCCTTGACGACCCGGCAGGCGAAGCACTTGAAGGCCTGCTGGCCGGAGAGGTTGTCGTAGTAGCGGTCGTCGAGAAGGGTGTTGGCCGCCTCGTAGCGGGGGTCGTCGAAGAGGTCACCGACCTTCTGGGCGGGTCCGAAGGTATTGGGGACGAACACGGTGTCCGGCCTGATTCCCTTCCACAGCAGTGCGGTGCCCGTCACCGAGCCGCGCGGGCTCTCGACGCGGACGTCGTCGCCGTCGCGGATGCCGGCACGGCGGGCGGTGTCGGGGTGAATCTGGATGAAGCGGATGCCGTTGAGCTGTTTTCCGGTGGGCGTCCAGTGGGTGACCTCGGCGAAGTGCACGGCACTGGGCCGACCGGTCATGCCCATGAGGGGGAAGGCGCGGTGCACCGCGTCGTCGCCGGGCACCCCCAGGCGCACCGGGTGGGTGACGGCCTGGGGGTTGACGGGATTGGTGACGAACGTACGGCTGTAGGCAAGAGTGGGGTTTCTCCCCGTGACCTCGGGATGCGTGTAGAAGACCGGCAGGGCGCTGTGCCCGGTGACGGCCAGCTTCTTCTCCAGTTCCGGGGTGAAGAACTCGACCTTGCCGCTTGGAGTGAGGAAGCGTTTGCCCCGGTGGGCCGGGTCCAGCGACTCCGCTGCCTCGTACCAGCTGGGGTGGTCCAGATACAGGGTGCTGACCCCGGGGTGTTCGGGCGTGGGGCACGGCCAGCGCAGCGGCTCGGCGCGTTTCCGCATCCGGGTGCGGGTCATGCCGCCCATGCCGGGGGTGTGGGCGACGAAGTCGTCCCACAACTCCTTGTAGTCCATCCAGCGTTTCGGAAACGCCTCGCGCCACTCGACGGCGGGGCGGCGGGTGTCCAGCTCCGCCAGGGCGTGCGCCAGGCCGATCCAGATCTCCCAGTCCGGCCGGGACTCACCCACCCGGTCCACAACCTGCTCCTGCCAGCGGATGGCCCGGTCGTCGCGGCGCATGTAGACGCCCTCCATCTCCAGCCCGCTGCACACCGGCAGGATGATGTCGGCGTAGTACGCGGCCTCCTCCATGAACAGACCTGTGTAGACGTAGAAGTCGAGCTGCTCGAACGCCTTCTTCACCTTGGTGGTGTTGGCGGAGGACACCAGCGGGTTGCCCTGCGTGATCACCGCGCGCAGCCGGTACGGCCTGCCGGTCAGGATAGATTCGGCGAAGTAGTCCGGACCGACCGGCAGTGCCTCGCGCCGCTCGGGCACCTCGGCCTTCAGTGGCGGCAGGTGCAGGTCGCCGGGCCAGGTGTTGTGCATGAAGTTGCAGCCACCGCCCGGCCGGCCGATGTTGCCGGTCACCGCCGCCAGGAACGCTGCCACCCGGTAGGTGTCGAACGCGCCGAGCTGGTGGGAGATGCCTGCGTTGCAGAAGATTGCTGCTGGTTTCGCCGTCGCGTACTCCTCGGCCATCTCCCTGATGGTGGCGGCATCGAGACCGGTCACCTTCGCCGCCCATGTGGGGGTGTACCGGCGCTTCCTCAGGTGTGCGCGCAGCTCGTCGAAGCCGACCACCCACCGTTCGACGAACGCCTTGTCGTACAGGCCTTCCTCCACGATGTGGTGGAGCATGGCCAGCAGCAGCGCGAAGTCGGTGTGCGGCTTGGGTGCCACCCACCGGTCGGCCACCGCTCCGGTCGGGGTCAGACGCGGGTCGACCACGGTCAGGGTGGCCTTGGTTCTCTTACGGCTGCGCAGCAGGTAGTCGAAGGTCACCGGGTGGGTCTCGGCCTGGTTGGTGCCCAGGAGCAGGTAGTGGCGAGCCGAGCCCAGGTCGTCCCTGCCGGTGGCACCGTCGATGCCGTAGCCGTTGGTGAAGGTGCCCAGACCGAAGGTTGCCGCCAGGGCGTTGCCCCCCGCGTCGTTGCAGACCGGGCCGACATCGGTGTTGTTGGGGCTGCCCAGCATCGCGAACAGACGGGCCACCAGCGATCCGGTGCCGCGGGGCAGACGGCCTGTGGTCCGGTTGGCGATGGTGTGCGCCTGGCCGGCGTCGCGCAGGGCCAGCAGCTTTCCGGCGATGGTGCGCAGGGCCTCGTCCCAGCTGATGGCCTCGAACTTTGAGCTGGGCGACCCCTTTGCGCCGGAGACGCGACGCAGAGGCCGGGTCAGTCGTTCCGCGTTGTAGACCAGCTGGGGCATCAGCTCCGCCTTGACGCAGACCTGACCCTGTTGCACGGGGTCCTTGTCCTCGCCGCGCACAGCGAGGATGCGGCCGGCCTTGAGGTCGACATGGAGGCGGCAGTTGGAGTTGCAGAACTGGCATGCCGTGGCGACGGTCCTGTCCGGGCTCAGGGCGGCGGAGTGATCGGTGAAAGCTGCCCGTGGAGCGCCGCTGGAAGCCGTCGCGTCCGCTGCCGCGGGACCGTCGGCGGCATGCGTCGAGAGCACCGGAAGCAGAGCGGGGGCACCGAGACTGGCACCGCCGATGACGCTGCCGCGGACGAAACCGCGCCGGGAGAGGCCGTACTGGTCGGACTTCATGGCGAGCTGGGATCCTTCCGCACGGTGCGGGACGAGGTGGGCACGGCGATGCCCGGGCCGTGCGCACACACGACGCACGGTCTCACAAGGCCGCAGAGGGGTTGGGGTCGTCAGCCCGTCGACGTCGGTACGGCACCTGCCTTGGTGCGTACGGCCGACAGGAACGCGTTGAGGATCTTGTGCTCGGCGCCCGGTGCGGAGGACAGCTCGGGCTGGAAGAGGCTGCCTATGAAGAACGGATGGCCGATGAGCTCCAGGGCACGGGGTGCACCGTCGACGTCCCAGGCATTGATCTGCAGGGCGCCCTGGTTGGCGGCGCTCATGAAGGCGTCGGACAGCCCGTAGTCGCAGTGGAAGATCTCTTCCACCTCGGTTGTGCCGTAGAGTGCGGCGAGACGGGAGCCCTCTTTGACTCTCAAGGGTGCCTTTTCGCCGCGGAAGGAGCACTTCAGCGGCGTGACCAGGGGCATCAGCTTCTCGGGATTCTCGTCCGCACCTTCCGCCTCGGGCAGGTGCAGCACGTTCTGTGCATATTCGATCAGGGCGCTGAAGAAGCCGCCGCAGGTGCCCAGGAACGGCACCCGGTTCTCACGTGCGTGCCGCACGGCGATGTGCACGCCCCTCTGGTTGACGTACGGTGCTCCGGGCACCACCCAGATGCCGTCGAAGCTCTCCAGCGGGGAGGCGTCGTGGATGTCGGTGGTCGGAACCCATTCAGTGGCCAGATCCCACTGCTCACGCATCGCGTCGATCTTCGGATGGGACGGCTCGTTATGGTTGCCGCGGTCGCCCACCAGGGCCAGGCGTGGCTGAGCAGAGACTGACATCGCTTTCCCTTTCGAGGATTTCGGGAAGGGGCTGGAACCAGCCGTCGCCAGCGGCGGCCCCAGCCTCGTGAGCGCAGCAGACAGCGTGCCGACGCGTCATACCGCGCATGCATCAGGTGTGTTCTGAGGTGATGTCAGGACCGTGCCGCCACGCACGGACCCCGGATGTGAGACGAGGAGCAGGCCCCTATCGCCGTGCCGGCGAGGGCGTGGCTGTATGTGTTCGCCTGCCGGATGTACGCATGTGCTCCAGTCCCCCTGAATACCCCGTTGTAGGGCCTTTTGTGCAGGCCCCCGTGCTGCTTCTCGCCAAATGTATCGATGACGGTCTAAGTGTTCGAGGGTTTCTCTGCTTGCGGGGGGCGTTTTACGCCAACTCTGCAGTCCGTCCCGGGGTGTGTGGTCCTCGATGGGTTTGAAGTGTTGAGAGGCGGGCTGAGCAGGGGTGTTGCCATATGTGACTGGTGCACGCGGAGAGCTCGACACGGTGACACCCGAATGGGTGAGGCGAGTGCCCGTGCGGGCCTTGCTCGAGATGTGTGCACCTCGTGGGGGCGGTTTCCCGGCCGGGAAGGGTGGTTGTGGAGAGATCGGTCAGATGGCTGAATCTGGCGCACAAACTCGGCCGATATTAACAGCGATCGCTGTTGATATCAGGAGGTGCTGCTTAATGTGGGGGTGGTCGGAGGCCGGCCTGCCTCACATCCCCCGCAGTCACGGTCGGCCTCCGGAAAGCCCTGTCCGGGCGTCGACATGACGCGTTTGAGGAGTATGTGAGTGAACAACTCCGCCGGCCATCCCCGACGATGGCAGATCCTGAGCATCCTGTGTCTGAGCCTGGTGCTGATCGGCTTGGACACCTTGATCCTGAACCTTGCCCTGCCCAGCATCCAGAAAGATCTGAACGCCACCAGCAGCCAGCTGCAGTGGACGGTCGACTCCTACGCGCTGGCCTTCGGCGGGCTGTTGCTCATGGCCGGTGGTCTGTCCGACCGTTTTGGCCGCAAACGGCTGCTGTCCATCGGTCTGGCGGCCTTTGCGCTGACCAGCCTGGGTGCGGCATTCGCGTCCAACGCCGAGCTGCTGATCGTTTTCCGGGCTCTGATGGGTGTCTCGGCGGCACTGATGATGCCCGCGACCCTCGCCATCATCAAGGACGTCTTCCCGCCCGAGGAGCAGGGCAAGGCGATCGGCATCTGGTCGGGTGCGGCGGCCATCGGCGTTCCGCTCGGGCCGCTGGTCAGCGGCTTGCTGCTGGAACACTTCTGGTGGGGCTCGATGTTCATCATCAACGTGCCGCTGGCCGCCGTCGCTCTGATCGGCGGCGCCAGACTGATCCCCGAGTCCAAGGCTGCCGGTCACCCCGGCCTGGACCTTGTGGGAGCCCTGCTGTCGGTGGCCGGCCTCGTGGCCATCGTCTACGGCCTGGTCGAGGCCCCGCACAACGGATGGAGCGACATCATCACGCTCGGTTCGCTCTTCGTGGGTGTGGGCCTGATGGTCGCCTTCCTGGTGTGGGAGCGACGCACCACCTACCCGATGCTCGACGTCGGTCTGCTCCTCAACTCGCGTTACGGTGGCGGGGCCCTGGCGATCGCCTGCACCTCCTTCGGTCTCTACAGCGGCCTGTATCTGCTCACCCAGTACCTGCAGTCGGTGCTCGAGCTCGACCCACTGGGCGCGGGCGTGCGCATGCTCGCCATCGGCACCATGATGATCGGCGCCCCCCTCTCCGCGAAGCTGGTGGAGCGCACCGGGCTGAAGAGTACGGTCGTGTTCGGTCTGCTGCTGTGCGCCGCCGGTCTGGGAGTTCTGGCGGGCCTGCAGGTCGAGGACGAGGCCCAGGCGCTGTGGGGGCTGGCCGTGTTCGGTTTCGGCATGGGCATCGCCCTGCCGGCCGCCGTCGACGCCATCCTGATGGTCTCCGCCGCCCGCCAGGCAGGTGCAGGCTCCGCTGTGGCGGACGTGGGGATGCAGGTCGGCGGTGCGCTTGGTATCGCCGTCAGCGGCAGCGTGATCGCCACGTTCTACCGCGACGATCTTCCGAAGACGGCGCAGCTGCCCGGTGAGGCCGGAGAGGCGGTACGCGAGTCGTTGGCGGGAGCATCCGTCGTCGCCCAGCAGCTGGGCGGTGATACCGGCCGACGGGTGCTGGAGGCCGCCCAGCAGTCCTTCGTCGACGGGTTTGCCCCCACCTTGATCATCGCCGTCGGTGTCGCAGTCGCCGGGGCATTGGCCACGGCTTTCATTCTGCCCAGAGCCCGCATCGCCGACGGTGACGGCATCGGACAGGCCGAAACCGCCGTCGTGCACAACAGCACCGACGCTCCCGCAGCTTCTTGATCACCCGGGCTCAGCACCATGCGTAGGATCGAATCCGCGGTCCGGCCGGGCCTGTCCGGCAAGGACGGGCCGGGACCGGAGGGCGGTGCCGGCGTGGAGAGGGAGGTGGCGATGGCCCGGCCGTCGAAGCTGAGGGTTGCGGTCAGTGATCCCGCCCAGTGGCTCAGCGAGCGCGAACGGGCCCGGATGCTGGCCCCCAAACTCCGGGCGCTGGCGGACGAGACCCGTTTGATGCTGATCCTGCTGATCGCGCAGCGTCCCCGCACCGTCAAGGAGTTGCAGGAGGCCACGGGCTTGAGCCAGACGCTGGTCAGTCATCATCTGGCCCCTTTGAGGGAACAGCAGCTTGTCCAGGCGATCCCCAAAGGGCGCAGCAACCAGTACGTGATGTGCTGCCAGACCTTGGCCGAACCTCTGCGCATGTTCGCCAGCCTGGCCGCGATGGACCCCGAGACCGTGGCGGCATGTCTCCAGCCGGAGGCCGACCGTCCCGCCCCGGCACAGGGCGCCTGACGGCACGGGCACGAGTCGATGAAGGGGGTGGTGCCCCGTGCGTTCGGTGCGGGGCACCACCCCCTTCATCCGGCAGGGGCCGGGTCACTGCCGGAGACTGTCCTGGAAGCGGTCCCGTATGTCCAGTGTGCTGAGCGCGTTCGTCGCACGCGGGGGAATCGTCCCTGTCCTCGGTAGCGTCTTCACGTTGATCAGGTGCGGACCCGGAACAGCCTGGGCCTGTGCCATCGCGCTCCGCACCGCGTCCTCGCTGTCACAGGTGACCGCGCTTGCGTAGCCGGCCGCCAAGGCCATGTCCGGGAACGAGGTGGTGGCCGAGGTGGTTGCCTGCCCTCCGGTCGACTCGTGGATCCGGTTGTCGAGCACCACGTGGATCAGGTTCGCGGGAGCGGCATGGCCGATCATCGACAGCGCTCCCAGATGCATCAGCAGTGCACCGTCCCCGTCCAGGATCACCACGGTCCGCTCCGGGTGCGTCAGCGCCACTCCCAGGCCCAGGGACGAGGCATGCCCCATGGAGCCCTGCATGTAGAAGTTCCTGGGGGAGTCAGCCACGGCGAAGGTGTCCCGGCCGGTGTAGCCGGTTGTGGCGATGACGGCTGCCTGGGGAGTGGTGGCAACGACGACGCGGATGGCCTCCGCGGCGGCGAGTCCTTCACGGTGCGGATCGTTGGCGGCGGCAGCCTTGCCGATGGCTCCGCGCTCCACCAGCACAAAGGGCGCGCGCTGTTCCGCCAGATCCTTTTCCGCTTGTTCGAGAATCAGGGAGAACTCGTCCGGGCCGTCCTTGGCGTACAGGGTGTAGTGAGGCGTGTGGATGCTGTCGAGCAGTCCCGGAGTGGCCGGACCCATCACCGCGTGCTGGGGCTCGTCGGTGGCCGGGTCGGGCCAGCCGCGCAGGCTGGTGAAAGTCAGGATCGGCAGCTGATAGGTCATCACCAGTGAGGTAAGCGGGTTGATGAGGTTGCCCAGGCCGGAGTTCTGCAGCATGACGTAGGCACGTCGTCCACCCAGCGCGGCGCCCGCGGCCACGGCCAGAGCGCTGCCTTCGTTCGGGGCGGGTACGTAGCGGCCGGGCTGGGTGCTCAGATGGGCGATCGGACCGCCGAAGTGGGAACAGGGCACCCCGCTGGCGAGTGAGAAGCCATGGTCGGCGAGGAGGGCACAGAAGTCCTGGGCTGAAATCATGAGTGCGGCAGCTCCGTTTCAGTGGTGGTGGACGGTGCGGGGGGTGTGGTCTCGGTGTCACGCGCCCGGCGTCGCATCTTGATGCCCTCGACGATGATCGGAACACCGGAGACCAGCACGATGCCGATCACGATGGTTTCGATGTTGTCGCGGACGAAGGCGACTTGGCCCAGGTAGTAACCGACGAGCGTGAGGCTGACCGACCACAGCACCGCACCGATCACGTTGAACAGGAAGAACGTGCGGTACGACATGCGTCCCACACCGGCGGTGATGGGAATGAAGGTGCGGAAGACGGGGAGGAAGCGGGCCATGACCAGAGCTTTCGGGCCGTGCTTGAGCATGAACTCCTGGGCACGCTCGGCGTTCTCTTGTTTGAAGAAACGAGAGTTGGGCCGCCGGAACAGTGCGGGCCCCACTTTGCGGCCGAAGGCGTAGCCGAATTGGTCGCCCAGCACGGCGGCAACAACGATGGCGAGCATGACCAGCCACAGGGGCTGGTGCAGGATCCGGTCGTTGGCCACCAGCAGACCCGCGGTGAACAGCAGCGAGTCACCGGGCAGGAAGAAACAGACGATCAACCCGGACTCGGCGAACACCGTGGCCATGATGCCCAGCAGACCGGAAGTGGATATCAGGGCTTCGGCATCGAGCAGTGGTGAGGAGGCGAGAGAAGACATCGACGTTGACCCCCTGGCGTCACACATGGTGGTGCGGCGCGGAGTTACGAGGTGGCCCAGGCGGGCCGCTGGTCGATGCGGACGACGGCGCAGGTGATGGACACCCCGCCGCCGTGTGCCACGATCAGAACGTGGTCACCGGGACCGACCTGACCGGTCTCCACCAGGTGGGTGAGGCCGATGATCTGGTCGTTGACGGTCAGATGGCCCAGGTTGCGGCCGAAGTCGAGCAGGCCTTGCTCGGGGGAGAGCCCCATCGGGTCGAGGATGACCTTTAGATAGCTCTCCTGGCCGGTGAACACATGGCAGACCCGAGCGACATCGCTCGGCTCCAGGTCCGCCTCGGCCAGGGTGCGCAACGCGATTTCGGTCCGCAGCTCTCCTTGACGGCGCACGACTTCGGCGACCGTCTCCTCAAGTCCACCGGTGGCGGCCAGCCGCTCCTTGAAGTCGATCCCGCGGCCGAGCGTCAGTGACGGCGGGAAGAGCGGCTCATTGCCCCGGTACTGTTCCTCCACTTCAGCGGTGGAGCCGGTGTTGATCGACAGCAGGCTCGCAAATCCGTCGGCCTTCGACAGCAGTACGGCACTGCCGGCGTCACCCACGACACCGTTCTGAATGCCGAACGCCCACCGGTTGAAATGCGGAGTGCCGACATTGTCCGCACCGGTCAGCAGTGCGGCGGTGCGCTCAGGGACGGCCTTGAGGTAGCAGGCGGCCAATTCCAGTGAACCGATCAGGCCGCTGCAGGCCTGCCAGACACGGAAGGAGGGCACGTCGCGATCGGTGAGATGCCGCAGGATGTAGTGCTGCGGCGACCAGCCTTCCGGACCCTGTTCATGGCCGCATGCGTGAATGTGCAGGTCGATGTCGTGCGGGTGCAGTCCGGAGCGCTCCAGAGCCTGCCGGGCCGCGGCGATCGCCATGTCGGGCGCGGGCATGTCGCCGGCGACGGCGGCGCCGGTCCAGCCGTAGAACTCGTAGTCGTCGGCGTCGTACAGTCCGAGCTCCACCGCCTTGCGGGCGTCGACGATCTCCGGGATGTAGGTGCCGAGTCCGGCGATGCGGATGTCGGTGGTCTTCATGGGCAGAGAGGTCCTCGTCACTCGCCCGGTCAGGCCGGGGTGTTGGTGGAGTTCAGTTCGGTGGTCAGGGCCTGGGCGATGGTGGTGAGGGTGCCGTCCTTGAGGAGTTGCACCATGGGCAGCCTGACTCCGTAGCGGCGTTCGATGCGGTTGCGCAGTTCCACGGCCATGAGGGAGTCCATGCCGAGCCGGTTGAGGGGCCGGTTGATGTTGATGCGTTCCGCGCGCAGTCCCATCACCGCGGCGACCTCCTGCTTGAGGAAGTCCAGCAACTCCCCGGCCGGCGCCGCGGAAGCCGTCACAGGCCTCGGTGCCGTCGTGGAGGCGGGCACGGACGGTGCGGGCGCCGCAACGGAAGCGGGAGCGAGGGGTGGGGCGGTGGGCCGCCGGGACTCGGCGGGATCGGCGGCAGCGGGTACGGCGGGCACGTCCGCCCGAGTGTCTGATGCCGCCGCGTGCTTGTCGTCCGTTCGTGTGTCCTTGAGAAGGTGCCTGAGCAGCGGCGCGGCAGCGGCAGACGGATAGGCACGCGCCCATGCGGACCAGTCCGCCGGCAGTACTGCGGTGTGCACCCGGCCCTCGGCAAGGATCCTTCCGAGCAGCGCCAGCCCTTCCTCGGGGCTGAAGGAACGCATGCCCTGCGGAAGCAGGGTGCGCTCCTCCCGCTGTTCCGCGCGGGCCACCATGCCGACGCTGTTCCAGAAGCCCCAGTTGACGACGGTGGCCGGCAGCCCGTGTGCGTGCCGGTGGTGGGCCAGGGCGTCGAGGAAGGCGTTGCCGGCCGCGTACCCGCCGAGCATGGGCGAGCTGAGCAGGGCGGAACCGGAGGAGAACAGCACGAAGGCGTCCACCGGTTCCTCGCGCAGCAGCCGGTGCAGATTCCATGCACCGGAGACCTTGGCAGCCAGTACCCGGTCGAGTTCGGTACCGGTCATCTCGCTGAGCGGGATGTAGTCGATGACGCCGGCCGCGTGGAAGACACCGCGGACAGGGGGCATTCCCGTCCGGCGGCGGGAGGCGAGCAGCTTTTCCATGGCGTCCGCGTCGGTGACGTCGACGGCTTCGTAGGTCACCTTCACACCGCGGGCGCTGAGCTGCCTCAGCACGGCGACCGCTGCGGCCTGCGGGTGGTCCTCCGCCAGGGGCAGGTCGGGGCGGGGCATCGGGCGTCGGCCGGTGAGCAGCAGGTGCCGAGCACCCTGATCGGCCAGCCACAGTGCCAGGCGACCGCCGATGCCGCCTGCTCCGCCCGTGATGAGGTAGGTGCCGTCGGCATGGATGGTGACGGGCCGGGGCCGTGTCCCGCGCACCGTGCTGGTCGCCGTCTCCTCGAATGACAGAACGATCTTTCCGGTGTGACGGGACTGAGCCATCAGCCGGAAGGCGTCCGAGGCTTTCTCGACCGGGTACACCGTGTGCGGCAGCACCTCGACGGCGCCTTGGTCGACCAGGGCGATGGCCTCCCGCAGCATTCGGCCGGCCCGTTCGGGTGCGTGCCGGACCATGTGGACGACGTCGATGGCGTGGAAGGAGAGGTTGCGGGCGAATGCTCCCAGCGACAGCCGGTTGTTGTCGAGAATGTCGCGTTTGCTCAGCTCGAGGTAGTGCCCGTACGGGGCCATGAGCGACAGGTTCGCTTCGATGGCGTCACCGGTCAGTGTGTTGCAGATGACGTCGAAGCCCTCTTCGGCGGTGGCCGGTTTGAAGGCGTCGACGAAACCCAGGCCGCGGGAATCGGCCACCTGTTCCACGCCGAGCTTCCGCAGCAGCTTACGCTTGGCCTCGTTGCCGGCGGTGGCGAAGACACGGGCTCCCTTCCAGCGGGCCATGCTGAGCAGTGCCCGCCCGGTGCCGCCCGTGGCGGAGTGAATGAGGATCTTCTGGCCGCGCTCGAGGCGGGCCAGGCCGTTCAGCGCGTGGTACGCGGTCAGATAGGCGGCGGGCAGGGTTGCGGCCTCGGCGGCGGTCAGCCGCGCCGGCTTCGGTGCGGTCAGGCAGCTGCGTGTGATGGCCTCGTGCGCCAGCGCACCCTCGGCGATGGCGACGACCTCGTCACCCACGGCGACATCGGTGACGGCGCTGCCCACTTCGGTGACCGTGCCGACGCACTCCCACCCCAGCACCGGCGGGCGGTTGTCCTGGCCGGGGTACATGCCCAGGCTCATCAGTACGTCGCGGTAGTTGACGCCGGCGTGACTGACCTGGATGCGGACCTCGTCGGCAGCCACGGCGCGCGGCGGAAGCTCGGACAGTTGCAGGTCGTCCAGAACACCGGGTGCCGGCAGCGACAGCGCACGCGGTACGGCGGCGCCGTCGGCATCCGGACGCAACCGGGCGGCAAGGCGCCGGCCTTCGCGCAGGGCGACCTGGTCCTCGTCGTCGGCGCGCTGCAGTACATCGGCCAGAGCCGGGATGCTGGCGGCGGACCGGTCGAGATCGACCAGACGGGGCGTCAGCGAGGGAGCCTCGGCGGCCAGGGTGCGCCCCAGGCCCCACAGCACCGCTTGGAAGGGATGGCGCACCCGCTCCCCGGTGCCGGTGGCCTGGGCGAGCTGGGTGACCAGCCACAGCGGTGGGTTCCCGGACGAGTGGTGCTCCAGCGCCCGGGTCAGAAGCAGCACACTGTGGGCGGACAGGAGCTGGGCACGACGGATCTCGGTGGGTGTGGCGTCCAGGCCGGCCTGGGCGTCCAGGGCCCACAGATGGACGATGCCGCGGCAGGTGCCGTCACGGGTGACATCACCCAGAAGCTCGCGGTAGTGCGCCTCTTGCGACGGGTCGATGCGGTAACGGTCTCCGGATCCCGCCATACGGCCTGCACCGGCGGTGACGGCGACCACGCGCTGTCCACGGTCGGTCAGTTCCCGTATCAGCGCGCGGCCGGTGGGGCCGCTGTCGGTCAGGACCAACCAGAAATCGTTCTCCGCGGGTGTGCGTGCGGCACCCGCGGGCAGGGCGACTTCTTCCCACGCGAGGGTGTGCAGCCAGGTCTCGGAACCGCTGTCGGGCGTGGGGGCGGAGGGCGTGCCGATCGCTGTCACGGGAACCTCGTGGCGGGGATGCAGCAGAGCGGGGGAGCGGCCGGCCAGGTACTGCAGGCGCAAGCCGCGTATTTGCGTGATCAGGTGACCGCCGTCGTCACGGATGTCGATGTCGGCGACGAAGGAGTCCTCGCGCGGGGAGGGCAGCAGCCGGGCGTGGCTGAACATGGACACTGCCGGCCGCTGGTAGAAGCGGACTTCGTCGATGCCGCCGAGGACGAAGACGCCGTCCTCACCGGGGACGGTCAGCGGCCGCGCCGCGGCCATGGAGTGGCCACTGGCGTCCAGCAGCGCCGGATGGAAGTGGTGACGGGCAAGGTCGTCGATGAGGGCGGGAGGGCAGGAGAGACGGGCGAGGACTTCGCCGTCGGCGCGCCATAGCTCTGCGACGCCCTGGAAGGAGCCGTTCCATTGGTTGCCGCGTTCGGCGTTCCACGTGTAGAAGTCGGCCGCGTCCTGGTGCTGCGGCAGACGGGCGCGGATCGCCTCAAGTGCTTCGGACGGCTCCGGTGCGTCCTCGGCCAGAGCACGGACGCGGGCTTCGGTGTGCAGGATCCAGTCACCCGTGTCGGGGGCCTGGCTGTCGATGCGGCAGTGCAGTGAGCCGTCCGGACGCGGGGTGGCCGTGACCCTGACCTCCGGTGCGGGACCGTCCTCGTCCAGGAACAGCGCCCGGTGGTAGTGGACGTCGGACACCGACAGGGCGTCCGACCTCAGCATGGTGCTGGCCGCCGCGGAGACGAGCTCGAGATGGGCGGTGCCCGGCAGGATGATCGTGTCCTGGACGCGGTGGTCGCGCAGGTAGGCGTTGTCCGCCAGGCTCAGCGGTCCCTGCCATACGCGGCTGGTTCCCTCGGCGGGCCGCGGTCGCCCCAGCAACGGGTGCCGGTGCTGCTTTGCCGGTTCCTCCGCGGTTGGCGCGACCGAGGAGGGCGCGGCAGCGGATGCCGCGGGAGCATGGGCGCGGTTGATCCAGTAACGGGTGCGCTGCCAGGGGTAGGAGGGCAGCGGCACATGGCGTCCGCCCTCGGCCAGCCGGTCGAAGTCGAGCGGAGCGCCGACGGTGTACAGAGTGGCCGCGGAGGTGAGCAGGCAGGCGCGTTCGCCGGTGTGGCGGCGCAGGCTGCCGACCGCGGTGATGTCGGCACCGGTGTGCAGGCGGCCGGTCTCGCGGATTCCCGCCACGAGCAGGGGGTGAGGGCTGACCTCGATGAACACGGTGTCCCCGAGGTCGAGCTGGCCCCGCACGGCGCCGACGAAGTCGACCGGCTGGCGGATGTTGCGCACCCAGTAGTCGGCGTCCATGCCGGAGCCGTCGATCACCTCGTTCAGCAGGGTGGAGTGCAGCGGGATGCGGCCCGCACGCGGGGTGAGGTGGGACAGTTCGGTGAGAAGATCGTCGCGCAGGGCGTCCATGTGCGGGCAGTGCGAGGCGAAGTCGACATTGACCCGTCGGTTGTCCACGCCGCGGGCGTCGAGGGCGGCGAGCACCCGGGCGAGGGCGTCGCCGTCCCCGGACAGCAGAGTGGAGGTGGGGCTGTTGATGGCCGCCACGGCGACCTTGTCCTCGAAGCCGGCCAGCGAGGCCGCGGCCTCATCGGCGGGCAGTGCCACCCAGGCCATGGTCCCGCGGCCGGACAGACGTTTGGCCAGTCGGCTGCGGCGGCAGATGACGGCGGCGGCATCCGGCAGGGACAGCGCTCCCGAGATGTAGGCGGCGGCGGATTCGCCCATGCTGTGACCGATGACCGCATCCGGCTCGACGCCCCAGGAGCGCCACAGTTCGGCCAAAGCGATCTCCATGGCCCACAAGGTGGGCTGGACGACGTCGAGTTGCTTGAGGCGTTCCTCGTCGGCCGCGCGCAGCAGTTCGATGACCGACCAGCCGGTCTCGGCGCTGATGGCGTTGTCGCAGGCCTTCATGGCCTGGGCGAACGCCGGTTCCGTGTCGAGGAGTTCGCGTCCCATTCCGGGCCACTGCGAGCCCTGGCCCGGGAAGACGAAGACGATCCGGGGACGGGCACCGGGGTCGGTGTAGTCGCTGAAGGACAGGCCGGGTTCGTCCTCGCCCTCGGCGAAGCCGCGCAGCGCGGCGGCTGCCTCCGCGTGGCTGTCGGCGGGCAGTGCCAGCCGGGCGTCATGAGTGGTGCGGCGCCGTGCCGCGGAGTAGCAGATGTCGCGCAGGGAGTGCCGGGTGCCCGGCCCGTCGAGGTAGTCGGCCATGCGGCGGGCTGCCTCGGTGAGGACCTCGGGGCTCATGGCGGACAGCACCAGCAGCTCGCTTCGCTGGTCCGGCTCCTCGCTGTCCCTTCCGGTTCCGGCCGGCTCGGGGGCGGCTTCCAGGACGAGGTGGGCGTTGGTGCCGGAGAAGCCGAAGCTGCTGACTCCGGCGATGGCGGGCCGGTCCCGTTCGGGTATCGGAGTGACCCGAGTGGGAATGGTCAGCGGAAGGCTGTCCCAGTCGACGGCCGGGTTCGGGTTCTTCAGGTGCAGGGTGGGCGGAACGGTTTTGTTCTCCAGGCACAGGACGGCCTTGATGAGCCCGGCGATGCCGGCGGCCGCCTCGGCGTGGCCGATGTTGGTCTTCACCGAGCCGACCAGGCAGCGTCGGTCCGGGGCGCGGGGCCCGACGACATCGGCCAGGGCCTCGAGCTCGACCGGGTCGCCCACACTTGTTCCGGTGCCGTGGGCTTCGATGTAGTCGACGTCGGACGGGTCGATGCCGGCGTTGGCGTAAGCACGGCGCAGCACGTCGCGCTGGCCCTCGACGGAGGGGGTGACCAGGTAGCCGCTGCTTTGGCCGTCGTTGCCGACGGCGGAGCCGCGGATGACGGCACGGATGCGGTCGCCGTCGGCGAGAGCGGCGGACAGGGGTTTGAGCACGACCGCCCCGATGCCGTCGCTGCGGACGAAGCCGTCGCCGGAGGCATCGGCGAACTTGCAGCGGCCGTCGGAGGCGAGCATGCCGGCGCCGGAGTAGACGATTCCCTCTTCCGGTAGCAGAACGATGTTGACGCCGCCTGCGATGGCCAAGGGACATTCGCCCAGCCGGAGGGCCTGGACGGCATTGTGGACGGCAACCAGCGCGGAGGAGCACGCGGTGTCCACGGTGAGGCTGGGACCGCGCAGATCGAAGGCGTAGGACAGGCGGCCGGAGGTGATGGCACGTGCCGCCGCGCCGGTCATGGCGTACAGGTCCAGCCGGTCCCGGTCCTCGTACTGCAGGTGCCAGTAATCCCCGCCGAGCTGTCCGATGAAAACGCCTGTGCCGGTGCCCGCAATGCGCGACAAGGGCTGCCCCGCGTCCTCGAGGGCTTCGTAGGCGACCTCCAGCAGCAGGCGCTGCTGCGGGTCCATGCGGTCGGCTTCCCGGGGAGAGATGCCGAAGAACTCCGCGTCGAAGGCGTCGATGTCGCGCAGCAGTCCGCCCCACCGGCTCACGGTGCGGCCGGGGGTGCCGGGTGTGGGATCGTAGACGGCGTCGACGTCGAAACGCTCAGGCGGGATGTCCGTGATCGCATCGCGGCCCTGAAGCAGCATCTCCCAGAGCTCTTCAGGGCTGGTGGCACCGGCAAAGCGTCCCGCCATGCCGATGATGGCGATCGGTTCGCTGACAGGATCAGCCGCGCGTGCCGAGTCGTGAGGCATGGATGTCCTTCCGGGCATGGTGTAGCCGTTTCACTGGTGAAGCAGCACGGAAGGAGCCGCGGTGGGTACGTGGCGGGCCGGCGGCGACCGGACCGGTGGCGGGCGTACGCACCGAGGGCGCGTGGGCATCGACGGGGGAGGGGACCGGGTCCGCGGGGAACGGTGTGAGGCGTGGCGAACGCGTCGTTCCCTTCACAGGCCGGACATGGCTGTCGGCACAGCCACCGATCCTTGTGTTGCTACGGTGCGGACCAGATGACCCGCGCCGAGCACCCCCGTTGTTTCGACATGTATCGAGATTGGCTCGTTGCGGCTCCCTGTGCAACGCGACACAGAGTGATGCTCGTCACAGTCGCCGACTCTTCGAGGCAAGGTTGACATTCATCGAATCAAGGGCGACTCTGGAGTCTTGATTCGTTGTTTATCTATATAAGCGGTCGTGGTGAGACTCCTCGCGTGGCCGCTCGGACACTCCGCGACAGAAAGCCGATCGATCCGATGAGCGATTCCGCCACCCCGCCTCCGGAGGGCAACGAGCAGGCCACAAGCGCCTGTTGTGCCGCGATCGCCGCATTGCAGCGCCGGGCGCAGCAGGACGCAGCCCTGCACGTGCGGACCGACACCGGTGACCCGGCCACCGCGTTGCCGACCGAGTCCGTGCACGATGCCTGACCGACCACCCCACCCTTTTGCGAAAGGACACCGCACTGTGGTTGCCCACAGCCTCGACCGCCTTCCTGTGGCCGTGATCGGAACCGGCCCCGTCGGCCTGGCCGCCGCCGCGCACTTGGCCGAACGCGGGCTCCCTTTCGTCGTCGTGGAAGTCGGTGACGCCCCAGCAGCAGCGGTGCGGGCCTGGTCCCACATCCAGATCTTCAGCCCGTGGGAATACAACATCGATCCTGCCGCCCGTCGCCTGCTCGAGGCAGCAGGATGGGAAGAGCCCGACCCGTCGGCCCTGCCCACCGGTGGCGACCTCGTCAAGCAGTACCTTCAGCCGCTGGCCGAACTGCCGGACCTGGCGCCCCACATCCGTTACGGCGCCGAGGTCACCGCCATCAGCCGCCTCGGCATCGACCGGCTGCGCACCGCCGACCGCGAGAAGACCCCCTTCGTCCTGCGCCTGTCCGGCGGTGAGGAACTGTTCGCCCGCGCCGTCATCGATGCCTCCGGCACCTGGCGCCAGCCCAACCCGGTCGGTGCCAATGGGCTGCCCGCCCACGGCGAAACGGAAGCCGCGGCCTGGATCAGCCACGCTCTGCCGGACGTCCTGGGCAACGACCGGTCCCGGCATGCCGGCCGTCACACCGTTGTCGTCGGAGCCGGGCACTCAGCCGCCAACACCCTGCTGGCCCTGGCCGAACTGGCCGACTCCGAACCGGGAACCACCATCACATGGGCCATCCGGGCCGCCGACCCGAGTGCTTCCTTCGGCGGTGGCAGTGACGACGAACTGCCCGCTCGCGGCGCGTTGGGCTCCGGCCTGAAGATGCTCGTCAGCACGGGCCGAGTCACCCTTGCCGCGAATTTCCGCACCCACACCATCCGTCGCCTCGGCGACGACCCGACCCGCCACCAGGTCGAACTCGTCTCCCGCGGCCACGACGGCAGCGAACAGACCATCGTCGCCGACCGGATCGTGGCCGCAACCGGCTTCCGGCCGAACCTCGACATCACCAGAGAACTGCGCCTGGAACTGGACCCGATCATGTCCGCGCCCCGTGCGCTGGCTCCGCTGATCGACCCCAACCAGCATTCCTGCGGCACCGTCACTCCGCACGGTTACCGCGAACTGGCCCATCCCGAACCGGGTTACTTCACCGTCGGCATGAAGAGCTACGGCCGTGCGCCGACCTTCCTCATGCTCACCGGTTACGAACAGGTCCGCTCCGTCGTGGCCGCCCTGGCCGGTGACATGGAGGCCGCCCAGTCGGTCGAACTGAAACTTCCCGAGACCGGAGTCTGCTCGGCGACCGCCGGCGCAGAGGCCATCGCACAACGGCTTGGCCTGAGCAAGGAGCAGAACGAGCAGCTGCTGCGCGCCACCGCGAAGCACCTGGGCACCTCGTCCAGTGCCGCGGACGCCGTCCTCAAGGCTGCCACGGAACTCGGCATCGACCACACGGCGGCTCTTCAGCTGGCCGCTTACGCCGCCGAGCGGTTCGACGCGCCCGGCGCCTCCGGTTGCTGAGTCACGTCCGAGTGCTGAGTCACGGCTGTCTCTCCCCCTGCCTCAGCCGGAGGGGAGACAGCCGCGTCCGGTGGCTCAGGTCGTTCGATGCACTTTGTGCTGGGCCGCCTGGGCCCTGGGCCGCACCACAAGCAGGTCGATGTTGACATGCGGGGGGCGGGTCACCGCCCACGTCACCACCTCGGCGACGTCCTCGGCCACCAACGGGTCGGGGACACCAGCGTAGACGGCGTCGGCCTTCTCCCGGTCCCCGCGGTAGCGGTTGAGGGAGAACTCCTCGGTGTGAACCATCCCCGGGGCGATTTCGATCACGCGCAGCGGCTCCCCGCACACCTCGAGACGCAGCGTTTCGGCCAGCACGTGAGCGCCGTGCTTGGCCGCGCTGTAACCGCCTCCCCCCTCGTAGCAGGTGAATGAGGCGGTCGAGGAGAGGACGACTACGACGCCGTCCCCCGAGGCCCTGAGCCGGGGCAGCAGCGCCTGCGTCATGTGCAGTGCGCCGACCACGTTCACTTCGTACATCGACCGCCAGTCGGCGGGATCCGCGTTCTCGACGTACTCGGTCCCGTACGCTCCTCCGGCGTTGTTGATCAGGACGTCACATGCCGGAAGTCGCTCCGCGAAGGCCGTGACTGCCGCTCTGTCGGTCACGTCCAGTGGGAACGCCTGGGCTGTTCCGCCCTGGTTCTGGATCTCTTTGGCGACTGCCTCCAGCCGGTCGGCCCGCCGTGCGGTCAGTACGACGTGGAAGCCTTTCTGCGCCAGTGCCCGCGCCGTTGCCGCCCCGATGCCGCTGCTGGCTCCGGTGACAACGGCTGTCCTCACGGCCCTCGTCGTGTCGGCAGTATCCCTGTCGGTCACGCTCCCCCCAGCCTCTGATTAGACGCACATCTAATCAGAGGATCTTGGCAGGGAGTGACAACGAGTGTCAACATAGATGCATGTCGAAGCTAGCGCAGTCGGTGGCAGGTGCCTCCGCCCCGCCATGCTGCCCCTCCCTCACGGAGCGGGAGCTCACCGAAAAAGAAGCCGAGATCGCGGCCGCCATGTTCAAAGCGCTGGGGGACCCTGTGAGGCTGCGTCTGTTCTCCAAGGTCGCCTCTCATCCTGACAGGGAAGCCTGTGTATGTGACATCGCGGATGTCGGCGTCTCTCAGCCCACTGTCAGCCACCACTTGAAGAAACTCCGCGAAGCGGGGCTGCTGCTGTCCGAGCGGCGCGGAACCTGGGTCTACTACCGAGTCGCGCCCGCCGTCCTTTCCGCGCTGTCCGGTTTCCTCTCCATGCGTGACTGATCGAATTCCTGCTGAATCTTCCGGCTCGGTGCCGGAGGCAGCCGGTGGCAGGCCGGGAGTATGCGGTACACACGAGGCGGCGGCCCGACTGCCGGGCGGCAGGGCCATGAGCGTGGCCGGCCGCAGGCGGTGGAACGCTCCACGCGGGGCGAGAAATCGCGGCGATCGCTGTGGATCTCCCGTGAGTGCACGCTCGGCGGAGCGCCGGCGCCGAACCTGAGGCGAGTACGGCCTGCAGGGCCTGGCTTCGATGGAGCCGGAGGGCCGTTCCAGGCCGACCGTCGGCACAGTTCGTGGTCCTGCCGACGCTTCCTCAGCGCAGGTCTGACCTGCGGCCACGCCGGACTACGAGACGTCCGAGTATGTGGACCGCGCTGTGCAGGTCGGTCGTCGCGGAGGCGCTGATGCCGTCGATCTCGCCGAGCCGGCTCTCGGCCTCGACGCGTCCCCGACGGGTGAGGAGACCGGCTTCCGGCTTGGTGAGCCGGACAGATGTCCCGGAGCCGACGTCGAGCGCCGTGCAGCGAATGCAGGCTTCTCCGAACCGACGACAGCCCTGGGTGAAGGGACGGGAGGAAGATCATGACTTCCCGCTGCGCCCCGCGGCCGGGGGCTAACGTCGTGGACATGAAGGGACGCGCTGTCCTCGGCACCACCCGCGAGGCCTACGACGCCGTTGCCTTCCGCGTATGCGCAGATGTTCCGCGACGAACTGCGGGACAGGCCGCTGGACCGCGTGATCCTGGGGGCCTTCGCCGAGGTCGTACGTGCGCACGGGGACGGGCGGGGCGCGGACCTGGGGTGCGGTCCTGGCCGCATCACCGCCCACCTGGAGGAGTCGGGGCTGGATGCGTTCGGCGTCGACGCCTCCCCCGCGATGATCGAGCCGGCGCGGCGGGCCCATCCGCACCTGCGGTTCGCGGTGGGTTCGACGACCGCGCTGGACATCGCCGACGGCGTGCTCTCACGGTGGTCCGCCAGCCGCACTCCGCCGTGGGAACTGCCCGTCGTCCCGGCGGAGTTCCGCCGCGTGCCGGCACCCGGCGGCCACCTTCTGATCGGCTTCCCGGCCGGCGACGGCCCGTCCCGTCCGACGCAGGTCTTCGACCACGCCGTGGCACCGGCCCATCGGTGGTGGCCCGATCATCCCGCCGCGATGCTGCGCGAGGCCGGGCCGGCCGAGGCGGCCCGGACGGTGCGCGAGCCCCAGCCCACCGGCCGACGGCAGTTCCAGGAGGTCCACCTGCTCGCCCGCAAGGCCCGGTAGTGCTCCATCGTGCCGGGTGATTCCGCCCGGTGGCGGGTGCCTGCCCGGCAACACCTCATTCCCCCACGAGCCTCGAGACCTTTTCTTCGGATCGTCCTCGTGGGCGTGCGATGGGTTGCCCGCCATGAGCGGACTCGGCCCCGTCATGTGGCCGCCGGCCCCGATGAGGACCGAGCGGCTCGTGCTCCGCGAGTCCGAAGCCCGGGACCGCGCGGCGTTCACCGAGCTGTTCGTCTCGCCAGAGGTGCACACCCGCCTCGGTGGCCCTCGACCGCGTGAGGAGCTCGAGCGCGCGATGCCTGAGGTGCCCGGGCGGCGCCCCGGCCTTTTCGTGGTCGAGCTCGACGGAGCGACGACCGGCACGGTCACGCTCGAACGGCGCGACGCAGGACGTCCGGGACACATCCGTCCGGAGGGCGGGGAGGCCGGACTCGGCCGCATGTTCCTGCCGAAGGCGTGGGGACGCGGGTATGCCGCCGAGGCGTGCGCGGCGGTACTCGGCTGGTCCGCCGGCGTGCTCCCCGGCGGGCCGGTGGTGCTCTGCACCCGGACCGCCAACGACCGCTCGGTGCGCCTCGCGGCGAAACCGGGATTCACCGAGGTGGAGCGGTTCGAGGAGTGGGGCGCCGAGCAGTGGTTCGGCGCGCGGTCCCCGGTCGCGCCGTCCGGTTGAGCCGGCGGACCGTCCGTCCGGTTGAGCCGGAGGATCGGACGGGGCGAGGCGTCCCGTACCGCGTATTGCTCGGTTCCGCCTCGGCGAGCGGGCGACGGCGCGGCCGTCGCCGCCCCGCCAGGGGGCCTGACGCCGTTCTGGCCCCGTGCGGAGGCCGGCCGGCCCGGTGGCCGCCGGTTATCCGCCGAAGCGGTCGGCGAAGGCGGCCCGGTTCGGCGACCGCGAGGTGCGGTCCCGCACCGCGAACACCACCTTTGCGAACACGTTCCGGTACGCGCCGCTGTCGGCCGCCAGGTGCGCGTGGAAGGCATCGGCGACATGTTCCGGGTCGTTGCGGAACACGCCGCAGCCCCACGCCCCCAGCACCAGCTCGCGCACCCCGTGACGGGCGGCGACCGCGAGTATCAGCCCGGCGCGCTCGCGCAGCGTCCGCGCGATCTTCCCGCCCGCGCCCGCATCGCGCCGCAGGACCTCCCCGGCGTTGGGCGCCGGACAGGTCAGGAAGGACACGGGGTAGGGCTCGGGCAGCAGCTCACCGCGGTCGTCCCGGTGCACGGGGACCGCGGGCGACCAGATCACGCGGTGGCTGTAGAGCAGGTCCGGGGACGCCCGGTGCGCCGCGTAGTAGTCGGGAGCCTCGAGCAGGCACGGATGCAGCAGGGAGGTGCGGCACAGATCCTCCTCCTGCGCGCGGGCGCCGCCGAGGTAACCGCCGCCGGGATTGCGGGCGGAGGCGAAGTTGAGCACCGCGATGTGCCCGGCCCCGGCCAGATGCAGACGGCGCGCCGCCCGCAGGCTGCTCTCCGCCGTGACCTCGAAGACGGTGCGGTGCGCCGGCGGGAACTGCTCGGCGGCGAGCTTCCGCAACGCGTCGGGGCTGTAGCTGACGGTGCCCGAGCGGGCCGCGGCGAGCGGCTCGCGGACCTCGACCCTGCGGCCGTCCGCCAGCCGGTAGAAGCCTTCCTCGACGATACGGGCGTTGCACGCCGCGACTTCACGAAGTCTGCTGCTCACGGTCACGTGACCGTAGGGGACCCGTGAGGCGGCCGTCGACCGGATTTCGGGTGGCCGGTACCGGCGGTCCTGCCGCCGGCCTCGCCCCCACAGGGGTGGCCTTCGACCGAGAGGCCGTCTCACGGTCCCACCCGGTGGAGCGCCGGTTCTGCTGCCCGGCTCGCCACGCCGGCGGAGCCGTGGGGGCGCCGCTCGAGGATCAGAAGGCGGGGAGCGCGAGCGTTGCACGCGCCGACCGTGCCGTGCGCCCGGCAGCCGTTGCCGGGCGCACGGCACGGTCGGGTGACGGTCCGGGCACCGGTCACCGCGCGGAGTGGGGAAGGGGGAAGCGGAACGCCCCCGCGCCGTTGCCGATCTGCAGCCACAGGTGGCCGGGCTGGGCGACGGCCCGCAGGGCGAGGTCGGCGCAGCCGGGGCAGCGCCCGGTGAGGCCGGGGCCGGGACCGGTGCCGTAGACGTGCAGCTCGCCGATGCTGGACGGCATGCGGCAGGTGGGGCAGCGGTGCCAGGCGGTGGTGGGGTCGACGGCGAACACGTCGGCGAGCGGGCCGGCGAGGACGTTGCCGTCGAGGTGCGGTACCGAGAGCTGGTTCACGGGGGACTCCTCGTTGCTGGACGGTGCTGAACGGTGGCGGAAAGTGCTGGAAGGCGGAGGAAGGCGTGCGGTGGTGGAGCCGTGCGGCGGTGTCATCCGAAGCGTTCCGTGCGGATGTGCTCCGGCGACCGGCCGGCGGACAGCAGAAGGCCGTTGACGTGCTCGACGAACGCCGTCGGGCCGCAGACGTAGGTCGTGGCGGCAGGGCCCTTCGGCGGGTCCTCCGGGCCGGGCAGGTCGCCCGCCGTGATCCGGCCCGCGGGGCGGGGCGAGCCGGCGGGCGCCCGGCGGGTGTAGAGGATCCGCAGGTCCTCGCCGGCGGCCGGGGTGCTCAGCTCCCGCGCGTACCAGACCTCGTCCGGGTCGCGCACGGAGTAGATCAGGACGCAGGGCTCGGTGCGGACGGCGGTCGCCCGGCGGGCCCGGAGCATCGCCATCAGTGGCACCACACCGGCACCGCCGCCGATCAGCAGCAGCGGTCCGCGGTCCCCGGGCGTCCACCGGAACCAGCCGCCGAGCGGTCCCTTGACCTCGACGAGCGCACCGACCGGCAGGTCGTCGGCGAGGTACGGCG
Source organism: Streptomyces thermovulgaris (assembly GCF_002155915.1). Classification (GTDB taxonomy): domain Bacteria; phylum Actinomycetota; class Actinomycetes; order Streptomycetales; family Streptomycetaceae; genus Streptomyces; species Streptomyces thermovulgaris. The sequence goes on along the minus strand of NZ_MUME01000012.1, from coordinate 10,692 downwards.
ACACTTCACCGCCCGGCACCACCTGTACTCCCAGCTCGATGATCCGCCCGTCGGAGGGGGCGGCGAGGGAGTAGCTGCGGACGGCCTGGTAGCCGTCGTCCGCGGTGAGCCGGACATCGACGTGCTGGCCGGGCGCGTGGCCCGGCCAGCCGGGGACGTCGAACCGCAGGGCGCGGCCGGTCGCCGTCTGGTCCGTCCGCTGCGTCAGCCGTGCGGGCAGCCACCGGGACATCAGTCGTTCCAGTAGCGCTGTTCGCGCCAGGGGTCGCCGTGGTCGTGATAGCCGGCCGACTCCCAGAACCCGGGCTCGTTCTCCGTGGTGAACCGCAGTGCCCTGACCCACTTGGCCGACTTCCAGAAGTACAGGTGCGGGATCAGCAGACGGGCCGGTCCGCCGTGCTCGGGGGCGAGCGGGTAGCCGTCGAAGGAGTGGACCAGCCACGCCTTGTTGCCGGTGAGGTCCTCCAGCGGGAGGTTGGTGGTGTAGCCGTCGTAGGACTCCGCGACGACGAAGCCGGCGTCGCTCTCCACCTGCTCGAGGAGGGTGTCGAGCCCCACGCCGCTCCACCGTGTGTCGAACTTCGACCAGCGGGTGACGCAGTGGATGTCCACGGTGGGATGCTGCTGCGGCAGGGCCGTCATCTCCTCCCAGCTCCATGTGCGGCTCTCACCGGTCTCGCTGGTGACGGTCAGCGACCAGTCCTCCGTCGGCACATGGGGGGTGGGACCGGCGGACAGGACCGGGAACGACTCGGTCGGGTACTGCCCCGGGGGCAGCCGTCCCTCGAAGGCGTGAGTCCTGCCGCGAAAGCCCGGCGAGAAGCCGCTCACGGATGACTCCCCTCGTCGCAGGTGCACGCGGGCGCGTGCGTCGGTTTCCGCTTCCCGCTGTGCGCCCCCTCGTCCGGGCGCGGCCGGTGCGTGCGGACGGGGACACGATCAAGGACGGGTGTCGTGCGGTGCCTTGTCCGGCGTTCGGTGTGCCGGGGTTCGGCGCATCGGCGGCCGGGCGACGTGGACGGATGTGGGCATACGTGCACCTGGAGGCTCGCAGCGCACTTCTCCATGGTCGGCCAATCGCCTCGGGCCGCAACTCGGCCGCCGGCAGTCCGTGCGGGCTCGGGGCGTACGGCACCGGGAGCAGGCCCGGGCCGGGCCGGACGGCCACGAGGGCCCGCCCGACCCGGCCGGGGATCACGGCGGAGCGGGGATCACGGGATCACGGCAGAGGCGTGATCCGGATGTTGCGGAACCTGACCTTGTTCCCGTGGTCCTGCAGCCGGATCGCCCCCGCGGCGGGGCCTTCCGCCCTGCCTCCCGCGGTGGGTCCGTCGACGGTCACGTCGTCGTGGACCTTCTTGCCGTTCCAGATCACCGTGACCCGGGCGTCGGCGGTCTTGCGGCCGTTGTCGTCGTAGCGGGCCGCGCGGAAGACCACGTCATAGGTCTGCCAGGTCTCGGGAGCCGTGGCCGCGTTGATGTCCGGCGCCCGCTTCAGATAGATCGCCCCGGCCCCGTCGGCGGCCGGCGAGGTGTCGCCGTAGGAGTCGAGGATCTGGAGCTCGTAGCGGTCCTGGAGGTAGACGCCGCTGTTTCCCCGGTCCTGTCCGGTGACGTCGGGAGGCAGCTGGGGGATGCGGAACTCCACGTGCAGGGCGAAGTCCTGGTACGCCTCCAGGGTGCGGATGTCACCGCAGCACACCTCCATCGACTTCTCGTCGGTGAGCGGCCACCGCAGGGCTCTGCCGTCTGTGTGCTGCCACTGGGCCTGCGACGCGGCCGTTCCGTCGAAGAGGGTGACCGGGACCCCGTGCGGGCGGACGGTGATCAGGTCGAGGTTGACATGACCGGTGTCGCCGGGGTCGTACCGGTAGGAGATCGTGTTCTGCCCGGCGCGCAGGGCCAGCTTCTCGGTCTGCGTCGACCAGGAGTCCCAGTCACCGGTGGAGGCGAGCCTCGTCTGCCGCACCTTCTTCCCGTTGACGTACAGGGAGAGGGACTTGGTGCCCTGGAACGGGTGCGGCCCGTTGGAGTAGCGCAGGCCCACGTCGTAGGAGCCGGTCTTCGGGACCGTCACCTCGAAGGTCGTGGCGGCCTTGCCCTCGGTGGTGTAGCGGTCGACGAAACCGCTGCCGGAATGGCCCGTGTGGTCGGTGTTGATGCCGGCCTTGCCGGTGAGGCGTGCCTCCTCGGCCTCGTACAGGGTGGCGGGAGGCGGCTGCTTGCCGGGCATCCGGTTGAGGGTGTACCAGGCCTCGGTGCTCCACAGCGGTTCACCGGCGGCCGAGGTGAAGGGACGCGGGGAGCGGACGTGGACCACGCGGCCCAGCTTCAGACCGTCCAGCCGGAGCCTGACGGTACGGCCGTCCTCGGAGAGCGTCGCCGAGCGCACGGGAAGCGTCTCCTCGGCGATCTTCCGGCCTCCGTAGTCCGTGGTGGGCGTGTAGCGCCACTGCTCGACGCGGTAGCGGGCGGCGAGCCGTTCGGCGGTGGCGGCGGAAAGGGGCTGGGTGTACGTCAGGTCGAAACCGCCGGGCACGGCACGCATCGACTTGATGTCGAAGGTGTTCCTGCCGTTCGGGGTCAGCTTCTGCAGGCCGTACCTGAGCTTGCCCTCCTGCCCCCAGTTGCCGTCGGCTCCCAGACCGCCGGCGTAGATCGCGCCGTCGGGCCCCAGGACGATGCGGTTGACGCCGGCCTCGAGGCCCTGGGTGTAGCGGAAGACGGCGCCCTGGTACTGGCCCTGCACCTTCTCCAGATAGGCGCGCTGCAGACCGCCGTAGGTGACGTCGCCCAGCAGCATCTGCCCGGCGAAGGGGCCCTTCTTCAGATACAGCGGAGTGGAGGGCGAGTTGGCGATCTCGTTCTGCGGCAGCCACAGCACCGGCTCGGTGACGGGGGAGTCGTCGAAGATGCCCGGGGGCTCGGTGTAGTGGTTGAAGAAGCGGCCCTGCTCGATCTGGACGAGCTTCGACGCGGGAAGCCATCCGCCCTGGTTGTCGGTGACGAAGATGCCGCCCTCGGGACCCCAGCCGATGCCGTTGGGAGTCCGCAGGCCGCCCGCGACCGGGGTGATGCGCCCCGTCCTCTTGTTGATCCTGTACGTGACTCCGCGTCCGGGCGCGGGCTGCGGAGTGGTGGTCGCGCCGCCGTAGTCGATGGCGACGGAGAGGTTCACGTAGAAGTGACCGTCCCGGTAGAGCAGGCCGAAGGCGAACTCGTGGAAGTTCCCGCCGTACGGCCAGGTGGCGACCGTGCGGTACTCGTCGGTCACCTCGTCGCCGTCCTTGTCGACCAGCCGGGTCAGCTCGTGCTTCTGCGAGACGTACAGCGAACCGTCCACGTACTTGATGCCCATGGGTTCGCGCAGCCCGCTCGCCACCTTCTTCACGGTGACCTTGTCCCGGCTCGTCCGGCCGGTCACGTTGTCGAGCAGATACACCTCTCCGGCAACGTTGTCAGTGCCGCCCCACGTGCTGATCGCAAGCCGCCCGTCGGGCAGCCAGTCCATGCCGCTGACCTGCGGCTTGAAGCCCTCCGGGCGCAGGTCGGTGAGCGTCAGGTCGGGGCGTACGGAGTTCAGCGGCAGACCGTCGCCGGGGGAGTCGCCGCTCTCCTCGCACTCCTTGCGGCCCGGTGAGGTGACCCGGACGACACCGGCGTCGGTGCTCAGCGCCTCACGGGGCACGACCGCGAAGTCGCTCTCGCCCGGGGGCCTCCAGGCCAGCTGGAGCCGCTGGTCGCCGTCCCGTTCGAAGTGGTCGATGCGGAACGGGTGCGCACCGGCGGTGAGATGGACCGCACCGTCCTTCGGCTCGCTCCCGTGGAGCCCGTCGTGGTCGATCACGGTCTCGCCGTCGATGGTCAGCCGTGAACCGTCGTCGCTGGTGAGACGGAACACATAGCTGCCGGTGCGCGGCACGTTCAGATAACCGGACGTCTCGGTGACGAAGTGGTCGGTGAACCCGCCGAAGTCGTCGGCCGTGGACCAGTCGATCCTCGGCATCAGCTTGTCGTGGTTGGGAGTCTGACCGGGTTTCAGGGTGCACAGCTTGCTCAGCGGCGTCTGCACGTCGAACACACGGAGGGTGACTCCCGGCTCCTGCGGGGGGATGTCCGCGGGCGCGGCGGAAGCCGGGGGAGCGGAGCATGGACCGCCGACGAGGAAGGCCCCGGCCAGCAGGGGGATCAAGTGTCTTCTGGCGCGCGGAAACAGACGTTGGGGCAATGGTCCTCCACGAGTTGGGGACCGGACCGTGCCGGAAATCGTTCCGGTCTGCTGGGTTTGCGCTGCACTTGTGCCGCCACGGTAGAAGACTTCTGCTTGGCATGTCCACGCTTTGTCGGCGAAGAGTTCAAAGTCCGGACCGTCCCGGTCGTGCTTCCGCCGCGACGCGGAGCATCGGCACGAAGACCCGCAGAACGCGCACACGGCGCACCGGCGAACGCCGCCCCGCGTCGTGACGGAGAGTCCGGGCACTCCCCGGATCGGCCTTGCCCGGACGTCTGCGCCGCCCGTCGTGCGGAGACCCGGTGCGAGGGCACGAGCCGCAGGGGTCGCCTGCCGCGGAGGTGCCGCGGTCGCCGGTGGCCGCTCGCGCCGATGCCGGAACCGGGCGCCTGGCCGACGTCCTTGGGCATGTGCCCCGCGTCGTCGCGGACGCGGAAGCGGGTCCTGTCCTGGAGCCGCTGACCCAGGCGGGGCCGGGGCGGGCAGGAGAGCGCGGGCGGGAGGTCTGCGCCGGTGCGGCGAGGCCGTGGCTCACCCGTGGGGGGCGGGGCGCGGCACCGGTCTTGCGGAGCGGGATCACGGCTTGAGGAAACCGGCCTCGGCCAGCACCCGCTGACCCTCGGGGGACCGCACCAGCGCGATGAACGCCTTGGCGGCCTCGGCGTTCCGGGCGTTCTTGAGCAGGGCGATGGGGTAGTCGTTGACGGCCCTGGCGGATTCGGGGAAGTCCACGCCCTGCACCTTGTCACCCGCCGCCTTCACATCGGTCCTGTAGACGAGGGCGGCGTCGGCCTCCTTCAGCACCACCTTGTTCAAGGCGGACTTGACGTCCTTCTCGTAGGACACCGGGGTGAGCTCGACGCCGCCGGCGGCCAGGGCCTTCTGCGCGGCGGCGCCGCACGGCACCGTCCTGTCGCAGAGCACGACCTTCAGACCGGACCTGGTGAGGTCCTTCAGGGAGGCCGGCTTGTCGGGGGCGTCCGGCAGGGTGGCGATCTCCAGCCGGTTGCGGACGAAGGCGGCCGGGGCGCCGGCCGTCTCCCCTCTCTCCGTGACGATCTCCATCGGCCTGGGACCGGCGGCGGCGAACACGTCGGCCGGGGCGCCGGCGGTGATGCTCGCGGCGAGCGTGTCGCTGCCGCCGAAGCTGAAGGCGACCTTCGTGCCCGGGTGGTCCTTCTCGAACTTCCTGCCCAGGGCGGTGAAGCTCTCCTTGAGCGAGGCGGCCGCGAAGACCGTCACCTCACCGGACGGCTTCGACGACGAGGAGGCGGACGCGGAGGAGTCCGAGCCGGGCGGCGAGCAGGCGCCGAGGGCCACGAGGGCGACGGCACCTGTCCCGGTCACCCGCAGCATGCGGCGGGTCCGGCGGACGGAACGGATGGTCACGGGGCCGACTCCCTCTGGTCCTGAACGGACTCGTCTGGTCCTGGTGGTCCTGAACGGGCGCGTCCGCGGTCCTTCGGCGACCGCAGCGGTCGGTCTCCCGCGGTCGCCCAGGCGCCTCATGGTGCCGGTGCCGGCACCGGGCAGGGCGATCGCGCCTCCGGTCCAGTGGCTGCGCATACGGCGATGATACTGGCGCATGTGCGGGGATGAAGCCGCCTGCTTCCTCGCGTCTGCGAAGTATCGTGCGGGAAGTCCTCGCACATGCGTTTGCAGGGAACGGCGGGCCGGGTGCGCCGCCGGCGGCATCCGGCACCTGCCGTTTCACCGGGCCGCTCCTGTACGGCGTCCTCACCGCGGCCGGCCTCGCCCGTCGCAAGAACCGCCTGCGTTTCCCGATCGCCGTGCGCGGCGTGGACAGGCGCCGTGCGCTGCCGTCCTGGGCGGAGATCGAGCGGACCTCGGCCGCGCTCCCGTCCTGCTCGGCGTCGCTCTCGACGGCGCGCCGCTCGACCGTGTCGGCCCGCAGGTGGTGCTTTCTCAAGGACGTTGCGAGGCCGGCGCATCAGCGGGATCGACGTGATCCAGGCGGACGGCGGCCACCCCGCCATGGGTGCGCCCTGGTGCGTTCCGTGCCCGGCACGCCCGTCCGGGTACAGGCACACGGCACACCGGACGAGCGGCCTTCTCCGTGTTTCTTGGTGTTTCTTGTGCGTCTCGTGCGTCTCGCGTTCCTCTGCGCCGTCGTCCCGATCGCCACGTGACCGCGGGCAGCGAGCAGCGGGCGCCGGCGCCACCCGGGCCCGGCCGACCGCGGGCGCGTCCGCCGCCGCGGCGTCCGGAATCGCCGTCGGCCGTCCCGCCCGGTCCCGGGGCCCGCCGCCACTCGTGGCGGGGCTCCGGGAGCGGTTCGTCAGCGGGCCGGGGCGCTGCCGGGCGGGCGCGGGCTCTCGCCCTGCGCCGCCTGCAGGTCGGCCAGCATCTCCGCCTGCCCCGCGAGGACTCCGGACAGGATCGTCCGTGCCACCCGCAGCAGCTCGGCCACGTGCGGATCGGTCAGCGAGTAGTGGACGGTCGAGCCCTGCTTGCGGGAGACGACCAGGCCGGCCCGGCGCAGGACGGCCAGTTGCTGGGAGAGGGCGGCGGGTTCGATGCCCACCTCGGGCAGCATCTCGGACACCGCGTGCTCGCGTTCGCTGAGCAGCTCCAGGACACGGATGCGTGCGGGATGACCGAGCGTCTTGAAGAACTCGGCCTTCAGTTGGTAGAGCGGCGTGGTCACCATCGTTTCGTCCTGGCTCTGCTCGTGGGCGTCGCAACAGGCGGTAACAACATCAAGAATTGCGCAATCGCGCAATTCCGTGCGCGGGCTGGGAAGCGTCCGGAGCCTCCCCCGGCTGCAGCAGGCCGGCCGTCTCCAGGTAGGCGCGCGCGGCCCGGATCGCCTCGGGTGTGGTGGCGTACTCCCCGCCCTTGCGGTGCAGCAGGTCCAGCACACCGACGGAGTTCAGGACCTGGCGCTGGCCGGGGCGTATGCCGGAGGCCAGGACGACGATGCCGCGCCGGTTGAGCTTCTCCACGGCGTCCTTGAGCACCAGGGCCCCGGTGGCGTCCATGGTGGAGATGCGGGACATGCGCAGGATCACCACGCGCACGTCGGCCACCTCGCTCAGCTCCAGCAGGAAGCGGTGGGCGGCGGCGAAGAACAGCGGCCCGTCGATGCGGTAGGCGACGATGTGCTCGGCGAGCAGGGCGTGCTCCTCGCGGCTGTGGTCGCCCTGGTCCAGGGGTATCTGGTCGAGGCGGGCCTGGCGGGCCACGGCGCGCAGCGCCAGGGCACCGGCCAGGAGGAGGCCGATGACGACCGCCTGGACCAGGTCCAGGGCCAGCGTGGCCAGGGCGGTCAGGGAGAGGATCGCCGCGTCCGAACGGGTCGCCTTGGCCATGGCCCGCAGCGAGCCGACCTCGACCATGCGGACCGCGGTCGCCAGCAGGACGCCCGCCAGGGCCGCCAGCGGAATGCGGGACACCAGCGGGGCGGCGGCGAAGACGATCACCGCGAGGACGACGGCGTGGGTGAGGGAGGAGAGCCGCGAGCAGGCTCCGGTGCGGACGTTGACGGCGGTCCGGGCTATCGCGCCGGTCGCGGGCACTCCGCCGAACAGGGGAGAGGCGATGTTGGCCAGTCCCTGTCCGAACAGCTCCCGGTCCGGGTCGTGCTGCCGGCCCACCGTCATGCCGTCGGCGACCGAGGCGGACAGCAGGGACTCCAGCGCGGCCAGCGCGGCGACCGCCACCGCCGGGGCGAGCAGCGAACCGAGCGCGCCGGGGTCGAGGAAGTCCAGGGACGGCGCGGGCAGCCCGGAGGGCAGGTCGCCGATCGGCCGCACCCCCTCCAGACCGGCCACCTCGACGGTGACGGTCGCCGCGATCACGGCGAGGATGGAGAACGGCACGGTCGGCCGCCACCGCGCGCCCACGAGCATGACCGCGGCGACCGCGAGGGCGCAGCCGAGCGCCGCCCAGTTCGGGTGCCGTGCGAACTCCTCCAGGGCCCGCCAGGCGACGACGAGCACCCGCTCGCCCTCGGGCTGCTCCACCCCGAGCGCGTTCGGGATCTGCTGCAGGCCGATCACGCAGGCGATGCCCAGGGTGAAGCCCTCCACCACGGGAGCGGGCACGTACCGCATGTACTTCCCGGCCCGCAGCGCGGCCAGGGCGACCAGCATCACACCGGCCAGCAGCCCGACCGTGAGCACCCCGGAGGCGCCGTGCTGGGCGAAGATCGGCACCAGGACCACCGTCATGGCGCCGGTGGGCCCGGACACCTGGAAGTCGGAACCGCCGAACAGCGCGGCGAGCGCGCCCGCGACCACCGCGGTGGCCAGTCCTGCCTCGGCACCGAGCCCGGAGGAGACGCCGAAGCCGAGGGCGAGCGGGAGGGCGACGATCGCCACGGTCAGGCCGGCGAGCAGGTCGCGGCGGGGGTTGCGGCCCATGCCGGCCAGATCGGCCCGTGATGGCAGCAGGGACGCGATCCGGGACCGGCCCCGGCTGAGTACGGACGTCATCGAGCGGTGAACCTCGGCTTTCTCTCGGTGGTCGGGGAACCGCCATAGGATCTATGAAATTGCAAAGTTTTGCAATTTCATCAGTTGCCAAGGCCGGCCGGGCACCGTGATGACCCTGCAACCCGCTTGTGTCGCAGCCGCTACTGTGTCAGGTGAGCGGAACGGGACACGTCACTTCGTGGGGGCTTGGAGGATCACCGGTGGGAAGCTCCGAGGAGTCCGGGAAGGCCCGTGTACGACTGCCGCAGCTACGCCTGGACGAGCTGCTGGAGGAGTTGCAGGCGCGACTGGACGCCGCCCGCGGAACCCGGGACCGGGTGCACAGCCTCTTGGAGGCGGTGCTCTCCGTCGGCCGGGAACTGAACCTGGAACAGGTGCTGCACAGCCTCGTCGAGGCGGCGGCGACGCTCGTCGACGCGGAGTACGCGGCACTGGGCGTGATCGGCCCGGACGGCAGGCGGCTGTCGGGGTTCTACACCGTCGGGGTCAGCGAGGAGGAGGTCGCCCGGATCGGCCCCTACCCGGAGGGACACGGCATCCTCGGCGAGCTGATCCGCGACCCGAAGCCGCTGCGGCTGTCGAAGATCTCGGAGCACCCGGCGTCGTACGGCTTCCCGGAGCACCACCCGCAGATGAACACCTTCCTCGGTGTCCCGATCCGGGTGCGGGACCAGGTCTTCGGCAATCTCTACCTGACCGAGAAGCGGGGCGGGCTGGAGTTCGACGAGGACGACGAGTCGGTGCTGTCCACGCTCGCGGTGGCGGCGGGCGTGGCCATCGACAACGCGCGGCTGTACGAGGAGTCGCGGCTGCGCGAGCGCTGGCTGCGGGCCACCGCGGAGATCACCCACAGCCTGATGTCGGGCGCCGCCCCGGCGGACGTGCTCAAGCTGATCGCCGAGCGGGCGCGTGAGATCACGGGGGCCGCGCTGGCGGTGATGTCGACACCGGTCAAGGGCACCGACACGCTCACGGTGGAACTGGCCATCGGCCTGCGGGCGGAGGCGCACCGCGGGCTGCTGCTGCCCGTCGAGGGCACCCTCACCGGAGCGGCGTTCGCCAGCGGGGCACCCGTGAGCAGCCGGAACGTCGCCCACGATCCGCGGATCTCGGCCGGCCCGCCGCGGTTCGCCGGCCTGGGGCCGGCCGTCGCCGTGCCCATCGGGGCCTCGGACGACCACATCCAGGGGGTGGTCCTGCTGGCCCGGGAGGCCGGGGCGCCCGACTTCTCGGAGAAGGAACTGGAACCGCTGCGGGGCTTCGCCGCGCAGGCCTCCATCGCCATGGAACTGGCCGAGCGCCGGCAGGACGCCGAGCAGATCGCCCTGCTGGAGGACCGCGACCGCATCGCCCGGGACCTGCACGACCTGGCGATCCAGCGGCTGTTCGCCACCGGTATGACCCTGCAGAGCGCCGGACGGCTCATCGACCACGAAGGGGCCAAGGAGCGGGTGCTGCGGGCGGTGGACGACCTGGACGAGACCATCAAGATCATCAGGTCGACGATCTTCGGTCTGCGCATGCACGGCGACGACAAGTCCCCCGGGCTGCGGGCCCGTGCGGTGCGCGTGGTCGAGGAGGCCACGCCGGTGCTGGGCTTCGCGCCCAGCGTGCGGATGGAGGGTCTGCTCGACACCCATGTCCCCAAGGAGATCGCCGACGACGTGGTGGCCGTCCTGTCCGAGGCGCTGGCCAACATCGCCCGGCACGCGCACGCCGGCCGCGCGGAGGCGGTGCTGGAGACCGACGGCAGGACGGTGCGTGTCGTGGTCACCGACAACGGCGTGGGCATCCCGCCCGAGGGCCGTCGCAGCGGGCTGGCCAACATGGCCGAGCGGGCCCGCAAACTGGGCGGCGACCTGGAGTGGACCACGCCCGAGGGCGGCGGGACCAGGCTGGTGTGGCAGGCGCCGCTGAGCCCGCCCGAGGAGTGACCGCGGCGGCGACGGGAGCGCTCCTCGCCCGCCCCCGTCCCGTTCCTTCCGCCCCTCGTCTCTCCCGTCC
>NZ_MUME01000119.1 GCF_002155915.1 Streptomyces thermovulgaris | reverse complement strand
TCCGGCCGGCCGTCCCGGCGGGCCCGACCGTGCCGTTTCCGGCCGGGCCTACCGGGGCGGCCCGGCGGGGAACGCCGCATCCCGGGTGAGGAAGGCCAGCTGGGCCTTCTTCTCCGGCAGGTACACGTCCGGCAGGTCCACCTCGGGCAGGGTGACGACGGGACCGGGCGTGAAGCCCTGGCGCCGGAAACGGGCGACGGCCTTGTCGTTGCGCACGTCCGGGTCGATCACCACACGGGTGCGGTCCAGGACCAGCAGGGCGTACGACAGCAGGACGGTCAGCAGCCGGGAGGTCCAGCCGGGCCGGGCCGCGCCCGGGCCGGCGGGCGCCAGGAGCAGGTGCACGCCGATGTCGCCGGGCTCGACGGGATAGCACTCGCCGACGCGGTCGGCGGACGGCTCGTAGGTCTGGAACAGGGCGACCGGCTCGTCGTCCCTCACCACGAGGAAGGCGTGGTGGGTGTCGAGCGTGGCCATGTGGGCGTAGATCTCGGCCACCTGCTCCTCGGTGAGGCCGGTCATGCCCCAGAACGCGGCCCGTTCCTCGCTCACCCAGCGGTGGATCACCCCGGCGTCGGCCCGTGCGTCCAGCGGCAGGATCCGGACGGTGCCGAAGCCGTCGACCCGCTGCTCGTGAACGGCCTCACGGTCGGCGTACGGGAGGCGGGGGGCCTGCCCGGAATGCCGCGGATGCTGCGGGGCCCGCCCGTCGTCGTGCGCGTCAGACATCGGTCTCCTCGGTCTCCTCGTGCTGCTTCCTCAACCGTCCCCAGTCGGTGACGACCGGGACGAGCTCTCCCTCGAGCCACAGGGGCAGCTGGTCGCGGTGGTGGGGCGAGCCGGGGATCCCGGACGCGCCGAAGGGGACCACCCACCGGCTGTCCTCGCGGCGGGCCAGGTCCCACACGTACCGGGCGACCGGGCCGCGCGCGGCGAGGTCGGTCAGACCGGGAACGGAGGAGGTGCACAGCACGCAGTCGTGGTCGCCGGCCAGCCGGGGCTCGTCGTACGGCGTCTCGGGAGGCAGCGCCCGCCAGGGGGCGAGGCGGTGGACGTCCCCCCAGGTGCCGGCGGGCGGCCGGGCGGCCACCTCCTCGACGGCCTCGCGGACGACGGCCGGGCGGTCGATCCCGTACAGCTCCTCGGCGGTCAGAAGGTGCTCGAGGGCGTAGCCGATGCGCGGGACCAGGGCCAGCCAGGGCAGGAAGACCTCCGGGTACGCGGGCGGGGCGGCCAGCCCGGCGAAGGCGGGGTGGGCCGCGAGACGGCGTACGACCGCCGAGCGCACGGCCGCGAAGAGGGCCGCGTCGGTGCTGCCGGCGTCCATGCGGCGGTCCCAGCGCAGCAGCCGGTCCCGCAGGACGGCGGCCCCGTCGCTCAGGCCGTCGAGGGCGGCGAGGTGCTCCAGCAGGGGCGCGGCGGAGGCGAGGTGGGTGTCGGTGTGGAGCGCGGACAGGTCGGCGGCGGACCACCGCCGGCGCCCGTCGAGCAGGGCCCGGATGCGGTCGGCGCGGTGCGGCGGGGCGAACTCGACGCCCAGGGGGACGGCCGGGCCGCGCTGGTTGGCCATGACGGCGATGCCGTCGGTCAGCCCGGCGCGCGGCGGCTCGTGCCATCCCTGCCAGTCGTGGCCGGGCTCCCAGGCCGGCACCACACGGATCCGGTTGGCCTCGGCCCGCACCGGCACCCGGCCGGCCACGCGGTGCAGCAGCCCGCCCTCGGTGTCGGCGGCCTGCACGACGTTGACCGGCTCGGCCCACCGGTCCACGGCCTTGTCCACATCGGCCACCCGGCGGGCCCGCAGCAGGGGCAGCAGGGCCTCGAAGCCGAGGTCGCCGGTGACCCGGGGCGGGTAGCGCAGACTGATCGCGACCGGGGGCGCGCCAGGCTCGTCCACCCCGGCGTCCAGGCCCTCGGGGCCGCCGATGACGACGGGGCCCCGCCCGGTCTCGAGCACCTCCACCTCGACCGGTTCCTCCCCGGCCACCTCGATCGTCTCGGTGTGCCGGGCGGCCCGCCGCCACACGCCGTCCGGGTCGAGCGCCTCGACGCCGGCCCCGGTGCGCCGCAGCCGTTCCCGGTAGAGGTCCTGGTAGTCGGCCATGGCGTTGGTGATGGCCCAGGCGGCCGTGCCGGTGTGACCGAAGTGGGCGATGCCGGGAACGCCGGGCACGGCGAAACCGACGACGTCGAACTCGGGGCACGCCAGGTGGATCTGCTGGTAGACGCCCGGGTCCTCGATGAAGCGGTGCGGGTCGCCCGCGATGAGCGGCTGCCCGGTGACGGTCCGCTCGCCGGCGATCAGCCAGCCGTTGCTGCCGGAGGTGCCGGGCCCGTCGGTGGCGAACAGGCCCACCGCGTCCGCGCCGAGCCGGGTCACCACCAGCTCGCGCCACAGCTTGGCGGGGAAGCCCGCGAAGAGGATGTGGGTGGAGAGCCAGATGCCCAGGGGCGTCCAGGGCTCCCAGCGGCCGGGGGCGAGACCGACGCGGGCGAACTCCGGGGCGGCGGCGGTTCTCAGTCCCGCGTTGACGCCGTCGACGTACGCCCGGACCCAGTCCGCCGTCTCCGGGTCGCGCCGCTCCAGGGCGGCGAAGCAGCGGCGGGCGGTGTCGTCCAGGCGGGCGCGCCGCACGAACCGGTCCCAGGGCAGGGCCTGCGGCCCGAGGAAGGACGCCGAGGTGCCCCGCGCGCGGTGCCGCTCCACCTCCAGCTGCCAGGCCCGGTCCAGGGCGGTGACACGCCCCTGGGCGCGGGCGAGTTCCGCCGCACTGTCCGCACGCAGATGGGGAATGCCCCAGGCATCGCGGTAGATCTCGGTCGCCACCCCGCACCCCTTCCGGCTTTAGGTTAGCCTTGCCTAAGTAGTCGTGGTGCATCGTACGCGACAGCGGGAGCAGGAGGGGCAGGGGGCAAGGACCCAAGGGCACGCCCCCGACCGTGCCGCCGGACTCCCGCGACCGGAGCGGCACCGGCTCCCCGCCCGCCGCACCGGCAGGACACGCGACGGCACGCACGGACGCCGGACCGCCGCGGCCCCGGTTCCCGGCGGGTGCGGCGAAGGGGCCGTTGCGCGCACCGGGCAGTCGGTCTGAGCAGGGACGGCCCCGGATCCGTTGAGTTCAGTGAGGGACCACTGAGTTCAGCGAGGGACCACCGCACCGGAATGGACACGGACATGGGCGACCGACACGGCGGCGGCGACAGCCGCGCGCCCGCCCGCGACGACACGTCCGACGACACGTCGAGTACCGGCCGGCTGTGGCGCGCCCTGGGCCGCGCCCTGCGCGCCGAAGCCCTCGACCCCCCTGCCGAACAGCGGGCCCGGGCCGCGTACCGCGCGGCACGGGACAGCGGAATCCACCAACGGGCGGACACAAGAAAACAGGACGACTGGCGCCGGCGGGACGACTGATACCGAGCGGCGCACCGCCGGCGACGGCGAGCACGAGATCGCCCTTGCCGGCTCCGGTCCCTCGAGAGGTGACCTTGTGAGGTGACGGCTCCGCCCGGCGGTCCGGGCAGGCCGACCGGGAGAGGGGGATCGGTGGTCAACTGCTACCGTCTACCAATCTGGAGACGTTCACCCCTCGGACAGTCCGGTTTCACCGAGGGTTCCGTATCTGTGCCCCGGAGACCCACCTGATGACGACTTCCTCCCCGCCCGCCCAGGGGTTCGACGGTGCGGCCGTCAGCGGCGGCCTCTACACCGACGTCACCGAGTTCGCCCGGGACACGCCCTGGCTGAACGAGCCCGCGGAGCTGTACTCCGCCTTCGGCATGGGCGTGTTCGTGATCTTCGGTCTGATGGTCTGGTGGCGCGCCCGGCACCAGGGGAACGCGGTCATGGCCGCCGTACTGGCCATACCGTTCGCCGTCGTCATCGCGTACGCCGTCAACAGCGGGCTCAAGAACATATTCCAGGAGCAGCGCCCCTGCCGGGCCCTGCCCGGCAGCTTCCTCATCGAGGAATGTCCCCCGCTGGACGACTACGCCTTCCCCAGCAACCACACCACGGTCGCCGTCGCCTTCGCGGTGGGGCTGCTGGTCGTCAGCCGGTGGATCGGGGCCGTCGCCCTGCTCGCGGCCGTGGCGATGGGCGCCTCCCGGGTGTACGTCGGCGCCCACTACCCCCACGACGTCGCCGCCGGAGCCCTGGTGGGGACCGTCGTCACCCTGCTCGTCATCCTCGCGGCACGCATGTTCGCCGTGTCCTTCGTGGGGCGGCTGCGCACCGGTGCGCTGGCTCCGCTGCTCGCCGCCCCGGGTGCGGCGACGGGCCGGCCGGCACGGGCGCGCTGACGCCGTCGTCTTCTGCTTCTCTTCTTCCTTTTCTTCTTCGTGGTGCTTCCACCCCCGGACACCGGTCGCGCGGCCCGTGTCCGGGGGTGGCGTCGTCGTCGGCGGTTTTCCCGGCCGGGCGGCCGGTGTGACGGCGGCCCGGAGGCGGGCTCACTCGTCCTCGGACGGCCAGGGGCCGCGGTAGTCGTGGGACCGGCGGCGGTCGCGGCGGACCAGCACGGTGGTGCGGGCCGCCACGATCAGCGTCGCGGCGGCGAGCGGGACCAGGAAGGGCGACATCTGCGTCATCGCCTCGGTGAGGGCCGTCATCGTCGTCACTGCTCCTTTCCGTGGCCGTCCGCCCGGCAAGCCCGGGTGGCCAGGCCGTCGACGAGGGCCGCCTCGATGGCGCTCATCCGGTCGGCCAGCAGGGCGAGGGCGGCGGTCGCCCGGGCGAGGGGGTCGTCGGCGGGGCCGCCCAGGGCCCGGGAGCGGACGTAGGCGGCCTTCAGCTCGGCCCAGCGCCGGGCCTGTTCGGGGGTCAGGGTGCCGCGCAGCTCGGCCAGCTTCAGCAGGTTGGCCTCGGCTCCGTCGGTGAGGGTCCGGGCCTCCGCGGTGAAGTGGTCGTCGAGGACGGCCGCGAGCTCGGCGTCGTTCATGACCGGCCGCACCCGCTGGGCGATCCTGTTCATGGTGCGGTAGGAGCCCTGGAGCCGGAACGGCGGCTCGGTGCGGCTCTCCTCGGACTGGGCGGCGGAGGCGATGTAGGCGGCGTTGACCGCGAGGACCGTCTCGCGTGCGGTGAGCAGATGCCGCAGCACGGCGACGATCTGCTCCACCTCGGCGGGTGCACAGGGGTGGACGAGCCGGTCGGCGCGGGCCGTGGGGTCGCCCTCGGCGAGCCGGATCAGCAGGTCCACGTCGCGGCGGTCGCGGCCGGCCAGCGGGACGAGCACCGGGTTCGCGGTGAGCGCGTTCTCCAGGAAGCTGAGCGCGAAGACGTCCTCCTTGCCGGTCAGCACCTCGCCGAGGTCCCACACGTCGGCGCGGTTGGCGAGCATGTCCGGGATGCGGAAGCGCTCGCCGGACTCGGTGTACGGGTTGCCGGTCATGCAGACGGCGAAGCGCTTGCCGCGCAGGTCGTAGGTGCGCGGTTCGCCGTTCCACACGCCGTCGATCCGGCGGGTGGTGTCGCACAGCGGGATGAACTTCTGCAGCAGCTCCGGTGCGGTGTGCTGGATGTCGTCCAGGAGCAGCAGCGTGTTGTTGCCGGCCGCCAGCGCGAAGTTGATCTTCTCGACCTCCCGGCGGGCGGTGGCGTTCGGCGCCTCGGCCGGATCCAGCGAGGTGACGGCGTGACCGAGGGCCGGGCCGCTGACCTTGACCAGCATCAGGCCGAGACGGTCGGCGACGTACTCCATGAGCGTGGTCTTGCCGTAGCCGGGCGGCGAGAGGAGCAGCAGCAGACCGCCGGTGTCGGTGCGCTTGGTCTCGCCGGCGGTGCCGAGCTGGCGGGCGAGGCTGTCGCCGACGAGGGGCAGATAGACCTCGTCGACGAGCCGGTTGCGGACGAACGCCGCCATGGAGCGCGGACGGTGGTCGTCCAGCCGCAGCCGGGCGCGCTCGGCGTCCACCAGGGCGGTGCGGCGGCGCTGGTAGGCGCGGAAGGCGGGGACCTCCTCCCGCGCGAATCTGCCGGTCCGGGCCAGGAACTCGTCGATCCGCAGAACCAGGCGGCGGTCCGTGATGCGCGGATGGGTGCCGAGCAGGCCCTCGACCGTGGTCTCGAGAAAGGCCTCGGACACATGGCGGGTCAGGTCCGGGCACAGCTCGGCGGCCACCGCCTCGGCCAGGTCCCCGGCGGACGTTTCGGCCCCGGTGGAGGCGGCGTACGCCGACAGCCACGCCTCGGCCAGCTGACGGCGGTCGGCGAGGTCGTCGAGGGCGGCCAGGTCCTCGGCGTAGGAGGAGCCGCCCGTGGCGCGGTGGAACGCATCGAGCAGCGTACGGGTGGCGGCGCTGACGACGAAGCCGTCGGGGCCGGTCGTCAGCTCCTCGAGGAGGTACGCGGCCGCGGCGCGGGCCGTGCCGTGCGCGTCTTCGGGGCCTGCCGCACCGCCGGCGCCCGCGCGGGCCGGTGCGGCGGTGTCCGGCGACCAGTCGGCGATCGCCCGCGCCAGTTCCGCCTCCAGCGCGTCGATCGCCGGGGACGGGCCGAAGGTGTCGCGGGCGCGGGCCAGGGAGACGGCCCGGCGGGTCCAGCTCGCGCGGGCCGCGGGGGTGGTGCCATGGGCCCAGAACAGGTGGGCGGCGGCACGGGCCGCGGGTTCGTGGCGCAGAAGCCCGGCCCGTTCGTGCAGGGGGAGCAGGGCGGCCAGGATCAGCGCGGCGTCGTGGTCGTGGATGCCGCGCTCGTAGCCCTCGTCGTACGCCTCCTCCGCGGCCCTGCGCACCAGGGCGGGCAGGTCGTCGGCCGCCGCCAGGGCGGCCGGGCCGTGCTCGCGCAGCAGACGGGCGGCCAGGTGCTCGGCGCGGTACACCTCGGGCGACTCGGACGGCAGACGGCGGTCCCAGAAGCGGCGGGTGGACGCGAAGTCCGGGTCGGTGACCGGGGCGCGGTAGTCGGTGCCGGTGACGGCGAAGGCGAGGCCGTCGCCGTGCGGGACCAGGGTGAGCTCGAAGGGCCGGGTGGTGACGGCGAAGCGGTGGGCGCCCAGACGGACGGTGCGCCCGCCGTCGCTGTACAGGTCGGTGCGGTCGCGCAGGGCGCGGGCCGCCTCCTGGCGGGCGGACTTCAGCCGGCCGTCCAGCTCCTCCGCCCGTACCGGGTCGCCGAGGGCGCGCAGTTCCCCGGCGGTGCGGCGGACCTTGGCGACCAGGGGGTCGGAGGCGAAGAAGGTGCTGACGGCGTCGGCGTCGGCGAGACCGGCCGCGCGCCGGGCGATCGTCTCCAGGACGCGGTCCGCGGAGGCGGCGAGCTGTTCGGCGCGGCGGGCGCGGGCGTCCAGCAGGCTCTGTCTGCGGCCGGCGAAGGCGTCGTGGATCTCGGTGCGCTTGGCGGCGAGCTCCTCGAGGAAGTCGTCGAACTCGGCGAACCGGGACTCCAGGTTCTCCAGCCGGACCAGCAGGGCCGCGAGCTGCTCGTCGCAGGCGTCGGGGTCGTCCGCGGCGGCCAGCGCCCCGGTGACGGCCTGGCCGAGCAGCGCGAACTCGGCGGCGAACTCGGCGCGCCCCTCCTGGTCGCGCAGTTCGCGGCGCCGGGCGTCGAGCAGGGCGCGGGCCCGGTTGACGCCGCCCATCACCCCGGCGATGCGCTCCAGGACGGAGGTGCGCACGGTGGCGTCGCCGACGTCGAGGCCGGCGACGACCTCGGTGACCGTGCTCAGGGTGCCGGAGAGCGCGTCGAGCCGGGCGGCGACCGGGTCCGCCTCGGCGACGGAGCCGATCGACCCGGCGTCGGCGACGAGCCGTTCGACCTCCTCGTGGTGCTCGGCGAAGGCGTCCTCGCGGGACAGCTGGGCGACGGCCCGCCGGCCGAACGCGGCGAGGTCGGCCTCCGCCTCGGCGGCGAGTGCGTCGATGCGGGCGACATCGGCGTACCGCATCTCCTTCAGGGTCAGCAGACGGCCCTGCGCCTGCCGCAGTTCGCTCAGTCCCTCGACCCAGGCGGCGGCCCCGCGCGGTGCCTCGCCGCGCAGCCGGCGCACCACCGCGGCGAGCCGTCCGGCGGCGTCCTCCAGCGCGTCGGCGGCCCGCCGGGTCAGCGTCTGCACGGTGCGGAACTCCTCCAGCACCTGCTCGGCGGTGGCCCGCACGGCCTGAAGCGGGGTGCGCAGGTCGCCCAGCTCCTCCTCGCCGAGCCAGTGGTGGCTGTCCAGGACGCGGACGCAGGAGGCGACCAGCGCCTCGTACACCTCGACGGTCGGCGTGGTCTCGGCGACGGCACGGCTGATGGACAGGCAGTCGGAGATGCCGCGGACGAGGTCGGCGTTGCCGATCCGGGCGAGGGGGCCGGTGCCCGTCGTGGCGGCGTGGGTGTCGGAGACATAGGGGGAGGACCACAGCTGGAGCGGGTGCACCCGGGCCGGCTCGGCGGGACCCGCCGAGGGAGCCGTGCGCAGCGCCATCAGCACACCGTCGTCGAACAGGGCCCAGCCCTGGCAGGACAGCGGGGTGGCGACCTCCTCGCGGATGGTGTTGTACGACAGCAGCAGGCTGCGTCCCTGTGCGCGCGCATGGAAGGCGTACAGCACGTCCTCGCCGTACGGCGAGCGCACCTCGCGCTCGAACTCCAGCCCGCTGGTGTCGAGTTCGTACGTCTTGTGGGCGCCGGTGGCCAGGCAGTAGCCGCCGGGGAACACGATCCCCTGGTCCTCGGGCAGCCGGCGGCAGGCCTGCCCGATGCCGTCGAGGCGGAGGACCTCCTTGGTGAGGGTGTTGAAGACCAGGTAGCGGTACGCGGTCTCCTTGTAGGGGCGGATGCGCAGCAGGATCAGCGCGCCCACGCGCGCGTGCGCGATGTCCGCGTCGGCGAGGGACTGCAGCGGCTCGTCGACCGGTTCGCTGTGGATGCCCTCGCCGGTCTCGGTGTCGTTCTCGGTCTTGAGGGTGAGGCTGCCGCCGACGGTGGAGACGAAGACCTCGCCCCGCACCGAGACGTGCGGGAACCGGCCCGGCACATGGTCCTCGCGGCCCGCCTCGGTCCACTCGACGTCGTGGGAGGGCGGCAGCACGTAGTCGCGTTCGCCGCGTGCGTCCAGGAACGCCGCCCGTCCGCCGGCGGTGAGCGTCCAGCGCAGCACCCGGATGTCGTCGGCCTTCTCACCGGTGCGGAACACGGCCAGCAGCCGGTCGTCCGTGCGGCGCAGGCTCAGCAGACGGGCCTGCCGGTAGTAGCGGTACAGGGCCGCGAACTCCCGTACGAACTCCGGGTCGTCGAGAAGTCCGGGCACCGCGTTCTCGGGCAGCCGGTTCAACGCGCGGTCGTACAGCGCGAGGACGTCGCCCACCTCGGGTTCGGGCCGGATGCCGTTGTACCCGAACAGCAGGTGGTCGCCGACGGCGACGACGTCCCGGGGCACGCTGGGGTGCTCGGTGTGCAGCCGGCCGGTGCCGGTGAGGTCCAGGCGCGTGGCGCCGAACTCCTCGGCGCGGCGGGCGTTGAGGCGCTCGGCGCCACGGGCGAGTTCGGCCGCCTGCGCGGTGAGCCGGTCGCGCAGTACCTCGTACGTTCCGGTGTCCACACCGGTGTCCACGGTCGTTCCGGTGTCCACGGTGGCGTACGAACCCGTCTCCAGGGCGGTGGCCATGGGTGGTGCGTCCCTTCGCGAGGAGATGCGGGGGCCGGGCCGCCGCCCCCGTACGGCGGCCCGGACTCCCGCCGGTCGTCACAGCCCGGCGCCGGACTCCCGCCGGTGCCCCGTGTCCGCCCGGGGCCGGCGGCGTCACGGGGCTGTTCGAGGGCGGCGGCGCGGGGCAGGGGCTCCTGCTCGAAAGCAGCGCGGGCAGGGGCCCCTGTGTGCGCGGTCCGGGGGTGTGCCGGAGGCCCGCGGCGGCGGGGTCCGGCACCGGGTTCTCAGGCCTTGACGGTGCCGTTGAGAGCGGTGAGCGGCATGTCGGCCAGGCCCAGCTCGTCCGCGCGGTCGAGGAGTTGCTGCACCTGCCCGGCCTTGCTGCCGCCGGACTTCATCAGCTGCATCAGCAGCGCGGAGACGGTCAGGTTCTGCACATCGGCCGTGGAGAAGGACCCGAGGATCCGGCCCAGGTCCTCGGACAGGCTCGCCGAGCCGTCCAGGTAGGGCTTGGCCAGGGCCTGCGCGGTGTCGGAGTGCGCGACGAACCCGTCGACGCCCTTGCCGAGCGAGACCGCGGACATCAGCCGGTCGAAGAAGACCGACTCGCCGCCGACGATGTCGATGTCGGCGTTCTCCAGGCCGGTCGCCAGCACCGTGGCCTGCGCCTCGGCGACCTGCCGCTGGGCCTCCAGGGCGGCCAGCCGGATCTCCTTCTCCGCCTCCAGCCGCAGCCGGTACTCCTCGTGCCGGCGGGACGCCTCGTCCAGGGCGGCCATCGCCGCCGCCTTCTCGTTCAGGCCCGCCGCCTCGGCCTTCAGCTTCTCGCCGATCGCGGCGGCCTCGGCCAGCGCCCTGGCCCGGGCACCCTCGGCCTCGGCCCGCAGCCGTGCCCCGGTCGCCTCGGCCTCGGCCCGGCCGGCCTTCTCGATGGCCTCGGCCTCCTGCTCGCGGACCTTCACCGCGGCCAGCCCCTCGGCGGCGGCCTCCGCCTGGACGGCCTCGGCCAGGCGCAGCTTGGCCTGGGCGTCCAGGTCGGCGGTCTTCAGCCGGGCCTCGGCCAGGGTGAGTTCCTCGGCCGCGCGGTGGGCGGCGGCCAGCTCGGCGGCCTCCGCGGCCTTGATGTCCTTGACCAGCTTCTCCTGCGCCTCGGCCTCGGCGGCGATGACGACCGCCTGACGCTCGCGCTCCGCCTCCTCCACGGCGCGCAGCTTCTTGATGGACTCCTCCTGCTCGGCGACCGTGCGTTCCACGGCGATCCGCTCGCGCACGACCTCGGCGATCTCCCGCTTCTCCGCCTCGACCTCCTTCTCGGCGGCGATCCGGGTCAGCTGGGTCTCCCGCTCCCGGGCGATGACCTCGAGGATCCGGTCCTTCTCGATGCGCTCGTTCTCGATGGCGATGACCCGCTCGCGGTTCTTCGCGGCGACGGCGATCTCCCGGGCCTGGTTCTCGCGCTGGATGCCGAGCTCCTCCTCGGTGCGCAGGAAGGCCGTCTGGGCGCGCAGCCGCTCCTCCTCCACCACCCGGGCGGTCTCGGCCTCCTCGCGGGCGCGGGTGGTCTCGATCTCCCGCTTCTGCCTGATCTCGGCGTCCGCCTGCCGGCGCTCCAGCTCCAGGATGGCCTCGCGCGCGTTGACGTTCTGCCGGGTGATCTCCATCTCCTCGGTGCGCTGCGCCTCGTTGGTGCGCACGTGCTCCGCGGCGGTCAGCTCGGTGATCTTGCGGATGCCCTGGGCGTCGAGGACGTTGCCGGGGTCGAGCTCGGACAGCGGCGTCTGCTCCAGGTAGTCGATCGCCGCGTCCTCGAGGTGGTAGCCGTTCAGGTCGACACCGATGACCTCGATGATCCGGTACCGCAGCTCCTCGCGCTTGGTGTAGAGGTCGGTGAAGTCCATCTGCTTGCCGACGGTCTTCAGCGCCTCGGAGAACTTGGCGTGGAACAGCTCCTGCAGCGTGTCCCGGTCGCTGGCGCGGGCGGTGCCGACGGCCTGGGCGACCTTGATGACGTCCTGGGCGGTCTTGTTGACCCGGACGAAGAACGTGATGCGGATGTCGGCGCGGATGTTGTCCCGGCAGATGAGCCCCTCACGGCCCGACCGCTCGATCTCGATGGTCTTCACCGAGATGTCCATCACCTCGGCCTTGTGCAGCACCGGCAGCACGATCTGCCCGGTGAAGGTCACGTCGACCTTGCGCATCTTGGAGACGATCAGGGCCTTCCCCTGCTCCACCTTCCGGAACAGCCGGGAGAAGACGAACAGCACGAGCAGAACCAGAATCAGGCAGGCCGCGGCGAGCGCGCCGATCACATTCATGGCATACGTCCTTGGTGGTGAGGGACGGTGAACAAGGGCGAGCCCGGGGTGGCCGGGGCCAGGACTCTGCGAGGACCGGCGCGGCGTGCGGGCGCCGGGCGAACGGGGAGTGCGCCGCGCGATGTTCCCCCTCGTGCGTGTGCGGCGCACCGGACGACGGACATGCCCCCCTGCCGGTTCCGGTGCCGGACGACTGCCGACATCCGGCACTGGAACCGTCCGCGGTGCTCCCCGTACGGCATTCTGCTCGCGGACATGCCCATGGCGCATTGCCTGTTTCCGGCAATCTTTCGTGACTGTTTGCTGCCGGAAAAGTGACGGAGCCTCAGCGGACACGGCCGGGCGGCGGTGCGGATTCCCCGCCCCTTGCCCGCCTCCTCCCCGCCCGGGCACGGCTCCGTACGACGGGTGCGCCGCCCCGCCGGCGCCGGGCCGGCGGGGCGGATCCAGGGGGCGCAGAGGGCCTGGAACCGGCCGTGGACGCCCGCCCCGGCCGCGCCGCCCGATATCACCGGGCGACTATCGCCGTACGGCTGCACGGCCGCACACGGCCTGCACGCGGCTATCGGAACGACGTCCAGCGGGGAGCCGTGCGGGACCAGTCCTCGGCCCAGGCGGAGAGGTTGCGGCGGCGGAGCACCAGGGCGGCGAGGCCGTACACGGCCGCGCCGACGGCACAGACGGCCAGGACGGCGAGGATCGCCCAGCCCGCGCTGCGGCTGCGGATCTCGTCGTCGGTCATGGGCGGCCCGGTGACCCGCCCGTCCGGGTCCGTCCACACCTCGACACTGCTGCCGGCGGGCAGTCCGGCGGGGACGTCGGCCCGCGCGGTGCGGGTGAGGCCGTCCGGGCCGGTGAGGCGCACCGTGACCGAGTAGCGGGCCCGCTTCGCCTGCTGCGAACCCGGCTCGGGGTGGCGGGGGGAGTCGTGGACCAGGACCGCGGTGGTCCGCTGCCACGTCCGTTCCTGGTGTTCGGCCTGCCGTTCGTAGTGGCGGAAGGCGGTGTCATGGGCGAGGAACAGGGCCACGGGCGCGGCGGCCAGGACGGCCAGCAGCAGGCCGAGGCCGATCCATGCCTGCAGCAGATCGGTGGGGCGGCGCAGCGGATTGCGCCGCAGACGCCACAGGGTGATGCGCGCGGGCCCTCCGGAAGGCGGGACATCGGGAGGCGGCTGCGCTCGGGGGAGGCCGCCGGGCATGGTGCGGACCTCCTTTCCAGGTCTCCGGGACGACCGACTGGTGTCCGGGTCTCCGGGACGACTGCTTTCAGGTCTCTAGAACGACTGTGACTCGAGGGAGGTGGGTTCCGCGTCCGCAGGGGTGTCCTGAACGGACCGCAGCAGGGTGGCGGCGCCGCGCACGGCGGCGGTGTGCGGCGCCGCCACGGTCTTGAGGGGCGCGTGCAGCCTGCCGGTGAGGTGGTGGGTGATCTCGGGGCGCAGGGCGCCCCCGCCGGCCAGCAGCACGCCCCGGCGCAGGGCGTCGGCGGTGAGCGACGTGCGGTCCTGCCGCAGCATCGCGTTCACCATGGTGGTCACCGCGTCGCCCATCTGCGTCGGCGGGACGGTGTCCAGGTCGGTGGTGCCCAGCGCGGTGCGGCGGGCGTCGACGACGGCACCCTCGGACAGCAGCACCACCTCGGTGAGATGGGCGCCGATGTCCACCACGAGCAGCGGACGCGACAGGTCCGCGCCCGCGGCCAGCGCCACGGCCCGGGCGCTGGGGACGGTGAGGACGTCACGGGGCCGCAGCACCTCCACCGCCGTACGGGCCCGGGAGCGGTAGGCGACGCCGTCGAGCACGGGGGCGGTGACGACGACCAGCGGGCGGGTGAAGCGGGGCAGCCGGTGCCCGAGCAGACGCTCGAGCATCCGGGCGGTGCCCTCGGTGTCGAGGATGGCGCCCCGCCGGATCGGGTACACCGCGCCGGCCCCGGGGAAGGTCACCGTGGGGACGTCGACGACCAGTCCCCGGCCGGCGATCCAGGCGCGGGTGCGGGCGCTGCCCAGGTCGAGGGCGACGCCGCAGCCCTGCCGGCCCAGCGGCCACGGCCGGTGCCGGGGGGTGTCGAGGGCGGCGCGCGAGCGCTGGGACCGCTGGGACATGGTCATCGGTCGGCCCCTCCGCCCTGCCGGCAGGGACCGCAGTAGCGGGCCTGCGGCACGATCAGCAGACGCTCCCGTTCGACGGGCCCCCGGCACCGGGGGCATATGCCGTAGCTGCCGTCGTCCATGCGCGCCAGGGCGGCCTCGACATCGGCGAGGACCATCCGGGCGCAGGCCGCGAGCTTGACGCGGACCTCCCTCTGCGAGGCGGCCCGCTCCTGGAGTTCCGCGTCCGCGCGGGAGGTCGTGGCGTCGGAGATCTGCCGCAGCTGCTCCTGCCGGAACGATCGCTGCTCGACGAGGTTCTCGCGGAGCAGGGCGAGGTCCTCGGGCGTCAGATGCGTGTCGCGGTCGTCGATGACCTGGTTGTTCACCACTTCACCTCCTTGGGCAGGACGGGAGACGGGCCGGGGCGGGAAGGTGCCGGACGGATGCCGGACGAAGGAGGGACGACGAAGGAGAGGACGCGGAAGAGAGGTCAGGCGATACGGCGCAGGCAGGGGACGCAGTGGGCCGTGTACGGCAGGATCTCCAGGCGCTCCGCGGGGATCGGCTTGTCGCAGCCCCGGCAGATCCCGTAGGTGCCGTCCTCGATACGGGCGAACGCCTCGTCGATCTCCTGCAGCACACGCTCGATGGCCTCCCGCTGGGAGGACATCAGGTGGTCGTCCGCGGCCTGTCCGGTCTCGCCCAGGGCCTCCAGCTGGACCAGCCGGGTCCCGCGCGCGTGCTCCAGGCGCCGGCGGGCCTCCTCCGCTGCCGCCCGCTCGAGACGAGGTGCGGTCCTGGCGGCGTCGAGCGACATCGTCAGTGCCCTTTCTGTCCATTCCTGTCGGCTGCTGTCGGCTGCTGTCGGCTTCCGTGGGCTTCCGTGGGCTTCCATCGGCTTCTGCCGGTGCTGTCCCTGCGGCCCGTGCTGCCGGTGCCGTCCGTGCGGCTTCGGTCCATGGGGCACGTGCGACCCGTGGGGACTGCTCCGGGGGGACGGGGGTCGGTCACTGCTCACCCTGGACGACCGGGCCGCGGTTTCCCATCGGGTCCAGGACCCATTTGCGGGTGGTCGAAGAGTTCATTCGGCGGGGTACGGGCAGGTCACGCCCGGCCCGTGGCACCCGCGGACGGCCGGCGGCGGCACACTGGTACGGGCCCGGTCCGGGCCGGGGCCGCATCGTCCGGGATGCGTGATGCCCGACAGTGGAGGCAGACCGCATCACGGAAGGAGGCGTCACCCGGTGTCCCTGTTCTGGAGGATCTTCGGGCTCAACGCCGTGGTGCTGGGCACGGCCACCGCACTGCTGCTGTGGGCCCCGGTGACCGTCTCGGTGCCGGTGGTGCTGACCGAGGCGATCATCCTGGTGGGCGGTCTGGTCGTCATGCTGGTCGCCAACGCCGCCCTGCTGCGCTGGGGGCTGGCCCCGCTGGAGCGGCTGACGAAGCTGATGACCACGGTGGACCTGCTGCGTCCCGGCCAGCGGCTGCCGGTGCCCGCCGGCGGCGAGGTCGCCGAGCTGATCCGCACGTTCAACGCGATGCTCGACCGGCTGGAGCACGAGCGGGCCACCAGCAGCGCGCGGGCGCTGCTCGCCCAGGAGGCCGAGCGGCGCCGTATCGCGCAGGAGCTGCACGACGAGGTGGGCCAGAGCATGACCGCGATCCTGCTGGCGCTCAAGCGGGCCGCGGACGAGGCCCCGCCGCCGCTGCGCGACGAGCTGCAGCAGGCGCAGGAGATCACCCGGGACAGCCTGGACGAGGTCCGCCGGCTGGTGCGCCGGCTGCGGCCGGGAGTCCTGGACGACCTCGGTCTGATCTCCGCACTGACCTCGCTGACCAGCGAGTTCGCCACCCACACCGGATTGCGGGTGGTACGGCGCTTCGACGCCGATCTGCCCCCGCTGGAGCCGGAGACCGAACTTGTCCTCTACCGTGTCGCGCAGGAGAGCCTGACCAATGTGGCCCGGCATGCCGACGCCAAGCGGGTCGAGGTCAGCCTGCGGCGCACCGACGGTGCCGTGGAGC
Source organism: Streptomyces thermovulgaris (assembly GCF_002155915.1). Taxonomy (GTDB): domain Bacteria; phylum Actinomycetota; class Actinomycetes; order Streptomycetales; family Streptomycetaceae; genus Streptomyces; species Streptomyces thermovulgaris. The sequence goes on along the minus strand of NZ_MUME01000119.1, from coordinate 1,065 downwards.
TGGCCATCGTCGACGACGGGCGCGGCATCAGGGCCGCGCGCGAAGGCGCCGGCATCCGCGGGATGCGTGAGCGGGCCCTGCTCATCGGGGCCGCCCTCGACATCGCCCCCGCTCCCGCGGCCGGAACCCGGGTCCGGCTGACCGCGCCCGTCCCCAGGAAGCAGCCCTGACGATGTCCGACCCGACCAAGATCCGCATTCTGCTCGCCGACGACCACGCTCTGGTGCGGCGTGGAGTCCGGCTGATCCTCGACCAGGAACCGGACCTGGAGGTGGTCGCCGAGGCCGGTGACGGCGCCGAGGCGATCGAGATGGCCCGCGCCCATGACGTGGACCTCGCGGTGCTGGACATCGCGATGCCCCGCATGACCGGTCTGCAGGCCGCGCGCGAGCTGGCCTCGCTCAAGCCGGACCTGCGGATCCTGATGCTCACGATGCACGACAACGAGCAGTACTTCTTCCAGGCGCTGAAGGCCGGGGCCAGCGGCTATGTGCTGAAGTCCGTCGCCGACCAGGACCTGGTCGCCGCCTGCCGGGCCGCGATGCGCGACGAGCCGTTCCTCTACCCTGGGGCGGTGACCGCGCTGATCCGCAACTATCTCGACCGGGTCCGCCAGGGCGAGGAGACCCCGGACCAGATCCTGACCCCCCGCGAGGAGGAGGTCCTGAAACTGGTGGCGGAAGGGCACTCCTCGAAGGAAATCGCCGAAATTCTTTTCATCAGCGTCAAGACGGTGCAGCGACATCGTGCCAACCTGTTGCACAAACTCGGGCTGCGTGATCGTCTCGATCTCACCCGCTACGCCATCCGTGCCGGTCTGATCGAACCCTGACCGAGCCCACGACCCTCCGCGGTCCCGGCCGTCCGCTCCCCGGCCAGGACCCGGTCCCGACACTCGCATCCACAGGAAGGGGGACGCCGGGTGCCTCAGGCTCCACGCACCGCTCCCGGCCATTCCCTGGCCTTCCTGAGCGCGGTCCTCCTCACCTTCTTCGCCTTCTTCACCGGCGGCTCGTCCCCGTACTCCGCGGGGGGCGGACGCCGCCGCGGAGTACGGGGACGAGC
>NZ_MUME01000118.1 GCF_002155915.1 Streptomyces thermovulgaris | reverse complement strand
GACCACCACCGCAGGAGCCCCCGTGACCCGGTCAGAACCCCGCTTCCGTGCCCAGCCCGGGCCCGCCCCCCGGCGGCAGCCCGACCGGCCCCGCGCCGCCGTCGTCACCGGCGGCTCCCGCGGGATCGGCCGTGCGACGGCGACCCGGCTGGCCGCCGACGGCCTCGCCGTCGTGGTCGGATACGCCGGCAGCCAGGACCGTGCCGAGACCGCCGTCGAGGAGGTCGCCGCAGCCGGCGGCCGGGCCGTCGCCGTACGGGCCGACGTCGCCGACGAACAGCAGGTGACGATGCTCTTCGACACCGCCGAGGCCGAGTTCGGGGGCGTCGACGTCGTCGTCCACGCGGCCGGCCGGATGCGTCTGGCGCCCGTCGCCGAACTGGATCTGGCGGAGCTGGACGCGCTGCACCGCACCAACATCCGCGGCACCTTCGTCGTCGCCCAGCAGGCCGCCCGGAGGCTGCGCCGCGGCGGGGCGCTCATCACCTTCTCCACCTCCGTGACCGGGCTGGCCCTCCCCGGCTACGGCGCCTACAGCGCGAGCAAGGGCGCCGTCGAGGCACTGACGATGATCCTCGCGCGCGAGCTGCGCGGCCGGGACGTCACCGTCAACGCCGTGGCCCCCGGGCCCACCGCCACCGACCTGTTCCTCCGGGGCAAGGACGAGGAGACCGTCGCCCGGCTCGCCGCCCAGCCGCCGCTGGAGCGGCTCGGCACCCCCGACGACATCGCCGAGGTGGTCGCCTTCCTCGCCTCCCCGGCCGGCCACTGGATCAACGGCCAGGTCGTCCGCGCCAACGGCGGCATCGTCTGACGGCCGTCGCACCTCCCCGCCGGCACCGGCCGCGCCGGCCTGTTTCGGGGCACCGGCCGCACAGGATGTCCGCGCCGGTGGTCGCGCACGGTCCGGCGGACCCCTAAGGTCGTGGCGGACCCGGGCGCCGGACCCGTTCGCCGGGGCGGAGCCGGGGTGGAGCCAGGGCGAAGGAGGAGGGGCGTGCAGACACTGCCGTACGGATCGTGGCCGTCGCCCGTCGACGCGGCGCTGGTCGCCGCGCACGGCGGCAGACCGGATTTCGTGGGCTTCGTCGGCGACGAGGTGTGGTGGACCGAACCGCGGCCCGCGGAGGGCGGCCGGCGGACGCTGGTGCGGCGCCGCTACGAGCAGTCCCCCGGGGAGGGCTGCGTGGAGGAGACGGTGCTGCCGGCGCCGTGGAACGTGCGCAGCCGCGTCATCGAGTACGGCGGCCGTCCCTGGGCCGGGACGGTGTGGAACGGCGCACCGCTGGTGGTGTTCGTGAACTTCGCCGACCAGCGGCTGTACCGGTACGAGCCCGGCGGCGAGCCGCGCCCCCTCACACCCGTCTCGGCGGTGGGCGGCGGACTGCGCTGGGCGGACCCGCTGCTGCGCCCGGAGCGCGGCGAGGTCTGGTGCGTGCTGGAGGAGTTCACCGGCGACGGACCCACCGACGTACGGCGCCTTCTGGCCGCCGTACCGCTGGACGGCTCGGCGGCCGGCGACCGGGCCGCCGTCCGGGAACTCACCGACGACCGGCACCGGTTCGTGACCGGCCCCCGGCTCTCGCCCGACGGACGGCGGGCGGCATGGCTGGCCTGGGACCATCCGCGGATGCCGTGGGACGGCACGGAGCTGAAGGTGGCCGAGGTGGGGGAGGACGGTTCCCTCGGTGCGCCCCGGACGGCGGCGGGCGGTCCCGAGGAGTCGATCGTCCAGGCGGACTGGGCCGCCGACGGCTCCCTGCTGTACGTCAGCGACCGCAGCGGCTGGTGGAACCTCTACCGCGACGGCACGCCGCTGTGCCCCCGTGAGGAGGAGTTCGGCGGACCGCTGTGGACGCTGGGCCGGCGCTGGTTCGCGCCGCTGGACGACGGGCTGATCGCGGTCGTGCACGGCCGGGGCACCACCGCCCTCGGCATCCTCGACCCGGAGACCGGCGAGATCGCCGACGCGGCCGGGCCCTGGACCGAGTTCGACGCCACGCTCGCGGCCCGGGGCGAGCACGTGGTGACGGTCGCCGCCGGCCCGCGCAGCGCCCACGAGGTCGTCGAGCTGGACACCAGGACCGGCCGGACCCGGGTGATCGGCGCCGCCCACACCGACCCGGTGGACCCCGCCTACTACCCCGAGTCGCACACCCGCACCTTCACGGGACCGGACGGCCGTGAGATCCACGCCCACCTCCACCCGCCGCACCACCCCGAGTGCACGGCACCCGACGGCGAGCTGCCGCCGTACCTCGTGTGGGCGCACGGCGGGCCCACCGGCCGGACCTCCCCGATGCTCGACCTGGAGATCGCCTACTTCACCTCGCGGGGCATCGGCGTCGTCCAGGTCGACTACGGCGGCTCCACCGGATACGGCCGGGAGTACCGCAACCGGCTGCGCGGGCAGTGGGGCGTGGTCGACGTCGAGGACTGCGCGGCCGTCGCGCTCGCCCTCGCCGAGGAGGGCACCGCCGACCGTGCGCGCCTCGCGATCCGGGGCGGCAGCGCGGGCGGCTGGACCGCGGCGGTGTCCCTGACCACGACCGATGTGTACGCCTGCGGCACGATCCTCTACCCGGTCCTGGACCTGACCGGCTGGAGCTCGGGGGGGACCCACGACTTCGAGTCGCAGTACCTGGAGTCCCTGATCGGGCCGCTGTCCGAGGTGCCCGAGCGCTACGTCGAACGCTCGCCGCTCGAGCACGCCGACCGTCTCACCGTGCCGTTCCTGCTGCTGCAGGGCCTGGACGACGTGATCTGCCCGCCGGAGCAGTGCGAACGGTTCCTGGCCCGGCTGAAGGGCCGGGGCGTGCCGCACGCGTATCTCGCCTTCGAGGGCGAGGGGCACGGGTTCCGCCGGGCCGACACCCTGGTGCGGGCGCTGGAGGCGGAGCTGTCGCTGTACGCTCAGGTGTTCGGCCTGGACACGGCGGGCGTCCCGACCCTGGAGCTCGGCACGTGAAGGACGTGCACGCGACGGCTGCGCACACGACGGACGTGCACATGCAGGACGTGCACACGGAGGACGTGAAGGAAAGGACGTGAAGGAACTGCGCCGCCCCGAGCGGCTCGCCCCCGGTGCCCGGGTGGCCGTCGTCGCCCCCAGCGGGCCCGTGCCCGAGGAGCGGCTGCGGGCCGGGCTCGACCTGCTGCGCGGCTGGGGCCTGGACCCGGTGGTCGCGCCGCACGTACTGGACCGGCACGACACGTTCGACTACCTGGCGGGACAGGACGCCGACCGCGCCGCCGACCTGCAGAACGCCTGGTGCGACCCCTCGGTGGACGCCGTGCTGTGCGCCCGGGGCGGCTACGGCGCACAGCGCATGGTGGACCTGCTCGACTGGGAGGCCATGCGGGCGGCCGGGCCGAAGGTGTTCGTCGGCTTCAGCGACATCACCGCGCTGCACGAGGCCTTCGCCACCCGGCTGGGCCTGGTCACCCTGCACGGGCCGATGGCCGCCGGCGTCGACTTCGTCAAGAACGCCCGCGCCCAGGACCACCTCAGGGCCACCCTCTTCGCCCCCGAGACGGTCCGCACGATCGCCTCCGGCGGCACGGCCCTGGTCCCCGGACGGGCCCGGGGCGTCACGCTCGGCGGCTGTCTGGCCCTGCTCGCCGCCGGCCTCGGCACCCCGCACACCCGGCCCGGTGCGGCCGGCGGCCTGCTCTGTCTGGAGGACGTGGGCGAGGAGACGTACCGCCTGGACCGCTATCTCACCCAGCTCCTGCGCGCCGGCTGGCTCGAGGGGGTTTGCGGGCTGCTCCTCGGCTCCTGGGAGAACTGCGACACCCCCGGCCGCGTCCGGGCCCTCCTCGCCGACCGGCTCGGCACGCTCGGCGTCCCCGTCGCCGAGGACTTCGGCTTCGGCCACTGCGACGGGGCACTGACGATCCCCTTCGGCGTCAGGGCCGAACTGGACGCCGACGCGGGCACCTTGACACTCGACGAGCCCGCCCTGCGCTGAGCGGACGCGGGGGCGGTGCCGGACGCGCGGCCGTGCGCGGAGCGACGTAGGGTGACGGGGTGCCGAGCACCGCTTCCCGCCATCTCGCCGAAGGACCCCGTGTGGGCATCCGTCCCTTCACCCCGGAGGACGGCGCCGAGTTCACCGCCCGGGTCCGGGAGAGCAAGGACCTGCACCGTCCGTGGCTCTTCCCGCCGGACACGGCCGAGGCGTACACCGCGTACGTGCGGCGGCTGATCGAGGACCCGGCGCGGACCGGCTTCCTGGTCTGCGAGAAGCACGACGGCTCCCTCGCCGGCTTCGTCACCGTCAACAACATCGTGTACGGCGCCTTCCGGTCCGGTGCGCTCGGCTACGGGGCCTTCGCGCACGCCGCCGGGCGCGGTCTGATGCGCGAGGGCCTCGACCTCGTGATCGGGTACGCCTTCGGTCCGATGCGACTGCACCGGCTGGAGATCAACGTCCAGCCCCGCAACACCGCCTCGATCGCCCTCGCCCGTGCCTGCGGCTTCCGTCTGGAGGGCTTCTCCCCGCGCATGCTCTTCGTCGACGGCGACTGGCGGGACCACGAGCGCTGGGCGCTCACCGCCGAGATGCGCGCCTGACCCGGCCCTCCTCCGCCCGGCCTCCTGGGCGCGTTCCCGCCCGGCCGGCTCAGCCGCGGCGGTCCGCGTACTCGTACACCGTCCCGTCCGGGTGCATGGCGATCAGATTGCGGCCCAGCGGAGTGGGGACCGGGCCGGCGAGGATGTGCGCGCCGAGCTCGGTCAGCACCTTGTGGGTCTCGTCGACGTCCGTCACGGCGATGGTCGCCGCCACCTTGCGCAGCACCTCCAGCTGGGACTCGGGGCCGCTCATCAGCAGAAAGCAGCCGACCGCCGCCACCTGGACACCACCGCGCTCGAACCGGAGCGCTCTGCTGCCCGCGAGACGTTCGTAGAACGGCACCGCAGCGTCCAGATCGTCGACGCAGACACGTAGGCTGGCACCCAGAATCTCCATGCGCACGAGGGTAGTTGGCCATGGAACGGCATGGGGCGCGCTGCGCGGGGCCGTCCGGTTCCCGGCCGCCCGGGCCCATGCCGGAGCGCGGTGAGGACAACGGCTTCAAAAGCCGACGGGCCGCCGACCGGACCGGGTGCTTGTCGGTTTCCTGCCGACGGACACCCATGCGTGCCGCGGCCGTGTCCCACCGCGGCACGGCCGGACAGGTCACGGCCGCCCCGATGGGCAGGGACACCGCCCCGGACAGCGCACCGATCACCGGCCGCACGAACGGGCTCCGGCCCCGCGCCGTGTTCCAGCCGTGTTCCGGGGGCGGCAGCGGCCCGGGAACCACAGCGTCCGCAAGCCGGCCCGCCCGGCCGCCCTCGCCCGCCCGGCGGAGCCGGCCGGGCCGGGGTGCCCGGGCGTCGCGGCGGATGCGGCGGTGACCTCGGCCGCGGCGTTTCGGCCGGTGGAAGCGGACGTTTGGGGGCCCGGGCCGGGGGGACGCGGAAAGTCCCTTGTCTGGCCCGCGACAGCGCCGGAGGCGAACCGTGAGTCGACCCCGCATCGTGATCGTCGGTGCCGGCTTCGCCGGCTACCGCGCGGCCCGGACCCTGTCCAGGATGTCCCGGGGCAAGGCCGAGATCACCCTGCTCAACCCGACCGACTACTTCCTGTACCTGCCGCTGCTGCCCCAGGTCGCCGTCGGCATCCTGGAGCCGCGCCGGGTCGCCGTCTCCCTGTCGGGCACACTGCGCCGCGTCCGGCTGGTCCTCGGCGAGGCCGACGACATCGACATGGACGCCCGGACCGTGCACTACACCGACCCCGAGGGCGTGGAGGGCACGCTGGAGTACGACCGGCTGGTGCTGGCCGTCGGCAGCGTCAACAAGCTGCTGCCGATCCCCGGTGTCACCGAGCACGCCCACGGCTTCCGGGGCATGCCCGAGGCGCTGTACCTGCGGGACCACGTGGTCCGCCAGATCGAACTCGCCGCGTCCACCGACGATCCCGAGGACTGCGCGGCCCGCTGCACCTTCGTGGTCGTGGGCGCCGGCTACACCGGCACCGAGGTGGCCGCGCACGGTGCGATGTTCACCGGCTCGCTGGTGCGCAACCACCCCCTGCGGGAGGGGATGCGGCCCCGCTGGATGCTGCTGGACATCGCGCCGCGCGTGCTGCCGGAGCTGGACGAGCGGCTGTCGGTCACCGCCGACCGCGTGCTGCGGCGGCGCGGCGTCGAGGTGCGCATGGGCACGTCCGTGAAGGAGGCCACGCACGACGGGGTGCTGCTGACCGACGGCGAGTTCGTCCGCAGCCGCACGCTGGTGTGGTGCGTGGGCGTACGGCCCGACCCGCTCGTCGAGCGGACCGGGCATCCGCTGGAGCGCGGACGGCTCGTGGTCGACCCCTTCCTGCAGGTGCCGGGGCGGTTCGGATCGGGCACCGCGGCCGCGTCCCCGCAGGCGA
>NZ_MUME01000117.1 GCF_002155915.1 Streptomyces thermovulgaris | reverse complement strand
GGCCGGGCCGGGGCCGCCGGGGTCCAGGGCCTGTCCTTCGGAACGTGCCGCGGTCGCGGGGTCCTGTGCGCGCACCGGACCCCGCTCGGGCAGGCCGGGAGGGCACCGCCGCCGGAAGCGGCCCGGTCCGGAGGACGGACGCTAGGGGCGGCGTGCCGCGCAGTCCGCGAGGTGGTCGTCGACCAGGCCGCACGCCTGCATCAGGGCGTAGGCCGTCGTCGGGCCGACGAAGCGCAGCCCGCGCCTCTTCAGGGCCTTGGCCAGGGCCGTGGACTCGGGGGTGACCGCCGGGACGTCGGCGAGGGTCCTCGGGGCCGGGCGGCCGGCCGGGTCGGGGGCGTGGGACCAGATCAGGGCGTCCAGCTCGCCGGGGGACCACTCGGCGAGCACACGCGCGTTGGCGAGCGTCGCGTCGATCTTGGCGCGGTTGCGGATGATGCCCGGGTCGGCGAGCAGACGCTCACGGTCGGCCTCCGTGAAGGCCGCGACCGCCGCGATCCTGAAGCCGGCGAAGGCGGCGCGGAAGCCGGGGCGGCGGCGCAGGATGGTGATCCAGGACAGGCCGGACTGGAACGCCTCCAGCGCCAGCCGTTCGAAGAGCGCGTCGTCGCCGTGGACCGGGCGGCCCCACTCCTCGTCGTGGTACGTCACGTACTCCGCCGCGGACAGCGCCCAGGGGCAGCGGAGGGCCCCGTCCGGGCCGGCGGCCGCGGCGCCGGCCGTCGTGCCCTCCCCGGCCGCGGTCTCGCGGACCGCGCCGTCCCGCACCGCGCCGTCCGTCACTGCTTCTCCTCCGGCCCGGACCCGGCCGAGCGGGCGTGGGCGGCGGCCCGGGCACCGGCCAGCGCGGACTCCAGTTCGGCGATCCGCGCGTCGCGCTCGGCGAGTTCGGCGCCGAGGCGGCTGAGGGCGTCGTCCACGTCGGCCATGCGGTACCCCCTCAGGGCGAGCGGGAAGCGCAGCCCCTCCACGTCCGCGCGGTTCACCGGACGGTCCGGCGGCAGCGGGTCCTGGAGCCGCTCCGGTGCCGCCTCGGGCAGCGGACCGGAGCCCTCGCCGCCGCCCACCACCGCGAGGGTCACCGCAGCGACCACGACGGCGAGCGCGACGACCAGGAACAAGAACATAACCATCGCTGGGGTCCCCACGGAGTTGTCGTATGTGTGTGGGTCCGATCGTGCCATGGGACGCTGACGGTTAGGGTCGCAGGCGGTCGAAGAGCCGGAAGGCACCGGGACGTACGAGGAGGCCACAGGGGATGCTCAGACTGGGCGGGCGTGAATTCGGCGCGCACGAACCGGTGATCATGGCGATCGTGAACCGGACCCCGGACTCCTTCTACGACCAGGGGGCGACGTTCCGCGACGAACCGGCTCTCGCGCGCGTGGAGCAGGCGGTCGCCGAGGGTGCGGAGATCATCGACATCGGCGGGGTGAAGGCCGGGCCGGGCGCGGAGGTGACCGTCGAGGAGGAGGTGCGGCGGACGGCCGGCTTCGTCGCCGAGGTGCGACGGCGGTTCCCCGACGTGATCATCAGTGTCGACACCTGGCGGGCCGAGGTCGGCGAGGCGGTCTGCGAGGCGGGGGCCGATCTGCTGAACGACGCCTGGGGCGGGGCGGATCCGCGGCTCGCCGAGGTCGCGGCGCGGTACAAGGTCGGGCTGGTGTGCGTGCACACGGGGGGCGCGCAGCCCCGGACCCGGCCGCACCGGGTGGCGTACGACGACGTCATGGCCGACATCCTGCGGGCGACCGTGGGGCTGGCCGAGCGGGCGGTGGCGCTGGGCGTGCCCCGGGAGTCGGTGCTGATCGACCCGGGACACGACTTCGGGAAGAACACGCGGCACAGCCTGGAGGCCACCCGGAGGCTGGGGGAGATGGTCGCCACCGGGTGGCCCGTGCTGGTGTCCTTGTCCAACAAGGACTTCGTGGGCGAGACGCTGGACAAGCCGGTCAAGGAGCGGCTGGTGGGAACGCTCGCGACCACCGCCGTCTCGGCGTGGCTGGGAGCGCAGGTGTACCGGGTGCACGAGGTCGCCGAGACCCGGCAGGTGGTGGACATGGTGGCGTCCATCGCCGGGCACCGGCCTCCGGCGGTCGCTCGCCGGGGGCTCGCGTAGGACGGCGGGTTACCTGCCCGCCTCCTTCGACATCAGGGCCACCGCCTCCTCCACGTCGTCCGTCAGGTGGAACAGGGAGAGGTCCGCCTTCGCCGCCTTGCCCTCGGCGACGAGGGTGTTGGCGAGCCAGTCGACCAGGCCGCCCCAGTAGGCGGTGCCGAAGAGGACGATCGGGAAGCGGGTGACCTTCTGGGTCTGGACGAGGGTGAGGGCCTCGAAGAGTTCGTCCAGGGTGCCGAGGCCGCCGGGCAGGACCACGAAGCCCTGCGCGTACTTGACGAACATCAGCTTGCGGACGAAGAAGTAGCGGAAGTTGAGGCCGATGTCGACATAGGGGTTGAGCCCCTGCTCGAAGGGCAGCTCGATGCCCAGCCCCACGGAGAGGCCCCCGGCCTCCAGGGCGCCCTTGTTGGCCGCCTCCATGACGCCCGGACCGCCGCCCGTGATCACCGCGAAGCCCGCCTCGGCCAGGCCGCGGCCCAGCCGGACCCCGGTCTCGTACTCCGGTGTGCCCTCCGCGGTCCGGGCCGAGCCGAACACGCTGATGGCGGGCGGGAGTTCGGCCAGCGTGCCGAATCCCTCGATGAACTCCGACTGGATGCGCAGAACGCGCCAGGGGTCGGTGTGGACCCAGTCGGCGGGAGCGCGTTCGTCCAGCAGCCGCTGGTCCGTGGTGCTCTTCTGGACCTGGTCCCGGCGCCGGAGGACGGGCCCCAGGCGACGCTCGTCCGGTGGCTGCTTCCTGCCCTCGGGATTGCCTGTCGGCATGTGCACTCCCTTCTCGTGCCGAACGTTCCAGCCCAGCGTAGATCTACGCGGATCACCGGCGAAGGAAGCGAACCTGTCCGCCGTGAAACGCCAGAAAACCGCCTCCCGCGCCGCCGGTCAGCCCGTCAGCCAGGCCCGCAGCCGCTCCTCGCTCTCGAGGATCCTGGCCGTGTCCACCCGCTCGTCCCGCCTGTGCGCCAGGTGCGGATTGCCGGGGCCGTAGTTGACCGCGGGGATGCCCAGGGCCGAGAAGCGTGAAACGTCCGTCCAGCCGTACTTGGGCCGCGGGGTGCCGCCGACCGCCTCGATGAACGCCGCCGCGGCCGGGTGGTTCAGTCCCGGCAGGGCACCGCCGCTGTGGTCCTCGACCACGAACTCCTCCACCCCGCAGTCCGCGAAGACCTCGCGGACGTGGGCGACGGCCTCCTCCTCGCTGCGGTCCGGGGCGTAGCGGAAGTTGACCGAAACCACGCACTCGTCGGGGATGACGTTGCCGGCCACCCCGCCGGAGATCCCGACCGCGTTCAGGCCCTCCCGGTACTCCAGGCCGTCGATCACCGGGCGGCGCGGTGTGTACTCCGCGAGGCGCCCGAGGATCGGCGCGGCCGCGTGGATGGCGTTGGAGCCCATCCAGCTGCGCGCCGAGTGGGCCCGCTCGCCCCTGGTCCTCAGCAGCATCCGCAGGGTGCCCTGGCAGCCGCCCTCCACCTCGCCGTCGGTGGGCTCCAGCAGCACCGCGAAGTCGCCCCGGAGCCATTCCGGGTGTGCCTCGGCGACGTGCTTGAGGCCGTTCAGCTCGGCGGCGACCTCCTCGTTGTCGTAGAAGACGAAGGTCAGGTCGCGGTTGGGGGCCGGGACCGTGGCCGCGATGCGCAGCTGCACCGCCACGCCGGACTTCATGTCGCAGGTGCCGCAGCCCCACAGCACTCCGTCCTCGTCCAGCCGGGACGGCACGTTGCCGGCGATCGGGACGGTGTCGATGTGGCCGGCCAGGATCACCCGCTCGGACCGGCCCAGGTCCGTCCGGGCCACGACGTTGTTGCCGAAGCGGTCCACCGTCAGGTGCGGCAGCTCGCGCAGGGCCCCCTCGATCGCGTCGGCCAGCGGCTTCTCCGTGCCGCTCTCCGAGGGGAAGTCGACGAGCCGCGCGGTCAGCCGTGCGGCGTCCAGCGTGAGGTCAAGCGTGGTGTCGGCCATGCGGTCGACCCTAACCCGCCGCACTGTTCCCGCGCCGCCGTCCGGTGCTCTCACCGGTTCTCCACACCCGGCTCAGCAGCCCCGGCGATCTCCAGTACCTTGATACACGTGCGTGCCCCGTCCCCCTCATCCAAGCCCCGTGGCCGGCTCCTTCGGTTCGGGTCGGCCTTCGCCGTCATGCTCGCACTCGCGGGTTACATCTCGTTGCAGTACATCACCGGGCGCACCGGGGGCCCGGGCTGCGAGGTCGTCTCCGGCAAGGGCGACGGCGCCTCGTACCGGCTCACCCCGGAGCAGGCGAGGAACGCGGCGACGATCGCGGCCGTCGGCACCGGGCGCGGTATGCCCGAGCGCGCGGTGACCATCGCACTGGCCACCGCGATCCAGGAGTCGTCCCTGCGCAACATCGACTACGGCGACCGGGACTCCCTCGGCCTGTTCCAGCAGCGTCCCTCGCAGGGCTGGGGCACGCCGGAGGAGATCATGGACCCGACGTACTCGGCGGGGATCTTCTACGACCACCTGGCCAAGGTCCCCGGCTACACGAGGCTGCCGCTCACCGTGGCCGCCCAGCGCGTGCAGCGCAGCGGCTTCCCGCAGGCGTACGCCAAGCACGAGCCGGGCGCGACACTGCTCGCCGCCGCGCTCACCGGGCGCTCCACGGCCACGCTGACCTGCCGGGGCATCCCCAGCCCCACCCGGTCCGGCGGCGGCCCCGACGCGGTGCGCGCCGCGCTGGTGCGGGACTTCGGGCAGGACGTGATGCAGGAGGTCGGCGCGGAGGTGGGGCCCGGCGCCTCGCCCGCGCCCCGCCGGACCGCGCACACCAAGGGGCGGACCGTGACGCTGCCCGTGCCGGACGGCACGGCCGCCGCCGGGCGCAGTGCCCGGCAGCGGGGGTGGCAGCTGGCGCACTGGGCGGTGGCCCATGCCTCCGCGCTGCACATCGAGCGGGTCTCCTACGCCGGCCACGAGTGGCGGGCGGGCACGACCGACGGCCGGTGGCGGACGGTGAGGACGCAGGGAGCCGCGGGAGCGGAGCGGGGTGCGGGCGTGGTCCGCATCACCACGATCAAGCGGTAGCCGATCACGCGGCGGCCCTCACGCCCGGGCGGCGGCCGACGCGGCCGAGCGGGGGCCGGCCGAGCGGCAGCCGGCCCGAGCGGTGTCCGGTCGGGCAGTGACCGGGCGGCCGGGTGGCCCGCCCCGGGCCGTCGGCCCTTGTCAGCCCAGCCGTGCCGCTGCCGCCGCCACCCGCTCGTCCGTGGCCGTCAGGGCCACGCGGACGAAGGAGGCGCCCGCCGGGCCGTAGAAGTCGCCGGGGGCCACCAGGATGCCCAGGTCGGCCAGGTGGGCGACGGTGTCCCAGCAGGGCTCGTCCCGTGTGGCCCACAGGTAGAGGCTCGCCTCGCTGTGCTCGATGCGGAAGCCGTGGGAGAGCAGGGCCCGGCGCAGGACGGCGCGGCGGGCGGCGTAGCGTTCGCGCTGCTCGTGGACGTGGGTGTCGTCGTTCAGGGCGGCCACGGCCGCCGCCTGGGTGGGCGCCGGGGTCATCATGCCGCCGTGCTTGCGGATCTGGAGCAGCGGGCCGAGGACGGCCGGATCGCCGACCAGGAAGGCGGCGCGGTAGCCGGCCAGGTTGGAACGCTTGGAGAGGGAGTGCACGGCGACGATGCCGTCGTACGAGCCGCCGTTCACATCGGGGTGGAGCACCGAGACGGGGTCCGCCTCCCAGCCCAGCTCCAGGTAGCACTCGTCGGACAGGACGAGGACGCCGTGCTCGCGGGCCCAGGCGACGATCCGGGTGAGCTCCTCCTTGCCCAGGACCCTGCCCGTGGGGTTGGAGGGCGAGTTCAGCCACAGCAGCTTCAGGTGCGCCGGGTCCAGGTCCGTCGGGTCGTCGTAGGTCTCGTGGTCCGCGCGGGCCAGGCGGGCACCGACCTCGTAGGTGGGGTAGGCCAGCCGCGGGTACGCCACCTTGTCGCCGGGGCCCAGGCCCAGCTGGGTGGGGAGCCAGGCGACCAGTTCCTTGGAACCGACGACGGGCAGGACGTGCCGGTGGGTGAGCCCCCGCGCGCCGAGGCGGCGCCCGGCCCAGCCGGTGATCGCGTCGCGCAGCTCGGGCGTGCCCCACACGGTGGGGTAGCCCGGGGAGTCCGCCGCTCCGATCAGTGCCTTCTGGACCAGTTCGGGCACCGGGTCCACCGGGGTGCCGACCGACAGGTCGACGATGCCGTCCGGGTGGGCCGCGGCCTTCTTCTTGTACGGCTCCAGCTTGTCCCAGGGAAACGTGGGAAGCCGGTCGGAGAGTGCGGACACGGGGATCAGGCTCACTTTCGGTTGCGGCAAACACCTCGGTCCCGTGCGGCGGTCGGAGCGCTCGGGGCGGTGGAGGCCGTACGGGACCGAGGCGGCGCGGTGTGCGGGCCGCTGAAGACTGGATTTACGCCTGCGGCGGCAGCGCGGCGATGATCGGGTGGTCGCGCTCGATCAGTCCGAGCTTGCTGGCACCGCCGGGAGAGCCGAGCTCGTCGAAGAACTCGACGTTGGCCTTGTAGTAGTCCTTCCACTCCTCCGGCACGTCGTCCTCGTAGAAGATTGCCTCGACCGGGCAGACCGGCTCGCAGGCTCCGCAGTCGACGCATTCGTCCGGGTGGATGTACAAGGACCGCTGGCCCTCGTAGATGCAGTCGACCGGGCACTCCTCGATGCACGCCTTGTCCTTGACGTCGACACAAGGCTGCGCGATGACGTAGGTCACGCTGTCGTTCCTCCTCGATAGGGCGCTGGCGGGCCTCGGCAGGCTCCGCCGCCTGGCGCGCGGGAGCGCGGCGTCGTCGATGCCCGCCCCTAGTATCTCCGTTCCGGTGCATGATCCGTACAGGAGGGGTGGACAGACCCGTGGAAATATCTGCTTCAGGGCGCCTCGAGGTCCGTATCACCGCTGCTGACGTGGGTAAACGGGTTTCCGTGCGGCGTGTGGCCGACCCCGGCACGCCGGGCGGGAAGTTCACCGACACGGTCGGTGTCCTCACCTCCTGGGACAACGGTGTGCTGGTGATCACACGAAGGAACGGCGAGACCGTCCGCATCCTGGAATCCTCCCTGGTCGCGGGCAAGGTCGTCCCGGCCGCGCCGGCCCGGCGCCGGGGTCCGGCCGCCACGTTCGAGGAGCTCGCGCGGGCTGCGGCGCGGGCCTGGCAGCCGCTGGAGAGCGAACGGCTGGGTGACTGGGTGCTGCGGGCCGCGGCCGAGAAGGAGCCGCGCGACGCCTCCGCGCGGGGAACGGCCGGGCGGCGGACGGGCTTCACCCGCCGGGCCAACTCCGTGCTGCCGCTCGGCGATCCCGGTCTTCCGCTCGACGAAGCACTGGCCGTCGTACGACGCTGGTACGGCGAGCGCGGCCTGCCCGCGTACGTCCAGGCCGCCACCGGAGCCGAGGGCACGCAGGAGATGCTGTGCGCGGAGCTGGAGCGGCGGGGCTGGGTGCGCGAGGTGAGTGCCGAGCTGTGGATCGGGGCGCTCGCGCCGGTCGCGGACCGGTCCGAGGGCTCAGGGGTCGTGCTGTCCCGTACGGCCGACGAGGCGTGGCTTGCGCGGTACCGGCGCAAGGGGGTGAGCGAGGTGGCCCTGAAGGTGCTGGGCAGCGGGCCGTCGGTGTGGTTCGCGAGCGTGCCCGGCGAGGGGGAGGTGCCCGCGGCGATCGGACGGTGCGTCGTCGACGGGCGGTGGGCGTCCTTCTCGGCCGTGGAGGTGGATCCGGCGCTGCGGCGGCGGGGACTCGCCACCACCGTGCTCGCCGCGCTCGCCCGCCGGGCCCTCGACGAGGGCGCGTCGGCGGCCTGGCTGCAGGTCGAGACGGACAACACGGCGGCGCGCGCGCTGTACGGTGCGCTGGGTTTCTCCGCGCACCACGCGTACCACCACTACCGCGAGCCGGACCCCGGTCCGGGCGCGGTGCCCCAGGACGCCGGTACCGTCCGGTCGTAGCGATCGTCGTGGAAGGGCACGAGGCTGCCATGCGTTCCCTTGATCCTCCGCCGCCCGAGCGCTCGGCCGAGCTGCGCCGCCGGTTCGCCGAGGAGGTGCGGTCCGAGCGGCCCGACCTGACGACGCTGTGCCTGCTGGTGGGCGCGGAGGGCGACGGCGCGCTGGACGAGGCGGGCATGGACGCGGCGCAGATCGAGCTGGACCGGCTCGCGGGGCTGCTGCCCTACCGGCCGGGCGGGCCACGGGCCTGGGCCCGGGCACTGGGCGAGCTGCTGGGCGAGCGGTGCGGCTTCCACGGCTGCGCCGCGGACTACCAGCGTCTGGAGTCCTCGCTGCTGCACAAGGTGCTGGCGCGGCGGCGCGGGCTGCCGATCCTGCTGTCGGTGGTGTGGATGGAGGTCGCGCGGCGGGCGGGGGCGCCGGTGTACGGGGTCGCGCTGCCGGGGCATTTCGTGGTCGGGTTCGGGCCCCCGGGGCAGCAGGGGCACGAGCAGGTGCTCGCGGATCCGTTCGACGGAGGACGGGTGCTGACCGGGGCGGACGCGGAGCTGCTGGTGCTGGGGGCCACGGGGGCGCCGCTGCACCCCTCGATGCTCACGCCGGCGACGCCCCTGGAGGTCGTGGCGCGGATCCTGAACAACATCCGGGCCTGGGCGGCCGTGCGGCCCGAGCGGTCGGACGTGGCGCTGTGGGCGGTGGAGCTGTCGCTGCTGCTGCCGTCGCATCCCGCGCGGCTGCGGTACGAGCGGGCGCAGTTGCTGGTGCAGCGGGGGGATTTCCTGCGGGGGGCGGCGGAACTCGACGCGTACGCCGATGTCGTGGCCGCGGTGGACCGGCCCGCGGCCGAGCGGGTGCGGGAGCAGGCGCGCTCCGCGCGGGCGATGCTGAACTGACACCGCCGGCCGGCCCAGGAGGCCGTGGGACGGCCCGCGGGGTCCCGGAACACCGGACGCGGCGCCTCGGAGCGCCCTGCACGACCGTGGATGACGCACGGAGCCGCCGCCCGGTGCGGGCGGCGGCTCCGTGCGTCCGGCCGGTGCGAGGTCAGCTCGGGTTCGTCTCGATGACGACGTCCCGGTCGGTCTTGCTGACCAGGGCCTTGCGCAGGGCGCCGTACACGTCCTGGGGGGTGACGGGGGTCTTCTCCCCGGTGCCCCGGGTGATCAGCACACCCTCGAAGGCCTTTCCGTAGAGCTCCTCGAGCACCTTCAGGTCGGGGCTGTCGACGAGCTTGCCGTTCACGGCCTTCACCCGCAGGAACTTCCACAGGGACCTCTGCGGGCTGAACTCGATGAAGTGGGTCTCGTCCGTCCTCGCGATGACGTTGGCCGACATCGCGGGCTCCGCGAACTCCTTCATCATCCGGTCGACCTCGGCGTCGGAGACCGTGGGCTGCTGGGTGGTGGTGGGCAGCCGGACCGGTGCGGCCGAGCCCGTCTCCACCTGGGTGCGGTACGCCTCCTGGATCGCCTCGGTCGAACGGGCCACGTCGATGCCCTTGCCCGGCTTGCCGTAGACGGGGACGGCCCTGCCGGACTCGAACTTGATGCCGCCCTCGACCACCGAGCCGGCACTGCCCGAGACGTTCTTCAGGGCGGCCTGCAGCTTCTCCTCGTCGACCGGCATCCGCGGCTCGATCTCGCGCTGGTTGCCGAACAGGGAGCCGATCACGGAGACGGGGTTGTAGTCGCTCTTCGCCGCCGCGCCGGCCGTGGCCTGGGTGTCGAACCGGAGGCCGGCCTGCTCCGGCTTGAGGGTGACCGTCTTGCCGTCGACCGACAGCTTCAGCGGCTGGTTCATCCGCTCGCCGAAGGCCCTGTCGAGCTTCTTCACCGCCTCGTCGCGGGTGCTGCCGCCGATGTCGACGCCGAGCACGGTGGTGCCCTTGGGCACGTCGGACCGGTTCATCAGCAGCCCGGCGCCGTAGGCGACCCCGGCCACGAGGACCACGCCGCCGACGAGCAGGGGCAGCTTGCCGCGGCCCTTCTTCGGGGCGGCCGAGGAGGCGGCGGTGTGGTCCTGGTCCTCCCCGGGCGCCTCCGGCGGGGTGGGCCCGAAGGAGCCGGGGCCGTCGTCGAACGGCTCGCCCGCGCCGGGGGTGATCACCGGCATGTCGCGGGTGGTGTCCGCCTGGGCGCCGCCGTACCCCGGTGCACGGGGGGCCGGTGCGGGTTTCTGCGGGGTGAGGACCGCGGTGTCGTCGCTCAGCCCGCCTCCCGGGCGTGCGCCGTACGGGCCGGGAGCGCCCGGGGCGCCGGGAGCACCGCCCGGGTGTCCCGCGGGTCCGCCGGCGGTGTTCGGCCGCAGCCGGCCGTCGCCGGTGACCGGGCCGCCGGTCGGGCCCGCGGGGCCCTGCGGACCGCCCGGCCCGCCGGGGCCGTCGAAGCCGCCGGGACCGCTCTGCCCGGCCTGACCGGCCTGATCGCCCTGACCGGCCTGACCGGTCTGACCGGTCTGCTCGTCCTCGAAGTCCTGGAAGTCGGGGCGCAGCACCGGCAGTGCCTCGGTCACGTCGAGGGAGTCGGTGCCGCCGCCGTGGCCGGGGGCGACGGGGCCGCCGGTGGCGCTGGGCAGCCCGGTGCTCTTGGCGGAGCCGGTTCCGGGGCGGGCGCCGGGACGGGGGCCGGAGGGGCCCGCGCCCAGGGGTCCGCCCCCCGTGCCGGAGGGCCCCGCACCGGGGGCTCCCGTGCCGGACGTGCCCGTGCCGGAGGGACCCGCGCCGGAGGGACCCGTGCCGGAGGGACCCGTGCCGGAGGGACCCGTGCCGGGCCTGCTCGCCGTGGACGAACCGGCGGACGGTCCGGTCGTGTTGGCGGTGCTCCCGCTCTGACCGCTCTTCTTCACCGGGAACTTGCGGGGCGCGAACCAGTCGCTGACCGTCTTCTCCTCGGGCTGCGCCGGAGGTTCGGCGGCCGGCTCCGCGGAGGGCTTGGCCGCCGGTGCGGCCGGCGTCTGCTGCGTCTCGTCGCCGGTGCCCGCCTCGGCGGTGTCCTCGGTCCTGGCCTCGGAGTCGGCCGAGGAGACGGGCTTGCGCACGACCACCGGAGGAATCGGCCTGGAGCCGGGGATGTTGATCCGGATCCGGGTCGTCAGCGTGGTCTCGGTCTTGCGTTCCTCCCGCGCGGCCGAACCCCCCGCGTCCGCACGGTCGTCGGACACCGCCGGGATGCCGTACGGCGGGGTTCCCGATGGGTAGGCGGGTCCACCGCGCCCGTTGGGCCCGGAGGACGAGGTGTCAGTTTCACGACTCAAGTCAGGTTCTCCCGGTTGGCTCCGCCGCCCGTCATGACCTCACTGCGGGCGGCTCGGCGGCGCGCACCACCATACTGGCCACTTCCGGCCTGTTTCCCGGGACCGCCGGGAAGCGGGCACCGGACCTCGGGGGTGGCACAGGGGGAAGTGGTACGTCACTTGCCACGTCGGGCGTCACCGTCGTCGGGCTGCCGCCCGGGTCCCACGGTGGCGCATATCACAGCAAGAGCCATGCCGCCGAGCAGAAAGGCATAGGAACCGCCGCCGGCCGCGAACATGAAGTCCCCTTCCGGACGGCTGGTGGTGAGCAGGACGATCATGACAACCCAGCCCGCGGCGCCCGCCACCGCCCCGCCCCGGTTGCCCATGGCCCTCGCCCCGCCCAGGAAGAGCCCGGCGGCACCGGCGAGTGCGAGCAGCAGCCCGCCGGGGAACCAGGCGGACTGCACGAGTGCCCCCGCGGCCCCGGTCACGGCGCCGAGCAGGACGAGCCCCAGGTAGGCGAGGATCCGTCCGGCGGAGGGAGGCTTGAGGGGCTGCGCGAGCGGGGACCCCGGTCCGGCCGAACTCACGGTGCCACCTCCTCGGTCCCCTCGGTCCCGGCGATCCCGGCGATCCCGGCGATCCCGGCGATCCCGGCGAAAAGATCGGTCTCCATCTCACCAGCCCGTTCCCCGCGCACCAGCTCGTAGTACTCGGTGGTGAAGACGGGCTGGGCAAGCTTATTGGACAGCGCGAAGTACGGTTCGGCCACCTCGATCTGGGTGGCGTGCGCCCGCATGGCGGCGGCCTTGGCGGCGGCGTACGCGGTTCCGTCGATCCGTGTGGTGACGCGCTCGTCGTCGACGACACCGGGAACGTCGCCGACGGTGGCGGGCGTGTCGAACGGCAGCTCGGGCAGGTCGTCCTCGAGCCGGGCGAAGGCGGCCTCGGCGACGGAGCGCGGCACCCGGTTCCAGTAGACCTTGGCGATCCGCCAGGGCCCGCCGAGGTCGGGCCGTACGGCGGGGTCGGCGGCCAGGTCGACGGCGCGCATGGCGATGCGGTGGGCCTGGATGTGGTCGGGGTGGCCGTAGCCGCCGTTGTCGTCGTAGGTGACGAGGACCTGGGGCCGCACCTCGCGGATCACGGCGACGAGGTGCTCGGCGGCCTGGTCGACGTCGGCCTGCCAGAGACAGCCGGGGTCGTCGTTGTCGGGCAGTCCCATCATCCCGGAGTCCTGGTACCGTCCGGCGCCGCCGAGCAGCCGGACGTCCTCCACCCCGAGCTCCCGCATGGCCGCGTCCAGCTCCTGCCGCCGGTGCGCCCCGAGGGCGGCGCCGCTCAGATGCCGCAGCCCGGCCGGGATGACCTCGCCCCGCTCCCCCAGCGTGCAGGTCACCAGGGTCACCTGGGCGCCCTCGGCGGCGTATCGCGCCATGGTCGCCCCGTTGTTGATCGACTCGTCGTCGGGATGCGCGTGCACCAGCATCAGCCGTCGGGCGGCCCGTTCCGTCATGGGACAACCCTACGAGGAGCCGGGTCCTGCCCGGCACACAGCACGTGCGACGTCCCCTGAGAGATGAACCACGTCCGGGCCTTGACGGACCGGTCCCGGCCGTGGCCCGCGCTCACGCGTCCGGCGCCGCCGGACGGAGATCCCGCACCTCTCCCGGCGCCTCACGCCCCGCGCGGTGCGGCCTCTGGCTCCCCGGCCGCGGGCCGTGATCCCGTCGGCCGGGGTTCGTGTGCTCGGCGGCGAGCTGTTCGAAGGAGGTGCCCGCGAGCAGCCGGTCGAGTGCGTCCAGCAGGTGGGGGCACTCCCGGGCCGGGTGCTCGGCCGGGCACCCGAGCGCATGGATAAGGAAGTCCCTGGCCTCCTGGGCCCGGGCGATCAGCTCCTCCAGCTCCGCGATCCGCTCGCCGACCGTCGCGCGCCACCGCCCGCTCGTGTCGTCCAGCACGGCGGCGGCCGTGTGCAGACGGATGCCCAGCCGCTGTGCGATCCGGAGGAATGCCAGACGGCGCATCTCCTGCAGACCGTAGACCCGCTTTCCGTTCACGCGTGCCGCCGGCCGCACGAGGCCGCGCTCCTCGTAGTAGCGCAGGGCCGAGGTCCGCACGCCGAGTCTCCTGGCGGCCTCGCCGATGGGAATCAGGTCCATGCCCTCATTTGACTTCAAGCCGACTTGAAGCGGGAGCCTGGGCGCATGGAGAGCACGACGCCCTGGACCCTGGGGAAACCGACCCGTTCGCCGTTCGCGGTGCCGAGCGGGCTGTCCGGCCGGCTCGCCGGCCGCATCATGCTGTGGACGAACCGGCAGCAGGAGCTGCTCGGCCTGCTCGACGTCCGGGAGGGGGAGCAGGTCCTGGAAGTCGGCTACGGCCCCGGCGGGTTGATCCGTCTGCTGCGGCGGACGCCCGCACGGCGGATCTGCGGGGTCGACCCCTCCCCGCAGATGCGCGACCTGGCCGCACGGCCGCACAGGGCGGAGATCGCCGCGGGACGGATCGACCTGCGGCTGGGCACGGCCGAGCGCACGGGCTTCGCCGACGCGGAGTTCGACTGCGTGGTCTCGGTGAACAATGTGGCGATCTGGCCGGACCTCCGGGCGGGACTGGACGAGATGCACCGGGTGACCCGCGCCGGAGGACGGGTGCTGATCGCCTGGCACGGCGGGACGCGCCCCTCCCGCATCGCCCGCGGTCTCGTCCTGCCGCCGGACCGGGCCGCCCGGATCGAGCAGGAGCTGCGCGGCCTCTTCTCCGCCGTCACGCGCCACGAGACGACCACCCTGACCGTCTGGTCCGCCGTCCGCTGAGCCGAGGCCGCCGCCGCTTCGGACTCACCCCTGCCGGACGCCCTCCTGCCGCCCGTGCCCTCGCACCGGCTCGCGAACGGAACGGGGCGCCGGGTGCGCACGGGGCGAGGTGCGCCGCCCGGCCGGGACACGGGGGACACGTCCCTGGCTGACGGCGATGCCCGCGACGACGATCAGCGCACCCACCGGCTCGTTCCAGGAAACGGCCTCGCCGAGCACCACGACGCCGAGGACCACCCCCACGACCGGGGTGAGGTAGGTGACGGTCGAGGCACGGGTGGCGCCCCACGCGGCCACGACATTGGTGTTCCACACGTACGCCAGCCCGGTGCCGGCCACCCCCAGCACGGCGACGCCGAGCACCGCGCGCCACGACGGGTGGACCGGCGAGGCCGCGACGAACGGGGCCGCCAGCAGCATGATCACCGCGCCGAGGCCGACCTGGACGGCCGCCACCTGGAGCGCCGACAGCCCGCGCGGGGAGACGTACCGGCGCAGATACACGAAGGCCAGCCCGTAGGAGAACGTCGCCAGCAGACACGCCGCCTGCGCCGCGCCCCCGCCCCCGGCGAGCCCCCGCCAGGGTCCGAGCACCACCACGACACCGGCGAACCCCGCGATCAGCCCGGCCAGCCTGATCCGGTCCGGGCGCTCACCGGGCAGCGCCACCCACGCCACCATCGTGGTCATCAACGGGGTCGTGGCGTTGCAGATGCTGGCAAAGCCCGACGAGACATGCAGCTCGGCCCAGGCGAACAGCAGGAACGGCACCACGCACAACAGCACCGCCACCACCGCCAGATGCCCCCACACCGCCGCGGCCCGGGGCAGCCGCTGCCGGGTCACCGCCACCACGACCAGCAGCGCCGCCGCTCCGGCCACCAGGCGGCCCAGCACCACCTGCGCGGGCGAGAATCCCTCCAGGCCCACTTTGATGAACAGAAAGCTCGACCCCCAGGTCAGCGCCAGCACAAGGAACTGACCGAACACCGCGGGCGAGCCTCCCGCCCTGGGCCGCGTCATCCGTCCTCCCCGGGTCCTCGGACCCCGCCGGCCGGGCAGCCCACGGCACCGGCGCCGGGCCGGCTTCCGTGGGCCCCTGTGCCCTTCCGGCAGGTCACAGCACGTCGGCACCCCAGCCTCCCAGGGCGGTCCGCCGCCTGCTGGCGGCATTCGGACCTCACGTTCGCAGCACCGGGCAACGCCTCCCGGCGGCCTCGGTGCGGGCACGGACCACCCGGCTGAGTGACGGCCCGGCGGCCTGCCGTCAGGACGGGAGCCGCAGTTCGGCCCAGACCGTCTTGCGCGGGAAGCGTTCCTCGGCGACGCCCCAGCGGTCGGCGAGGGCCTCCACGAGCAGCAGGCCACGGCCCGACTCGGCGTCCGCGCCCGGCTTTCGGGGCTCCGGGCGGCGGTCGCTGCGGGTGTCGGTGACCTCGATGCGGAGGGTGCCCCCGACCACGTAGAGCGTCAGACGGAAGCTGCGGCCGGGGACCCGGCCGTGGGTGACCGCGTTCGCCGCCAGCTCCGCCACGACATGGCTCGCCGCCTCGACCGGGAGCTCCCACTCGCGGAGCTGGTCGGCGGCGAGCAGCCGGGCCAGGCGGGCGCCTCGCGGGGTGGACGACAGAAGCACGCTGAAGCGGGGGACGCCGGTGTCGCGTGGGGTGTCGAGCGGAACTGTGGTCTCGGCGGTTTCCTGATTCACGTCACTCAGCGTGGCCGCACGGCCCTACCGTGACGGGTGATCGATCCGTCACGTAGAGCGACTGTCCACGGCTTGTCCAGTGCTGTCCAAGCTGTCGCCGGCGTTTCTACGGGTACGGCACAGCACGACGAAGGAGCACACATGTCGGTGGACGGCGAGGCGGTACGGCCCCGGAGCGACGCCGAGACGACGGACGAGCCGGGGTGGGAGGTGGACCCGGAGGACCACTGGGCACTCGCCGTCGTGGCCACCGTGGGACGGCAGTTGAGGCTGCGACGGGAAGCGGTGGGCATGCGCGTCGCGGAGTTCAGCGCGGCCATCGGCTACGGCGACGACCTGGTCTACAAGATCGAGAGCGGAAAGCGGATCCCCCGGCCCGAGTACCTGGACGCGGCAGACAGGATCCTGAACGCCGGCGGGCTCGTGGCGGCGATGAAGGAGGACGTGGAGAAGGTCCGCTACCCGAAAAAGGTTCGGGACCTCGCACACTTGGAGGCACGGGCGGTCGAGCTTCAGCTCTACAGCCCGCTGACTATTCCTGGATTGCTGCAGACGCCGGAGTACGCGCGAGCGCTGTTTCAAATGCGGCGTCCTGCCCATACCGCAGATGATGTGGAACGAGGCGTGGCCGCGCGCATGGCCCGCAAGGCCGTATTCGATCGAGACCCTGCGCCTGAATTCAGCTTTGTTCAGGACGAGTGGACGCTTCGGCGGCGCCTCGGAGGTAGAGCGGTGATGCGCCGGCAGCTCGAACACCTGCTGGAAGTGGGGAAACTGCGGAACGTCGAGATCCAAGTGATGCCGATGGACCGCGAAGAGCACGCCGGAGTGGATGGAGGAATCGTGGTGCTGAAGTTCGAGGACGGCACGGGGGTGGGGCGCTCGCCCGGAATCGCCAATGGCCGCCCGGTCAGTGATCTGCGGCAGCTCCGTATCCTTGAGTTGCGGTATGGCATCATCCGGGCGCAGGCTCTCACACCCCGTGAGTCGACTGCCTTTATCGAGCACCTGCTGGGGGAGACATGAGCCACAAGACCTCGTCCAGGGACACCTCTGACCTGACGTGGTTCAAGAGCAGCTACAGCGATGGCGCGGAAATCGACTCCTGCGTGGAAGTAGCGCTGGACTGGTTCAAGAGCAGCCACAGCAGCGGCAGCGAAGGCGACTCCTGCGTGGAGGTCGCCACCGAGCCCCGCACGGTCCACGTCCGCGACTCCAAGAACGTCGACGGCCCCCGGCTCACGCTGACGCCCGAGGCCTGGACCCACTTCGTGGCGTACGCCTCCTCCCAGGGCTGATCCCAGAGCCGACGTCTACTCGGCCGGGGCGTGGGCGACAGCGGCGTCCCGGCCGACGCGCTCCCTCACGGCCCGCTGGAAATGGGCGCACTGGGTGATGTCCTCGTGCTCGCAGCCGAGGGCGCACTCGACGAGGGCGAGGGAGGCCTGTGCGGCCGCGATGCGGGAGCGCAGCGCCTCGGCCTCCTCGCGCAGGAGGCTTCGCCGCTCCTCGGCGTCGGAGACCCCGGTCAGTGAACGGATGGCGTCGAGGGAGAGCCCTGCCTCCTTGGCCCGCAGGACGACGGCGACGCGTGTGAGGTCGGCGGTGCGGTAGCGGCGGCGGCCGGCGGCGTCACGTGCCGGGGCGAGGAGCCCTCTCGCCTCCCAGTGCCGCAGGACGTGCGTGGCCAGACCGAAGTGTGCGGCGAGCTCCCCGATGCTCATCGAGCCCTGCTCGCCCTCCCCGGGCGTTCTCTGCGCGCTTGACTTCATGTCGGCATTAAGTCCCAGTCTGGCGCTCATGACCAGGGAAACCGAACAGATGCCCCCGCCGGCGCACGACCTCATGGCGCGGCTCGACGCCGCCGACCGGCTGCCGGGCGCCGAGCGCTTGCGGGCCCTCTCCTACGACGCGCTCGGCGCCGTTCCCGGGACGTCCGTGGTGGACGTGGGCTGCGGCACCGGACGGGCCGTGGCGGAACTGACCGGACGAGGTGTGAGAGCCGTCGGTGTGGACCGCAGCGAACGGATGATCGCCGCGGCCCGCAGCCGGTGGCCCGAGGCGGACTTCCGGATCGCGGAGGCGTACGAACTGCCCCTGCCGGACGCCTCCGTGCACGGCTACCGGGCCGACAAGGTGTTCCACGAGCTGGCCGAGCCGGAGCGGGCGGTGGAGGAGGCCCGCAGGGTTCTCGTGCCCGGCGGGCGGATCCTGCTGGTGGGCCCGGACTGGGACACCCTCGTCGTCGACTCCGACGATCCGGCCCTCACCCGCACCCTCGTCCACGCCCGCGCCGATCTGATCACCAACCCGCGTGCCGCTCGCCGCTGTCGCAACCTGCTGCTGAACGGCCGCTTCCGCGATGTGACGGTCGAGGTGCACACGAGCGTGTTCACCGGACCGGAGATGATGCCCCTGCTTGCCGGCCTGGCCGAAGCAGCCTGCTCCACCGGTGCCGTCACGCGCGAACAGGCGGACGGCTGGATCGCCGAGCAGCGTGCACGTGTCGACGCCGACCGCTTCTTCCTGGCGCTGCCGGTGTTCATGGCGGCGGCGACCCGGTGAGGCGACGCTCATCCGGTCCGGGCACGGACCGGAGCCCCGTGTCCAGGCGTCGCCGTCCCTTGATGCCGACCCGTCGTCACTGCGCTGACCCTTTGTCGCGTCCTGTCACGTCGCCGGGCCGGCGGTGCCGGACGCCCGGGAGCAGGCGAACTGAAGGGCGAGGGGTGAGGACTCGCCCTTCGGGCGTCCGGTCCGGCGGGTCAGAACCTGATACTGCCGATCATCCCCGCGATGTTCGAGGTCACTTCGCTGATCGTCGGTGCGACCGTGGAGGAGGCGAGATAGAAACCCAGGAGCATGCACACGACCGCGTGACCGGCCTTGAGGCCGGACTTCTTGATCAGTAGGAAGACGATGATCGCCAGCAGCACCACCACCGAAATCGAGAGTGCCACGGCGGCTCACCTCCAAAGGTCCCCAGGACTGGGGGTGTCGGGGGTAACGGGGGTCGGACTATGAGGGGCAGATAAATCCACACAGGGGGCAGCAGGTTCATACCCACTATGCGCTAACGATCATAACTATCCGCACGTGCGCATCGGGTGGCGCACGGCCGCACAAGGGGGCGCATGGCCAATATGGTCTTGGCATGACGACAGAGCCTGTCTCCTTCCCCCGACGGCATGCCCGCACCCAGCGGTTCACCCTCGGCGCGCCGCGTGCGTTCACCGTGGCCCCCGACGCCTCCCGCGTGGTGTTCCTGCGGTCCGGGTCCGGCACGGACCGGGCCAACGCGCTGTGGGTGCTCGACCTGGCGAACGGTCAGGAGCGTGTGGCCGCCGACCCCCGCGCCCTTCTCGGCGGCGCCTCCGAGCACCTGTCCCCCGAGGAGCGGGCACGCCGGGAGCGGACGCGCGAGGGGGGCGCCGGCATCGTCGGATATGCCACCGACACCGCCGTGGAGTTGGCGTCTTTCGCCTTGTCAGGTCGGCTTTTCACCGCCGAGCTGCGGGCGGGCACCACACGTGAACTGACCGTCCCGGGGCCGGTGATCGACCCCCGTCCCGCCCCCGACGGGCGGCATGTCGCCTATGTCTCCGGCGGTGCTCTGCGGGTCGTGGGCGCCGAGGGGGAGGGCGACCGGGCGCTCGCCGAGCCGGAGGAGGAGGGCGTCACCTACGGCCTCGCGGAGTTCGTCGCGGCCGAGGAGATGCACCGTCACCGGGGCTTCTGGTGGGCGCCGGAGTCGGACCGGCTGCTCGTGGCACGGGTGGACGAAACGCCGGTGCGGCAGTGGTGGATCTCCGATCCGGCGCACCCCGAACGGGAGCCGAGCCGGGTCCGCTACCCGGCCGCCGGCACCGCCAACGCGGACGTACGGCTGTTCCTCTTCGGCCTGAAAGGTGACCGCACGGAGGTCGTCTGGGACCGGGACCGCTACCCGTATCTGGCCCATGTGCACTGGTCAGAGGCCGGAGCACCGCTGTTGCTCGTACAGGCGCGCGATCAACGCAGTCAGCTGTATCTGGCCGTGGACCCCGACACCGGGGCCACGCGCCTGGTGCACGCCGACGAGGATCCAACTTGGCTTGATCTTTTCCCCGGGGTTCCCTGCTGGTCCCCCTCCGGACAGCTCGTCCGGATCGAGGACGAGGGCGGTGCGCGGGTGCTGGTGGTCGGTGAACGGCCGCTCACCGGGGCGCAGTTGCATGTGCGGGCCGTGCTGGACGTGTCGGACGACGACGTGCTGGTCTCCGCCTCGGCCGGGGAGGAGGCCGCCGCACCCGAGATCGGCGAGGTGCATGTCTACCGGGTCAACGAACTCGGCGTGGAGCGGGTGAGCCAGGAGCCCGGTGTGCACTCCGCCGTCCGCGCCGGGGGTGTGACCGTGCTGGTCTCCGCGACGCTCGACCGGCCCGGCGCCCGGGTGCGGGTGCTGCGCGAGGGCCGGACGGTGGCCACCGTCCGGTCCCACGCGGAGGATCCCGGGCTGTCTCCCCGCGTGACCCTCACTCAGGGGGGCGCACGCCGAATTCCGTGCGCCGTGCTCATGCCCACGGACTACTCCGGTGATGCGCCTCTCCCCGTGCTCATGGATCCGTACGGCGGTCCGCACGGCCCCCGGGTGCTCGCCTCGCACAACGCGTACCTCACCTCCCAGTGGTTCGCCGACCAGGGCTTCGCGGTGATCGTCGCCGACGGCCGGGGCACCCCGGGCCGCTCCCCCGCCTGGGAGAAGGCCGTCCACCACGACTTCACGATCACCCTCGACGACCAGATCGAGGCCCTGCACGACCTCGCGAAGACCCATCCGCTCGACCTCGACCGGGTGGCGATCCGGGGCTGGTCCTACGGCGGCTACCTGGCGGCCCTGGCCGTGCTGCGCCGCCCGGACGTCTTCCACGCGGGCATCGCGGGCGCCCCGGTCACCGACTGGCGGCTGTACGACACCCACTACACCGAGCGGTACCTGGGCGACCCGGCCGCGCACCCGGAGGTGTACGCCCGCAGCTCCCTGGTCACCGACGACGGGCTGTCCGACCCGGCCGAGCCGCACCGGCCGCTGATGATCGTGCACGGTCTGGCCGACGACAACGTGGTGGTCGCCCACGCCCTGCGGCTGTCCTCCGCCCTGCTCGCCGCCGGCCGTCCGCACGAGGTGCTGCCGCTGTCCGGGGTCACCCATATGACTCCGCAGGAGCAGGTCGCCGAGAATCTGCTCCTGCTCCAGGTGGACTTCCTCAAGCGTTCCCTGAAACTGGGCTGAGCATCCGCTCAGTGCGCTTGCGGGCCGCCGTCCCCGTCGGCGTCCGGCTCCCCGGGCGGCACCACCCGCCGCTCCGCCGCGAAGTGGCACGCCGAGTCGTGCGCGGCCGGTCCGGTGCCGTGGCGGAACTGCGCGGGCACCGCCAGCGGCGGCACCTCCCGCGCGCAGCGCTCCCGCGCCTTGAAGCAGCGGGTGCGGAAGCGGCAGCCGGAGGGGATGTCCGCCGGGGACGGCACATCGCCGGTGAGGACGATCCGCTCCCGGCGGTCCCGGGCGTCCGGGTCGGGCACGGGGACGGCGGACAGCAGCGCCTGGGTGTAGGGGTGCGTCGGGTGTTCGTAGATCTGCTCGTCCGTG
>NZ_MUME01000116.1 GCF_002155915.1 Streptomyces thermovulgaris | reverse complement strand
AGCCCGCGCCCGTCCCGCCCGCCGGGCGGGGCGACGGCGGCGGCCGGGGCGGAAGGCGCGGCGGCTCGCGCGTCCCGCTGATAGCGGCCGCGGGCGTCGGGATCGTCGCCCTCGGCATGGGCGCCGGCGCGCTGCTCGGCAACAGCGGCAACGGCGACGGCAACGACACCAAGGCGAACGTCTCGGCGACCGCACCCGTCACCGAGAGCCCGTCGCCCTCCCCCTCGCCCACCGTCGACCCGGTCCGGGAGCAGGCGGTCGCGCTGGACGAGCTGCTGGCGGACAGCGGCAACAGCCGGGCCGCCGTGATCAGGGCGGTGGAGAACATCAAGAAGTGCGAGAACCTCGACCAGGCCGCCGCCGACCTGCGGGACGCGGCGCAGCAGCGCAAGGACCTGGTCACCCGCCTGGAGCAGCTCTCGGTCGACAAGCTGCCCCGTCACGCCGAGCTGACCGCGGCCCTCACCAAGGCCTGGAAGGCGTCGGAGGCCGCCGACCGGCACTACGCCGCCTGGGCCGACCAGACCTCCGAGAAGAAGGGCTGCAAGAAGGGCAGCGCCCGCATCACCAACCAGACCCGGGCGGGCAACCGGCAGAGCGGTGTCGCCAGCGCCCAGAAGGCCAAGGCCGCCCAGCTGTGGAACCCGATCGCACAGACGTACGGCCTCAGCCAGCGCCAGCCGACCGAGCTGTGACGCCGGCCGGGCCGTGACCCGGCCGGCCGAGCGGCGAGGGGACGCGGACCGGTCGGTCGAGGTCCGCGTCCTCCGGCTCCTCGCCGTCTCGACGGACCCCTCCGCGGCCGGCACCAGCCGGCCCTGCCGCACCACCTGCCGGGTCGCCTCCGCATCGACCAGCCGGGACGAAACCGGAGGAGGCGAGCAGGTCCGGGGTGCGCCACCGCAGCGGCGGGGTCAGCCCGCCGGTGCCGACCGCGAGCCCCCGGTCGAGGGCGCGCCGCACGGTGCCGGCGCTCGCCTCGCCCCCGCCGGTCCTCTCCAGGACGGCCCGGAGCACGGTGCGGGCGATCCACCCGGCCTGGGCGGTGCGCTCGGTGGCGTCGCCGGCGGCCCGCCGGCCGTGGGCGTCCTCGTGGCCGCCGGCTCGCAGACCGGCGTGGAACAGGGCGGGCAGCTCGTCGCCCGCGACGTGTCGGGGCGTACGGGCGTGACGGGGCCGCACCGTGCGGCGGGCTCCTTGCCGGGACCGGCCGCCGTGGACGGGACGGGACAGGGCCCGGGTGAACTCGGTGGTGGTGACGCGGCCGGCGGCGAGCGAGGCGCACGCCACCGGGGCACCCGCCGGCCCCTGAGTGACTCCCGGTCGACGGGGAGTGACGGCGAGGTGAATTGCAGGGGCGAAGGAAGCGATCACGACAGGGAACGTACGATCAGTGACCGTGCAAGGTTCGGAGCCCTCTTCCCGTCGCGGTCGCCGCTCGTCCACCATGGGCGGCATGCCCGTCAACGACATGCCGTGGTGGCGCTGGCGCTGCAATGTGCGCTCCGCGCTGCACATGCTCTCCGATCCGGTGTTCCAGCAGAACGTCTGGCTGGCAGGCGTCGAGGGATACGGCGATGTCACCGACGCCGTCTACCGGCTGGTCGAGGACACCTGGCTGGACAACTGGTCCGCCGAGAAATACGTGGGCACGATCTTCCGCGACTCCCAGGAGGCGGCGCTCGTCGACACCGCGGTCCTGCGGGTGCTGCGCATCATGCACCAGGTGGGCCCGGACGCGCCGGTGACCTCCTACCTCAACCACCACGCCTGGCCCGAGGCGGTACGGGCGGCCCGGGACGCGCATGTGCGGCTTGCGACGAGCGACGGCGACGACCCGGACGCGCCGCCCCACACCCTCGAGGTACTGCGGATCATGACCCGGTCCGCATGACGGGCGTCGGGCCACGGACCGCTCCTGGCATGAGAACCTGTCCTGCATGAACGAACAGTCCTCCCGAGCCGCGGCGGCTTCGGCCGACCAGTATGTCCTGACCCTCTCGTGCCCGGACAAACAGGGCATCGTGCACGCCGTGTCCAGCTACCTGTTCATGACCGGCTGCAACATCGAGGACAGCCAGCAGTTCGGCGACCACGACACGGGATTGTTCTTCATGCGCGTCCACTTCTCGGCCGAACCCCCGGTCACGGTGGACAAGCTGCGCGCCAGCTTCGCGGCGGTCGGTGACTCCTTCGCGATGGACTGGCAGATCAACAGGGCCGACGAGAAGATGCGGATCCTGCTGATGGTCAGCAAGTTCGGGCACTGCCTGAACGACCTGCTCTTCCGCGCCCGGATCGGCGCGCTGCCGGTGGAGATCGTGGCAGTGGTGTCCAACCACACCGACTTCGCCGAGCTGGTGGCGTCGTACGACATTCCCTTCCACCACATCCCGGTGACCAAGGACACCAAGCCCCAGGCCGAGGCACGGCTGCTGGAGATCGTGCACGAGGAGAAGGTCGAGCTGGTCGTCCTCGCCCGCTACATGCAGATCCTCTCCGACGACCTGTGCAAGCAGCTCAGCGGCCGGATCATCAACATCCACCACTCCTTCCTGCCGAGCTTCAAGGGCGCGAAGCCGTACCACCAGGCCCACGCACGGGGCGTGAAGCTGATCGGCGCGACGGCGCACTATGTGACGGCCGACCTCGACGAGGGGCCGATCATCGAGCAGGAGGTCGAGCGGGTCGGCCACGAGCTCACCCCGGACCAGCTGGTCGCCGTCGGACGGGACGTGGAGTGCCAGGCGCTGGCCCGGGCGGTGAAGTGGCACGCGGAGCGGCGGATCCTGCTGAACGGGCGGCGGACGGTGGTCTTCGCCTGACCCGCCCCCGTGGCGTCACAGACGGCTCATCGACGCCGTCGCGTACAGCACGTCCCTGATCGCCTCGCGGTCGCCGAGCTGGCCGGCCGCCGCCTCGTGCGGAGCCAGGTGCCCCGCCGCCAGCCGGCAGAACTCCAGGCCGTCCAGTGCCACATGGGCCACCTCGTGCTCCGCGGACCCCACCGCCCCGGGTGAGTCGAGCGGCAGCAGCCACTGGCCGCCGCCCTGCCCCTCGATCTCCAGACGCAGACTGCGGCCGGGTTCGCCCGCGGCCACCAGATGCCGGGCGGGCGGGGCGAGCCCGGCCCGCCGCCGCGCGGCGAGCACGAGCGGCAGCATCCGGGCCGCGAGGTCGATCATCTCGTGCAGATGCCGCGGGGCGGGCGGCTCGTAGGGGTAGTCCACGGCCCGGGCGATGTCCTCGGCGTGCACCCAGCACTCGAAGGCACGGTCCAGCCCCGCGTCGGGCAGCGGAATCTCGAAGTCGCCGTAGGACACGGAGAGGTCGGCCGTGTCCGCACCGCCGAGGGACGCCGTCCGCACCAGGGCGCGCGACTGCTCCCGCCAGGGCGCCCGCACCGACCGGGTCGGCGGGAAGTACAAGGCCCGCCAGTACGCCTCGGTGCGCTCCGGCGGGCTGAAGCGGCCGGAGCGGGCGCCGAGGTCGCCGAGCGGGTCCTCAAGCCCCAGCGCCACCGCGACCAGCCCGTCGACGCTCAGCAGATGCGCGATGACCCCGGCGACGGTCGTACGGCGGCTGACGGCGCCCTCGTCCGTGAACCACCGCAGGCGCACCGGCGCATGCCACTCGCCGTCGCCTATGTCCTGCAGCAGCGCGTCCAGACGGGCGGTCTCGGCGTCGTAGGGGGCCGCCCACTCGGGCACGGGGACACGCGGCGGACGCCGCTCCAGGCAGCTGTCCAGCACCCGGGCGCGCAGCCCCGGATCCAGGTCCAGGCTGTCGGGCCGGTGCAGCAGCCCGACCGCATCCCGCAGCCGCAGCGCCTCCTGTGCGCAGTCGTCGCACTCCCCGAGGTGCTCCTCGACCGCCGCCGCCTCCTGCGGGGCGCAGGCGGTCAGCGCCCACGCCCCGAGAAGCGACTTCAGCGCCCGGTGCTCCGCCGCACCCCGGCCCTTCGCCCCCGCCGGCTCCTGGGGTGCGGGCGGCACCCGTCCGCCGGGGACGGCGGATGCGCTGCGACCGCCGGGGGTGTGCGGGTCACCGGGGCCGTCGGAGCCGTCCGGGGCGGCCGGTTCGCCGGGGGCGCGGGGGCCGTCCGGGACGTCGGGCCGTTCCGGGTGCGGAGGAGTCATGCGGCACCCCCGTAACCGGGCGGTGCGTCGAAGGCGTTCGTGTCGTGGGCGGCGGAGAGGAGCTGAAGGCCGAGGCGCAGGCGGCGACGGGCCTCGTCCTCGGGTATGCCGAGGTCGGCGGCGGTCTGCCGGTAGTCGCGGCGCTGGAAGTAGGCCAGTTCCAGGGCGGCGCGCAGGGGGACGGGCATGGAGTGGACGATGCGGTCGGCGCGGGCGGCGGCCGAGGCACGGCGCACCCCGAGGGCCACGGGATCGGGGGACCCCTGGGCGCCGGGGGCCGCGGCGGTCCCGCCGCCGTGCAGCCGCCGCAGGGCGAACCGGCGGGCCAGCGCGGCCAGCCAGGCCCGCAAGGGGCCCTGACGGGGGTCGTAGGCCTCGGGATGCTCCCAGACGTGCACGAAGACCTCGCGGGTGACGTGGTCGGCGGCCCGCTCGTCCCCGAGGACCTGGTGGGCGAGGCCGTGCACCAGGGAGGAGAAACGGTCGTAGAGCTCGCCGAGGGCGGCTGCCTCCCCATGCACCAGCCGCTGCTGCATCCCGCGGTCCCAGTGGGGCGATGCATCCCTCTTCGTCATGAGGCCCCCTCAAAACCCGGCTGCACCCTGTCCGGTGTGTCTGTGCGGTCACCACGAATGTAGTCGGCACGTCCGGCAGCGCACGTCTCTTTGTGTCCATGCGCCTCTAGGTGTCACCCACGCCATACCGACCGGGTGCGATCGAAAATGACCGAAACAAGTGCCAGGAAGAATGGTTTCTGTTTGGGTCATGTCGTTTGGGGGAACGGCCGCTGGGCAGCCGCGCGGAAAGAAACAGAGGAACCGCTTCCTTTTCCGGGCGGTTCCGGGGAAGTGCCGGCGAGCGGAGGGCGGGCCGTGACGTTCAAGGTGACCGATGACCGAGTGGGCGAGTGGAGCGTGCTCCGGGTCGCCGGCGAACTGGACCTGGTGACCTCGCCGGTGCTGCGGCAGAGGGTGCACGAGGCGGTGGCACAGGGCCGCCACCATCTCGTCCTGGACCTCTCGGACGTCCTCTTCTGCGACTCCAGCGGCGTCGGCGTCCTCATAGCCGCCCGCCGTCTGATCCGCTCCTGCCGGGGACGGCTCCGGCTGATCCTGCCGGCCGCCGGCGCGGAGGGGACCTCCCGCGGAGGCGAGGGAGGGCGCGGGGGAGGCGCACACGTCAACCGTGTGCTCGGGGCGCTCGGCGTACGCCGTCTCTTCGACGTCTACGAGGACCTCGCGACGGCGGTGGCGGAGGAGCCGCTGTCCGCCTGACCCCGCGCACGGCCGCCGGACGAACGTCCCGCCCCTCGGAGAATGTCACGGATCGTGGCACACATTCGTCACGTCGAGTAACTGGACGAGTGGCCGTCACATCGGCGCCCCACGCGCGACTCGTCACGTCCCGGAGTCGCCGCCGTGCTCGGGTACCTTGGGTGAGATGCGAGTGGTTCCGAACTCGAGCCATGTCACAACGGGCGTCGCACAGTATGACGCACAGGTACTCCTTCGCGCGGGAATATGCCCGAAGCGCTTGTTTCGGTGACGGTCAGTCACTCATGCTGGTCCCCGGAAAAGTCACGTTCCGTGACTCTTTCTTTGGCCGTTGTTCTGGTCATGCGGAAAATGGCTACGATCGTGGCCCTCGCGAGCGCGAGACTATGTGTCCGCCGGTTCGGATGGTGTGAGCGGTGCAGGTGCTTCAAGTGCAGCTGGAGATCCGGCCCGACCCCGCGGAGGTGGGGCGGGCCCGGAGGTGGGCCCGCTCGCGGCTCGTCGGTTCGGGGATACAGGCCGACGAGCCACTCGCCGAGACGTTGATCCTGCTCGTCTCCGAACTGGTCACCAACGCCGTGGTGCACACCGGCCATCCCGCCGTCCTGCGGCTGTCCCTGCCCGGGGCGCCCGCCGAAGTGACCACCATCCGCGTGGAAGTGGACGACGCCAGCACCCGGGCCCCCGTGCCGCGCTGGGTGAGCGACGAGGCCACGAGCGGCCGCGGCCTCGCTCTCGTCGACGGACTCGCCGACCGGTGGGGCTGGAGCCCGGAGGGCAAGGGCAAGCGCATCTGGTGCGAAGTGGACCGCCGCACCCCCGCGGCCGGCGCGGCGAGAACCGCGGTGTCGGCGGTGTGCGAGGACCTGCCCCGCGAAGGACTGGCGTACGAGGCGGTGTAGAACCACCTCCGGCCGCCCCTGACCACCGCCTGGTCCTCCCGTTCACCCTGGTCCCCTCCGGCCCCTCTCCGGCACCTCTCCAGCCCCCCTCCGGTCCCTCCGGAACGGCCCCTGGGGAGAAGCACCCCGCGGTCCTCCCGTCGCGCGTGAACCCGACGCCCGGCCCTCGACGTCCGCTTCGCGTCCGCGGAACTCCTCGAGCCG
This sequence comes from Streptomyces thermovulgaris, assembly GCF_002155915.1. Taxonomy (GTDB): domain Bacteria; phylum Actinomycetota; class Actinomycetes; order Streptomycetales; family Streptomycetaceae; genus Streptomyces; species Streptomyces thermovulgaris. Next base: position 6,821 of record NZ_MUME01000116.1, on the reverse strand, counting down.
GCGCACGCGATGGGCGGCACTGCGCGTGAGGGGCCGTGCGCCGCCCCGTTCCCCGGATCCGTCCTGCCGTGCGCCGGGAGATGCTTCCGTGCGCGGCCCGGTGCGATGGGGCATAACGGGTAAACCGCCTGAGCGGTGTTGACGGTTCCTGTCCGTTTGATCACGCTTGTGGCAGCGATTCGCCGTGAGGGGACGTCGAGGGCTTGGGCGCCGGAAGTCCTCGGCGAGTGTGGGTCGTGTGGTCGGCGTCGACCGGTCCCCGCGGAGTCGAGGGGGGGTGGGACCGGTGCGCCGCGACCGGTGGGCGGCGCGCACTGCCGTACTCGGGGTGAGCAGGAGCGCGTCGCCGGCCGGGCCCGCTCTCCCGCACCTGATGCCTCCACAGGCCGAGGTGCCCGAGGGACGGGGTGTCCACAGACTGTGGACAGGGCGCCGCCGGACGGGCTGCTGCCGGAGGGCCGCCGCCGGTGGACAGGGCCGGGGCGTCGGTCAGGCCGGCAGCCGGGAGCCGTGACGGCCGTCCGCGCGCACTCCCGCTCGGGCATCGGCCTTCGCTATGGCCCTGGCTATCCTCTCCGCGTCGATGGCCAGCTCGCGCAGCATGCCGCTGATGGGGTTGGTGAAGCCGGTGAAGTACAGGCCGGGCGCGTCCTTCGAGGTGCGGGCGCCGTGGACGACGGGACGGCCGCGGGAGTCGAGCACCCCGAGGTGACCGACCAGCCCCTCCAGACCACGGACGTAACCGGTGGCGGCGATGACGACGTCCGGCTGGACACGGGTGCCGTCGGCGAGGACGACCTTGCCGTTCTCGAAGCCGTCGACGGCGGCCACGATCTCCACCGCGCCCTTGCGGACGGCGTTGACGATGCCCACGTCCTGGACGGGGATCGCGCCCTCGCGCACCCGGGTGTACAGGCCCTTGTCGGGACGGGGCAGGCCGTGCGCCGACAGGTTCGGCACGCTCAGTCTCGCCAGCGGCCGCGCGAGCAGGTCGACCAGCCGGACCGGAAGCCGCCGTACGGCGATGCCCGTGTACTGGGCGGCCCACCCGGCGGTCGACCGGCGCACGATGTGCGGAGCGGTGCGCACCGACAGCCGTACGCGCGAGGCGCCGCCCTCCACCAGGTCCACCGCGATCTCGGCACCGGTGTTGCCGATGCCGACGACGAGGACGTCACGGCCGGCGTAGGGCCGGGGGTTGCGGTACTCGGAGGCGTGCAGGAACTCGCCGGGCCCGCTCGTGTACGACTCCAGGCCGGGCCAGTCGGGCAGACGGGGGGTGTGGTTGTAGCCGGTGGCGACGACCACCGCACGGCCGGTCAGCCGCCGCCCGCCGGTGGCGTGCAGCAGCCAGCCGGTGCCGTCCGGTGTGCGCTCGACCCGGGAGACCTCGACCCCGGTCACGATCTCCAGCCGGTGGTGCTCGGCGTACTTCTCCAGGTACCGCACCATGTCGTCGCGCGAGACCCATCTGCCGAACCGGCGCGGCATCGGCAGGCCGGGCAGGCTGGACAGGCGCCGGGTGGTGTGCAGGTGCAGCCGGTCGTAGTGGCGCCGCCAGGAGGCCCCGACACGGTCGGACTTCTCCAGGACGACGGCGCGTATCCCCCGCGCGCGCAGTGCTTGGGCGGTGGCCAGTCCGCCCGGACCTCCGCCGATGACGTACACAGGGCGGTCGGCAGGCCGCGCGGCTGGAACGGGGGTGGAGTCGTTCATGAGCGCGAGAGTAATGGCGTGTTCGGTTGATGGGTATCGGTCAAGACCGAAATTGGTTGCGGGTTGGTCACAACTGCTTGTTTCCGATGGGGAGATGGCCGACGGGGCCGCCGGGCGAGCCGCCTGCCGCAGCCGTGACCGCGCCGGCGGGAGGAGGCGCGGGCGACCCGACGGGGCGGCGGGGCCGGGGAGACCCGAGCGCGGCACTCCGGTTGGAAGGGACCTGAACACGGCGCTCCGGCCGGGAGGGAGCCGAGCGCGGCGCTCCGGCCGGGCCGCTTAATTCGGAGGCACAGCACGGCCGCGGGCAGGACCATGGAGCATGGCTTTCGAAAACGGCTGGAACGACTGGTATCTGACGAGAGACCTCGAGGACTTCCTGACGCGCGCCGGGGAGTTCCTCCGCTCACGGCCGGCCCGGCACACCGTCCACCTGACCGTGACGGAGACCCTGCGCTCACGCGGCCTCCATGTCTACGGGGACGCCGACCCCGAGTTCGGCGTCCTGACGGGAAAGGAAGAGAAAGCCCCGACGGGAGAGGGAGGAGAGGAGGAAAGGGGAGAGGAGGCCGCGCGCGTGCGCGGAACCTTCCTCCACACACCGCCGTACCCCCTCGGCCTCACCTCCCTGACCGAACGGGAGGCCGACGCGCTGGCGGCCCGGCTGGCCGATCTGGGGCGCGAGCCCTCCGGTGTCCTGGCGGACCGTGACACCGCCGCCGCCTTCGCCGAGGCCTGGCGCCGCCGCACGGGAGCCGAGGTCACCCTCCGGCAGCGGCAGCGGCTCTACCGGCTGGGCGAGCTGACCGTTCCGCAGCCGGTCCCGCCCGGGCGGGCGCGGAGGGCGGGCGAGACGGACCGGAAACTGCTCGCCCGGTGGTTCGAGGAGTTCTGCACGGACTCCGGCGAGGCGGCCGCCCGGGATCCCGAGGAGTGGGCGGACGAACGCGTCGAACGGGGCTCCGTCCTGCTTTGGGAGACCCCGGACGGGACACCCGTCGCCATGGCGGGGACGACCCCCGAGATCGCCGGGCAGGTGCGAGTGGCCGGGGTCTACACCCCGGCGCACCTGCGACGGCGCGGATACGCCGGAGCCGTCACGGCCGCGGTCAGCCGCGCCGCGCGGGAGGCGGGGGCACAGGAGGTGCTGCTGTTCACCGACCTCGCCAACCCGACCAGCAACGGGCTCTACCAGCGGATCGGCTACCGCCCGGTGTCCGACTTCGCGGTGTACGCCTTCGGGTGACCCCGCTCAGGGCCACAGCAGCTCGCGGACCCAGCCGTCCCGCGTACGGCGGTAGCGGAGGCGCACATGGCGGCGCCGGGCCTCGCCCTGGAAGAACTCGGCCTCGGCCGGCCGGAGGCGGTAGAGCGTCCAGGAGGGGACCTCGGCGTCCGGCTCGCGCCGGGCGCGCTCCCAGGCCGACTCCGAGGCCCGGGCCAGCTCGTCCAGGCCGGTCAGGACCTCGCTCTGGTGACCGGTGAGCGCGGCGGCCAGAGCACCCGTGGAACGGGCGTGCAGATCCGCCTGCGCCTCCTCGGGGGCGGCGGTCGTGACCGGTCCCCGGATCCGGACCTGGCGGCCCTGGACCGGCCAGTAGAAGGCCAGGGCGGCGTGGGGGCGGGCGGCCAGCTGCCGCCCCTTGCGGCTGCCGGCGTGGGTCGCGAAGGACCAGCCCTCCGCGTCGGCGCCGTGCAGCATCACCACACGGACGTCCGGACGGCCCGCCTCGTCCGCCGTCGCCAGCGACATGGTGTGCGGTTCGGGCTGGCCGGCCGCGACCGCCTCCGCGAACCACCTGGTGAAGAGGGCGAGAGGAGTGTCGGGGGCCGTCGCCGGGTCGAAGGCGGGAAGCTCGGTGACCTCCGGATCCCATACACGAAGTGATGCCAGCAGCTGGTGGAGATCCGGTTCCTTGGAGTCCATGGAGGGAGTATCGCCCCGGCCGGCGGCACCGCCGCCCCGGCATCCGCACGGATGCGCCGGCGGGCCTGGCGAGAAGGGCCGTGCTCACCGGACCGCGATCACCGGGCCGGACGGGAACCCTCCCCCTCCGTGCCCGGCTCACGGGGCGTCGCCCCTGGTGCCGGGGCCGCCACGCCTTCCCCCGCCGGACGCACGGGCTGCGGGGGCGCGGTCCGGCGCTCCGGCGGACGGAGCGGGAACGGCGGACCGCCCCCGCACAAACGCAACAGGCGGCAGTCCACCCGAGTGGACCACCGCCTGTTTGACAGGACTTGAACACTGAGAAATCCGATGCCGGTGTACGGGCTATCGCGTCGGCTTCCGGCCGGTGATGCCCAGGTATACCAGCAGCGCGAGGTTCGGTTTGAGTTCGGTCTGCTTCACGCCCCAGGAGGAGAATGCCTTCTGATGCGAGGCGACCGCCGAAAGCATGGTGACCAGCGAACCGGAGATCGCGGCCGGGTTCACGTCCTTGTCGACCCTCCCTTTGGACTGAAGTTCGGCGACGGAGTCCGCCAGAGAGGTGTTCACGGAGTTCAGGATCTTCATGCGGATCTTGTTAAAGCGTTTGTCGCCCTCGGCGGCCCCGAGGTCGACCACCCGCAGAATCGCGTCGTGCTTGCGCCAGAAGTCCAGGAATCCGTCGACAAATTCCTGGGCCGTCTGCCAGCCGGCCTTGCCCACCCAGGAGCGGCCCTCGACCAGCTCCGTCAATGCGGTGCTCTCGGCAGCCATTTGTTCGGCGATCTCCAGGACGGCGCCTTCGACGTCCGGAAAGTACTGATAGAAAGTCGCGGGAGAAGTTCCCGCACGCCGGGCGACATCGATGACTTTGACGTCCCGGTACGGTGACGAGCTGAGCATCTCACTGAGGCAGTCGAGCAGCTTTTGCCGAGTCTCCTGCCCACGCCGACCAGCCACGCGGCCGTCGACGGTACGCACTTGTCCTGTCATGTCGTCAGCTTACCGAGGGGAGATCCGAGCGCGATTTGGCCGACTGCAAATGGGGTGCAAGGGGAGGGAGAGGCCGGTGTGCCCGATAGGCGGTGCGCCTGATAGGCGGGGTGCGCGCGACCCGGATAATTTGGCGGCATGGCCGATAACAGGGCATCCGCGTATACCGAGGGCGTCCCCTGCTGGGCGGACGCGCAGCTTCCCGATCTTGAGGCGGGCAAGCGCTTCTACGGTGCGCTCTTCGGGTGGACTTTCGACGGGAACGGCGAGGGCGACGGGGGCGAGGGGAACGGCAAGGCCGGCGGGAACAGCGGGAACGGCGGGAAGACGTACGACAGGTTCGTCGTGGCCCGGCTGGAGGGGGAGCCCGTCGCCGCGCTCGCACCGAAGACGGACGGCCGCATGCCCACCGTGTGGACCGTGTACTTCGCCACCCCGGACGTCCGGGCGCTGGCCGCGCGGATCACGGCCGCAGGCGGGCAGATCGTCATGCCCCCCACCCGGGCCGACGGCTTCGGCACGGCCGCCCTCGCCGCCGACCCCGAGGGCGCCGTCTTCGGGCTGTGGCAGCCGGGCAGCCACCCGGGCTTCGGCAGGCGTCACGAGGAGGGCACCTTCGTCTGGGCCCAGCTGTACGCCCGCGACACCGAGGCCGCCAACGCCTTCTACGGCGGGCTCTTCCACGACGCCCTCTTCGGCCCGGACGCCGAGCCCGACTTCGGCCGTGCCTCCCTCCTCGACGTCTTCCCGGCCGAGATGCCGCCGCACTTCCTCGTCCACTTCCGGGTGGCGGACCTCGGGGAGGCCCTGGAGGCGGTCGGCCGGCTCGGCGGGCGGGTGCAGGTGCCTCCCTTCAGGACGTCGTACGGACACGTGGCCGTCGTGGTCGACAATCAGGGGGCGTCCTTCGCCGTGCTCCAGAGGTGAGACCCACCGGGGAAGCCGCCGGTGCGCCCACGGGCGCGACCGGTGGCGGAACGGTGCGGAACAGGGCGGAACAGCGGTGGAACCAGAGGTGAAATCCCCTTCCTGAGAGGAAAGAGGGCGGTTTCCACCTGGACATCCTGTTTCGTCACCGGGTTCGCAACCTGTGCGCCGGACAGGAAGAATCGGGGTGCGTGCCGCCGCGGCGGTGCGGTGGTGAGACGCTGCACTTCGGTCGCGTACATATGTGGGTGGCGCGGCTCGTACGGGGAGGTGGCAGGCAAGTGGTGGATCAGCTGACGGAGAACGATCCGCGGCGGATCGGGCCGTTCGAGGTACTGGGACGGCTGGGCGCCGGCGGCATGGGGCTGGTCTATCTCGCACGCTCGGCGTCCGGCCGGCGGGTGGCGATCAAGACGGTCCGGAGCGAGCTGGCCGAGGACCAGCTGTTCCGGGTCCGTTTCACGCGCGAGGTGGAGGCGGCCCGGGCGGTCTCCGGCTTCTACACGGCCGCGGTCGTCGACGCCGACCCGCGCGCCGCCGTGCCGTGGCTGGCCACCGCCTACGTCCCCGCGCCCTCCCTCGAGGAGATAGTGAACGAGTGCGGGCCGCTCCCGGTCCAGGCGGTGCGCTGGCTCGCGGCGGGCGTCGCCGAGGCGCTGCAGTCCATCCACAGCGCCGGACTGGTCCACCGCGACCTGAAGCCGTCCAATGTGCTCGTCGTCGAGGACGGGCCGCGGGTGATCGACTTCGGTATCGCCTCCGGGGTGTCGAGCACCCGTCTGACCATGACGAACGTCGCCGTCGGCACCCCCGCCTACATGTCCCCGGAGCAGGCCAAGGACTCCCGCAGCGTCACCGGTGCCAGCGACGTCTTCTCGCTCGGCTCCATGCTGGTCTTCGCCGCCACCGGGCACCCGCCCTACCACGGTGCCAACCCCGTCGAGACCGTCTTCATGCTGCTGCGCGAGGAGCCCGACCTGGAGGGGCTCCCGGACGAGCTGCGTCCGCTGATCGAGTCCTGCATGCAGATGGACCCCACCGCCCGGCCCAACCCCGCCGATCTGCAGGCCCAGCTCGCCCCGCACCTGTTCGGCTCCGGCTCCGACGACAGCGGCACGGCCTCCGCCTGGCTGCCCGAGCGGGCCGTCGCCCTCATCGAGGCCCGCCGCAACGGCCGCCCGCCCGCCAAGAAGTCCACCGCCTCCGGCCCTCCCGGCGGCGGCCAGGTCTCCGAGCAGCAGCCCCCGCCGCCGGGAGG
>NZ_MUME01000115.1:905-25268 GCF_002155915.1 Streptomyces thermovulgaris | reverse complement strand
GCATATCGTCTGCAGCGTGAGGTGTGTATAGGAGAGAGGGGTGGCGGTGGTCCGTTCAGGGCTGGTCACGAGGGCGTCCCGGGCCCGGCCATGGGGCTGCCCCGGGCCGGTCCGCGGAGCCGTCCCAGGCCGGTCCGCAGGGGAGTCCCGGGCCGGTCCACGGGGCCGGTCCGGCGGCCGGCGTACCGGCACGCCCCGGGAATTGGCGCGCGAGGATGTGACCGCAGCTGCGACAATCACCTCCATGACCACGCTCAAGTCGAAGCTGCACGATGACCTCAACACCGCGATCAAGGAGCGCGACGAGCTCCGCTCCGCGACGCTCCGGCTGACGCTTGCCGCGATCACCAAGGAGGAGGTCGCGGGCAAGGAGAAGCGCGAGCTCTCCGACGACGAGGTCATCAAGGTGATCGCCCGGGAGGCCAAGAAGCGCCGGGAGGCGGCCGAGGCCTTCGCGCAGGGCGGTCGTCCGGAGGCGGCCGAGCGGGAGAAGGCCGAGGGCGAGGTGCTGGCCGCCTATCTGCCCAAGCAGCTGTCGGACGACGAGCTGAACGCGATCGTCGCCGAGGCCATCGAGGAGGCCAGGGCGGCCGGTGCCGAGGGGCCGCGGGCCATGGGAGCGGTCATGAAGATCGTGGGCCCCAGGATCGCGGGGCGGGCCGAGGGCGGCCGGGTCGCCGCCGTGGTCAAGAAGATGCTGGCGGGCTGATCAGCGGCCGATCGGTGATCGACTTGCGCGGAGGGGGCGCCGGCTGACAGCCGGCGCCCCCTCCGCATGGGGGTCCTCGCCGTGGTGGCCGGCGGGGCCGTCAGTTGCGCTGTCCGCCGTCGATGCCCTGCGGGCCGCCGTCCTGGCCCTGGAAGAAGCCGCCCGGGAGGGTGAAGGACGGGTCCGGGGCGGGGATGCCGCCGTTGATTCCGCCGGTCACGTTGCCACCCGGTCCGGTTCCGCCCGGTCCGGTCCCGCCGGGGCCACCGGGTCCGCCGGTGCCGCCGAACAGGCCGCCGATGAATCCGCCGTTCCCGCGGCCCCTGCCCCTGTTCTTGTCCTCGTCCCTGTCCTCCTCGTTCCTGCCCCTGTCGCGCTTCCTCTCCGGGTCCGGGATGTCCACGAGGTTGAAGGGCAGGGCGGGCTTGCCCTCCAGCGCGCCGCTCATCATGTCGCGCCAGATCGGGCCGGGCACCTGGCCGCCGAAGACCTTGGCGTGCCAGACTCCGCCGATCGAGATGTTCTCCATCCTCCGCTTGTGCGCCGGGTCGCCGACCCAGACCGCGCCGGCCATGTTCGGGGTGTAGCCCACGAACCAGGCGGCGTAGCGGAAGTCCGTCGTACCGGTCTTGCCGGCGCTGGGACGGCTGCCGAGGCCGGCCTGCGTGCCCGTACCGTCCTCGACCACGCCCCTGAGGAGCGTGTTGATGGTGTCGGCGGTCCTCTCCGACATCGCGCGGGAGCAGGTCGTCTTCGGGACCTCGAACGACTTGGTCTTGTTGCCGATGCGCTGGCTGATCGACTCGATGGCGACCGGGGTGCAGTGGATGCCGCGCGCGGCGAAGGTGGCGTAGCCGCCCGCCATGGTCAGCGGGGACATCTCCTGGGTGCCGAGGGCGATGGACGGGGCCTGCTCCAGCTTCTTGCCGTCCGCCCGCTCGATGCCCATCTTCTGGGCCATCTTCACCACCGGGCAGATGCCGATCTCGCTGATCAGCTCCACGAAGTAGGTGTTGACCGACTTCGCGGTCGCCTCCTTCATGGCGTAGGGGCCGACCTCCGACTCGTTCTCGTTCTCGACCGTGCTGCCCTTCTCGTTCCACACGCCGTTGCAGGTCGCGACCGGGGTCGGGTAGTCCATCTTGTACGGCGAGGCGTACGTCTTCGTCGGGGGCATCCCGTTCTCGAGGGCCGCGGCCGCGACGATCGGCTTGAAGGTCGAGCCGGGCTGGTAGCCGGCGCCTCCGCCCATGGCGCGGTCGACGGAGAGGTTGATCTGCGTCTCGTTCTTGCCGAAGCCGTACGGGCGGGACTGGCCCATGGCGAGGATCTTGCCGGTGCCGGGCTCGACGATGGCGGCCGCGGCGGCCACCTCGTCGTTCTGCCTGACGTGCTCCCGGACCGCCTTCTGCAGCGCGTCCTGCGCCTGCGGGTCGAGCGTCGTGCGGATGGTCAGACCGCCCTGGTTCCAGATCTTCGCCCGTTCCGCCCTGGTCTTGCCGAAGACGGGGTCGCTCAGGAACACCTCGCGGACGTAGTCGCAGAAGAAGCCGGCGCCCTTGACCGCCGTGATGCAGCCGTTGCGCGGCCGGGTGACCTTCAGGCCCAGGGGCTGCTTCTTGGCCCTGTCGGCCTCGGCCTGGGAGATGTCGCCGACGTCGGCCATGCGCTGCAGCACGACATTGCGCCGTCTGGTGGCCTCCGCCGGGTTGTTGACCGGGTCGTAGCGGCTGGGCGACTGGACGAGGCCGGCCAGCATCGCGGCCTCCGGAAGGGTCAGGTCCTTGGCGCGCTTGGAGAAGTAGCGCTGGGAGGCGGCCTCGACGCCGTAGGCCTGCTGGCCGAAGAAGGTGATGTTGAGGTAGTTCTCGAGGATCTTCTTCTTGCCCAGGTCCTTCTCGACCTGGATGGCGTACTTCAGCTCCTTTATCTTGCGGCCGAGGGTCTGCTGGGTGGCCTGGGCGACCTTCGTCGGGTCGTCGCCGGCCTCCTCCACGAAGACGTTCTTCACGTACTGCTGGGTGAGCGTGGAGGCGCCCTCGGTGACCTCGCCGCTCTGCGCGTTCTTGTTGAGGGCGCGCAGCACGCCCTTCAGGTCGATCGCGCCGTGCTCGTAGAAGCGCGCGTCCTCGATCGCGACGATGGCCTTCTGCATGTACGGCGAGATGTCCTTCAGATCCACCACCGTACGGTCGCGGGAGTAGACCTGGGCGATCTTGTTCCCCTGGCTGTCCAGGATCGTGGTGCGCTGGCTGAGCGGCGGACGCTTGAGATTGGCCGGGATGTGGTCGAAGCCCTCGACCGATCCCTTGGCCGCGAGGCCCAGCGCGCCGGCCGCGGGCAGCGCGATGCCGGCCATCACGACTCCCGCGAGCACACTGACACCGAGGAACTTGGCGGCCTGTTGCGTGGGCGACAGACCTCCACCGGAGCGCTTCTTTGGCATGAGGGCAGCCTACGTTCTCATTCGCCGGACACGCGTATATGCCTTGGCCTAAGCTGCTCACACTGTCACAGCCGCGCGGCTACGTATCAATACGTCCGACGGCCTCGAAACGTTCCGGCTCCGCCCGGCCCCTCTGCCGGAGGGGGAGGGAGGAGTGTGTCGGGGCACGCCGCAAGAGCATGGAGGTGCGTGTCCGAATTCATCTTGTATGTCATATGAAGTCCGTTATTGCGCACCGTAATTATTTCATGATGTCGGTCATGTCGCGCATGTCCCCAGCTCACTCCCCCGGGTGATCTGCCGCTTCCCCATAGTCCGTTCGGACCATTCAAGATTGGGCCCGCTGGGGGTGTTGCGCCGTGCCCACCTTCCGTAACGTCCTCAACTGGCGGCGGTGAATATGCCGCCGTCGCCGTGGGGGAGCCTCGATTCGGGAGAGGACGGCGCCGGTATGGGCTGGGTAACCGACTGGAGTGCGCAGGCGGCCTGCCGCACTACCGATCCGGATGAACTGTTCGTTCAAGGAGCGGCGCAGAACAGGGCGAAAGCGGTGTGCACCGGATGCCCGGTCCGCACCGAGTGCCTCGCCGACGCGCTCGACAACCGTGTGGAGTTCGGTGTCTGGGGCGGCATGACGGAGCGTGAGCGCCGCGCACTGCTGCGCCGGCGTCCGACCGTCACCTCCTGGCGCCGGCTGCTGGAGACCGCGCGGATGGAGTACGAGCGCGCGGCGAACGCGGCAGCCATGGAGAACGGCCAGGTGCACGAGAAGTACGCGGCAGTGGGCTGAGGACGTCCTCCTGCGGCCTCCTGGGGTCCTCCCGGGCCGCATGGGACGCCCTCCCGGGCCGCGCGGGCGTCAGGCGTTCGGTTCGGACGGCTCGCGCCGGTTGTTCGCGAGCCGGTTTCCGATGTCCCGCAGCCCCGCGAGGTCGTGCACATCGCCGGGCAACGCGGCCACTTCGGCCACCGGCACCTCGGGGTGCAGGGCGGTGAAGCGGTCACGGGTGCGCTGCTCACGGAGCAGCAGCTGCATGCGCTCGGCGTGCAGCCTCAGCAGGCCCGCGGCGACCTGGTCGACGACCGGGTCCGGGGCGTCGGCGGAAGCGGAGGCATCGGTGCCGGTGGCCGTGTCGGCCTGCGGTGCACCGGGGTCGGAACGAGAAGTGGGAGAGTCTGAACTGCCGTACGTGTCGGGAGAGTTACGGAGTTTTTTCCCGTCCTCCTGATCCACAATGCGGGACTCTTCAAGATTTTCCGCAGCGGCCAGCGCCCGCTCGGCCGACAGCTGGTCGGCCCCGCTGCCGTGCACCCGGTTGAGCACCAGACCGGCCAGCGGCATCTTCTCCGCCGCCAGCCGCTCCACGAAGTACGCGGCCTCGCGCAGCGCGTCGCGCTCCGGGGCCGCGACCACCAAAAACGCCGTTCCGGGTGCCTGCAGCAGCTTGTACGTGGCATCCGCGCGCTTGCGGAAGCCGCCGAAGGTGGTGTCCATCGCGGCCACGAACGTCTGGACGTCCTTGAGCAGCTGACCGCCCAGCAGCTTGCCGAGCGTGCCGGTCATCATGGTCATCCCGACGTTCAGGAACTTCATCCCCGCACGCCCGCCCAGCTTCGCCGGGGCCGTCAGCAGCCGGATCAGCCGGCCGTCGAGGAAGGAACCGAGCCGCTTGGGGGCGTCCAGGAAGTCCAGCGCGGAACGGGACGGCGGGGTGTCGACGACGATGAGGTCCCACTCGTCCTTGGCCCGCAGCTGGCCCAGCTTCTCCATGGCCATGTACTCCTGCGTGCCGGCGAAGCCCGCGGAGAGCGACTGGTAGAAGGGGTTGGCCAGGATCGCGGCGGCCCGCTCGGGATCCGTGTGCGCCTCGACGACCTCGTCGAAGGTGCGCTTCATGTCGAGCATCATGGCGTGCAGCTCGCCGTCGCCCTCCGTGCCCTTCACCCGGCGCGGCACGTTGTCGAGCGAGTCGATGCCCATGGACTGGGCGAGCCGGCGGGCCGGGTCGATGGTCAGGACGACCACCTTGCGGCCCCGTTCGGCGGCACGCAGGCCGAGGGCGGCGGCGGTGGTCGTCTTGCCGACCCCGCCCGAGCCGCAGCACACCACGATCCGGGTCCTGGGATCGTCGAGCAGCGGATCGATGTCGAGCACACGCGCGGGGGCGAGACGGCGGGTGCCGTCGTACGCGCGCGAGCCGTCGTGCGGACGGGGCGTCTCACGCGCGTGCGCCGGGTCCGGACTCATGACATCCCCTGCTTCCGTAGCTCGGTCGCCAGTTCGTACAGACCAGCCAGGTCCATGCCCTCGGAGAGCAGCGGCAGCTCGTGCAGCGGCAGGCCCAGCTCGCCCAGCACGGAGCGCTGCTCCTCCTCCAGCGCGTACCGCTCGGCGTACTCCTCGGCCTGCTCCAGCAGCGGGTCCACCAGCCGCTCGGCGTTTCCGCCGCGCCGTGCGCCGCCGAGCCCGGCGGAGGACAGCGACCGGGCGAGAGCGGCACGCGGAATGGTCCGTACGAGTTCCAGGTCCTTCGCGTCCAGCACCCGCGGACGCACCATGTTGACGATGATCCGGCCCACCGGCAGCCCGGCGGCGCGCAGTTCGGCGATGCCGTCGGCCGTCTCCTGGACGGGCATCTCCTCCAGCAGCGTCACCAGGTGCACGGCCGTCTCGGCCGACTTCAGCACCCGCATCACCGCCTGGGCCTGGTTGTGTATCGGGCCGATCTTCGCCAGGCCCGCCACCTCGTCGTTGACGTTGAGGAAACGGGTGATGCGCCCCGTGGGCGGCGCGTCCATGACGACGTAGTCGTAGACGAACCGTCCGCTGCGGTCCTTGCGCCGCACCGCCTCGCAGGCCTTGCCGGTCAGCAGGACGTCCCTGAGACCGGGGGCGATGGTGGTGGCGAAGTCGATGGCACCGATCTTCCGCAGGGCCCGGCCGGCACTGCCCAGCTTGTAGAACATCTGGAGGTAGTCCAGCAGGGCCTGTTCGGGGTCGATGGCGAGCGCGTAGACCTCCCCGCCCCCGGGAGCGACCGCGATCTTCCGCTCCTCGTAGGGCAGCGCCTCCGTCTCGAAGAGCTGTGCGATGCCCTGCCGGCCCTCGACCTCGACGAGAAGCGTCCGCCTGCCCGCCGTGGCCAGGGCCAGCGCGAGGGCGGCGGCGACCGTCGTCTTTCCGGTCCCGCCCTTGCCGCTGACGACCTGGAGCCTGCTCACGCCCTCGAGCCTAACCAGTCGGTGCGCCGTGCACGCGGCAGGCCGTGGACAACCGCCGGTCGTGGTCGGCCGGTGACCGGCGCGCCGCAGGGGCTACAGTCGGCCCATGACCAAGTGGGAATACGCAACCGTGCCGCTGCTCGTCCACGCCACGAAGCAGATCCTGGACACCTGGGGCGAGGACGGCTGGGAGCTCGTCCAGGTCGTGCCCGGACCGAACCCGGAGCAGCTGGTGGCCTATCTGAAGCGGGAGAAGCAGGGATGAGCGCGGTCGAGGCGAAGCTGGCCGAGCTGGGGCTGACACTGCCGGAGGTCGTGCCGCCGCTGGCCGCCTACCAGCCGGCCGTGCGCTCCGGCGCGTACGTCTACACCTCCGGTCAGCTGCCGATGGTGAACGGCAAGCTGGAGGTCACCGGCAAGGTCGGTCACGAGGTCACGCCGGAGGAGGCCAAGGACCTGGCGCGCATCTGCGCGCTGAACGCCCTCGCCGCCGTGAAGTCCGTCGCGGGCGACCTGGACCGCATCGCGCGCGTGGTGAAGGTCGTGGGGTTCGTCGCCTCCGCCCCGGACTTCACCGGCCAGCCGGGTGTCGTCAACGGTGCCAGCGAACTGCTGAGCGAGGTGCTCGGCGACAGGGGCGTGCACGCGCGCAGCGCGGTCGGGGTGGCGGTGCTGCCGCTGGACGCGCCCGTGGAGGTGGAGGTCCAGGTCGAGCTGGAGGAACGCTAGACGGGCCCCGGACAGGTGCTGAGCGGGACCCGGCCCCGGCCCCCTCTCGAACATCCGCTCACCACGGGATAGCCTCCGCCCATGGCGAATGGGCAGTGGTATCCCCCGGACTGGCCGGAACGCATTCGCGCGCTCGCGAACGGCACCCTCACCCCGGTCGTGCCGAAGCGTGCGGCCACCGTGATGCTCCTGAAGGACACCGGCGCCGGTCCCGCCGTGTACATGCTGCGCAGACGCGCCTCCATGGCCTTCGCCGGAGGCGCGTACGCGTACCCGGGCGGGGGTGTCGACCCCCGTGACGACGACCATCTGGTCCGCTGGGCGGGTCCCACGCGCGCGTGGTGGGCCGACCGGCTCGGTGTGGACGAGAGCGCGGCCCAGGCGATCGTCTGCGCCGCCGTCCGCGAGACCTACGAGGAGGCCGGTGTCCTGCTCGCCGGGCCCGACGCCGACTCGGTGGTCGGCGACACCACGGGCGAGGACTGGGAGGCCGACCGTGCCGCCCTGGTCGCCCGTGAGCTGTCCTTCGCGGACTTCCTGGACCGCCGGGGCCTGGTGCTGCGCTCGGACCTGCTGGGTGCCTGGACGCGCTGGATCACCCCGGAGTTCGAGGCCCGCCGCTACGACACCTGGTTCTTCGTGGCCGCGCTTCCCGAGGGCCAGCGCACCCGGGACGTCTCCACGGAGGCCGACCGCACGGTGTGGGTGCGGCCCGAGGACGCGGCGGCCGCGTACGACCGGGGCGAGCTGGTGATGATGCCGCCCACCATCGCCACCCTGCGCCAGCTGATCCCCTGCGGCAGCCCGGCCGAGGCGCTCGCGGCCGCGCGGGACCGCGATCTGACCCCCGTTCTCGCACAGGCCCGCCTGGTGGGCGACGAGATCGTGCTGTCCTGGCCGGGCCACGACGAGTTCACCAAGCACATCCCGAACGGGGCGGCTCCCGCGTGAGCCGCGGCCCGTGCACGCCGGACGTCCAGGAAGGTTTCCTCGCATGACGGACGCAGCAGCGCTCCCCGGGCAGCCCCGCGGCGGCGTTCTCAGTGGTCCCGCCACCGCGCGGGCCGTCAACGTCCTCGCCCCCAACGCGTCCCCCATGACGCTGGACGGCACCAACACCTGGATCGTCTCGGAGCCGGACTCCGACCTGGCCGTGGTGATCGACCCGGGGCCGCTGGACGAGGGCCATCTGACCCGTGTGATCGGCACGGCGGAGAAGGCGGGCAAACGCATCGCGCTGACCCTGCTGACGCACGGCCACCCCGACCACGCGGAGGGCGCCGCCCGCTTCGCCGAACTGACCCGCACGCACGTGCGTGCGCTCGACCCGGCCCTGCGGCTGGGCGACGAGGGCCTGGGCCCCGGAGAGGTGATCGAGGTGGGCGGCCTGGAGCTGCGGGTCGTGCCGACCCCCGGGCACACCGCCGACTCCCTGTGCTTCCACCTCCCGGCCGACCAGGCGGTCCTCACCGGCGACACGGTGCTGGGCCGCGGCACGACGGTCGTGGCGCACCCCGACGGCCGCCTGGGCGACTACCTGGACTCCCTGCGGCGTCTGAGGTCGCTCACGGTCGACGACGGCGTCCACACGATCCTGCCCGGTCACGGACCCGTCCTGGAGGACGCCCAGGGCGCCGTCGAGTACTACCTCGCCCACCGCGCCCACCGGCTCGCCCAGGTCGAGACGGCCGTCGAGAACGGCTACCGCACCCCGTCCGAGGTCGTCGCCCATGTGTACGCCGACGTCGACCGCGCCCTGTGGCCGGCCGCGGAGCTGTCGGTGCGGGCCCAGCTGGAGTACCTGGAGGAGCACGGGCTCATCTGACGGCCCGGGCCGGGGACCGGACGGTACGACGACGGCGGGCTCCGTCCCTCACGGGGACGGAGCCCGCCGCCTTCACGTCTTCCGTACGCGGTCGCCTGTCGGGGTACGGCCGTCGCCGTCAGCGCGAGCGCCGCGCGAGGCGCTCCACGTCCAGCAGGATCACCGCGCGGGCCTCCAGACGGAGCCAGCCGCGCTGGGCGAAGTCGGCCAGGGCCTTGTTCACGGTCTCGCGCGAGGCGCCGACCAGCTGGGCCAGTTCCTCCTGAGTGAGGTCGTGGACGACGTGGATGCCCTCCTCGGACTGCACGCCGAAGCGGCGGGAGAGGTCCAGCAGGGCGCGGGCGACACGTCCCGGCACGTCGGAGAAGACCAGGTCGGACATCTGGTCGTTGGTCTTGCGCAGACGCCGGGCGACGGCACGCAGCAGGGCGCCGGCCACCTCGGGCCGCGCGTTCAGCCAGGGCTGCAGGTCGCCGTGACCGAGGGCGAGCAGCTTGACCTCGGTCAGCGCGGTCGCGGTCGCGGTGCGGGGGCCCGGGTCGAACAGCGACAGCTCACCGATGAGCTCACCGGGGCCCACGACGGCCAGCATGTTCTCACGGCCGTCCTGGGAGGCGCGGTGCAGCTTGACCTTGCCCTCGGTGACCACATACAGACGATCGCCCGGGTCGCCTTCGTGGAACAACGAGTCACCACGTGCGAGGGTCACCTCCGTCATGGAGGCGCGGAGCTCCGCGGCCTGCTCGTCGTCGAGCGCCGCGAAGAGCGGGTTGCGCCGCAGAACGTCGTCCACGAGTTCTCTCCTTGTCGACCTGCTCAGGGGGACCTGGGCCCCCGCGTGCCAGGGGGTCCGTGTTCCCCATTTTGCCGGACGGTCCAAACAGTGTGATCTGTCACAAGGATGCCGCACAGATGTTCCGGGATACGCGCCAGGGGGCCAATCGGGGTCCGATCCTCGGGCTCCGAAGCGGATGCCGGTGCAGGGCTCTAGGCTGGCCGGGTGTCCAAGTCGCCGGTGAGAGCACGGGTCGGAGGGACTGCGCGGGTGGTTGTGCATCGGAATTCCGCCTTGGGCGAACAAGAGGCCGACGATGGAACAAGTGCGGCGCAAGAGGCGAAAGAGGCTCCGGTGAAGAAAGCGGCTTCCACGGGGAAAACGGCCGCTGAAGCAGCCACGGAAAAAACGGAGCCGCAGAAGACGGGCACGCCGAAGACCTCTCCGCGGAAGACCTCTTCACGGAAGGCCGCCTCGCAGAAGCCCCCGGCGCAGAAGACCTCCGCGCGCAAGCCCCCCGTGCGGAAGGCCGTGCCTCCCCGGAAGGCGGCCGTCGCGCCGGGGAAGGCCACCGCCGCCGTCGAGGGGACCCCGCCCGCGAGGACCGTCGCCCCGAAGCCGCCGCGGAAGGAGTCGCGCACCGCCCTGGTCCGCCGCGCCCGCCGGATCAACCGCGAGCTCGCCGAGGTGTACCCCTACGCCCACCCCGAGCTGGACTTCGAGAACCCCTTCCAGCTGCTGGTCGCCACGGTCCTGTCCGCCCAGACCACGGACCTGCGGGTCAACCAGACCACCCCCGCGCTGTTCGCCAAGTACCCCACCCCCGAGGACCTCGCCGCCGCCGACCCGGAGGAGGTCGAGGAGATCCTGCGGCCCACCGGCTTCTTCCGGGCCAAGACCAAGTCGGTCATGGGCCTGTCCAGGATGCTGGTGGAGGAGTTCGGCGGGGAGGTCCCAAACCGGCTCGAGGACCTCGTCAGGCTGCCCGGCGTGGGCCGCAAGACCGCCTTCGTGGTGCTCGGCAACGCCTTCGGCCGCCCCGGCATCACCGTGGACACCCACTTCCAGCGGCTGGTGCGGCGCTGGAAGTGGACCGAGGAGACCGACCCCGACAAGATCGAGGCCGCCGTCGGCGCGCTCTTCCCCAAGAGCGAGTGGACGATGCTCTCGCACCGTGTGATCTTCCACGGCCGCCGTATCTGCCACGCCCGCAAGCCCGCGTGCGGCGCCTGCCCGATCGCCCCGCTGTGCCCCGCGTACGGGGAGGGCGAGACGGACCCGGAGAAGGCGAAGAAGCTGCTGAAGTACGAAAAGGGCGGTTTGCCGGGCCAGCGGCTCAAACCCCCGCAGTCCTATCTGGACGCGGGCGGCAGGCCGGCACCACCCCTGGGGGCCGGGTGATGGCGGTGCGGCCCGCGCGGCCCCGGGGCGGGCGGAACGAACACGATGCCCCCGTGCGTTGGACACGGCAGGGCGGCGGCGCACAGGGCGGTACGGACGGCGGCTGCGCGGACGGCGGCAGACGACGGGGCCGGGGGGTGGCGATGGCACGGGCGGGTGAGACGGCGAGCGGCACGCGGGAGGGCTCCGTGACGCTCAGCACGGACGGCCTGCCGGGCTGGCTGGAGCCGGTGGTACGGGTCGTCGAGACGGTCCAGCCCCTCCAGCTGAGCCGCTTCCTGCCGCCGGAGAACGGCGCGGGACGCCAGGCCGCCGTCCTGATCCTCTTCGGACAGGACGAGCGCGGCCCGGAACTGCTGCTCATGGAGCGTGCCAGCTCCCTGCGCTCGCACGCCGGCCAGCCGTCCTTCCCCGGCGGGGCCCTCGACCCGGAGGACGGCGACCCGCAGGGCGAGGGCCCGCTGCGGGCCGCACTGCGCGAGGCCGAGGAGGAGACCGGGCTCGATCCGAGGGGCGTCCAGCTGTTCGGTGCGCTGCCCCGGCTGTACATCCCGGTCAGCGGATTCGTGGTCACCCCCGTGCTCGGCTGGTGGCGCGAGCCCAGCCCGGTCGGTGTCGTCGACCCGGCGGAGACCGCCCGTGTCTTCACCGTCCCCGTGGCGGATCTCGCGGACCCGGCCAACCGGGCCATGACCGTCCATCCCAGCGGCCACCGGGGCCCGGCCTTCCTGGTCGGGTCGACCCTGGTGTGGGGGTTCACCGCCGGAATCATCGACCGTCTGCTCCACTACGCCGGCTGGGAGCGGCCCTGGGACCGCGGCAAACAGGTCCCGCTCGACTGGCGATCATGACAGGGTGGGCACCACGGCCGGGGAGCCGGCCGGCCTGGGGCGATCGGAACACGACGAGGCGAGGCTCGACGCGGTGAACGTGCTGGACATCCTGCTGCTGATCGCCGCTGCCTGGTTCGCGGTCGTGGGCTTCCGCCAGGGATTCGTCGTCGGTGTCCTGTCGGTGGCCGGGTTCCTGGGCGGCGGTCTCGCCGCCGTGTACGCGCTCCCGGTCCTCTGGGACGCCCTGACGGACAACTCGCCCGTCAGCACCGCCGCGGCCGTCGTCGCGGTCGTCGTCGTGATCGTCTGCGCCTCGGTCGGCCAGGCCCTGACCACGCATCTCGGCAGCAGGCTGCGCGTCTACATCACCTGGTCCCCGGCCCGCGTCCTGGACGCCACCGGCGGCGCCCTGGTCAATGTCGCCGCCCTGCTCTTCGTCGCCTGGCTGATCGGCTCGCTCCTGGGCGCGACGACGATACCGACCATCGGCAAGGAGGTCCGCACCTCCAAGGTGCTCGGCGAGATCTCCGAGGTGCTGCCCGACCAGGCCGACAACTGGTTCGCGGACTTCGGCTCGTCCCTGGCGCAGAACGGCTTCCCGCAGGTCTTCAGCCCGTTCACCGACGAGCCCATCACCGATGTACGGCCCCCGGACCCGGCCCTGGCCAACAGCGCCGTCGCCCTGCGCGCCAAGCAGTCCGTCGTCAAGGTCATGGGCACCGCGCGCAGCTGCGGCAAGGTCCTGGAGGGCACCGGCTTCGTCTTCGACGAGCGCCGTGTCATGACCAATGCGCATGTCGTCGGCGGTGTCGAGGAGCCCACCGTCCAGATAGGCGGCGAGGGCAGGAAGTACGACGCCACCGTCGTCCTGTACGACTGGCGCCGCGACATCGCCGTGCTCGACGTGCCGGACCTTAAGGCACCCGCCCTGCAGTTCGCGGACACCGATGCGCAGAGCGGGGACGGCGCCATCATCGCCGGCTTCCCGGAGAACGGGCCGTACGACGTCCGTGCCGCACGGGTGCGCGGGCGCATCGCGGCCAGCGGCCCGGACATCTACCACCGCGGCACCGTCCGCCGTGACGTCTACTCGCTGTACGCGACCGTCCGTCAGGGCAACTCCGGCGGCCCGCTGCTCACCCCCGACGGCAAGGTGTACGGCGTGGTGTTCGCCAAGTCCCTCGACGACGCCGAGACCGGTTACGCGCTCACGGTGGACGAGATCCGGCAGGACATCGTCCAGGGACGTGCCGCGAACCAGCAGGTGGGCAGCGACAGCTGCGCGCTGTGAGCCGGCAGGCCCGCCGGGACCGGAAAGTCCGGGAGGCCGGGAGGTCCGGAGAGCCGGGGAAACCGGGAAAACCCGGGGAAACTGCGTGGTGGGTCAGCCGCGTGGGTGACGCAGACGGACCGACACCCAGCGGGCGCGGCGCCGCAGGATGCGTGGAATGCCCATCCGGGGGCCCGTGTTCGTCCGCTGTGGGGCTTCCCGGTGCAGGGAGCCCGGACCGCTCGCCGAACGGCGGGTGCGTGCTACGTCGCTGTAGTCGTGCGTCCAGCCCATACCCGGACCTCTGCCCCTGCCTCAAGGTCGATAACCGCCCGCGGCAGCCTCAATTGGCCTATGCACCGGGCACATGGCCGTTCACCGGGCGGACGTTCCCGTCCGGACGGCGGGCGCCCGGGCCGGGTCACCGGTCGGGCTCGGGGTCCTTCAGCCAGTTGACCAGTTCCGCCGAGAAGGTGATCGGGTCCTCCTCATGGGGGAAGTGCCCCAGGCCGTCGAACAGGCGCCAGCGGTACGGCGCCTCGACGTACTCGCCCGAGCCGGCCGCGCTGCGGGTGCGCTGCACGGGGTCGAGGGTGCCGTGCAGATGCAGCGTCGGGACCCGCACGGGCCGCTTCATCCGGCGGTAGAACTGGATGCCGTCGGGGCGGGCCAGGGAGCGCACCAGCCAGCGGTACGGCTCGATCGCGCAGTGCGCGGTGGAGGGGATGCACATGGCGCGGCGGTAGACCCGCACCGCCTCGTCGTCCGGCAGCCGCGGCCCCGACCACTCCCGCACCAGACGGGCCACCAGGGCGCCGTTGTCGGCGGTGAGCTGCCGTTCGGGGATCCAGGGCCGCTGGAATCCCCAGATGTACGAACTCGCCGCCGTCTGCCGGACGTCCGAGAGCATCGCCGAGCGCCAGCGCCGCGGGTGCGGCATCGAGACCACCGCGAGCCGCCGTACGAGCTTGGGGCGCATCGCGGCGGCCGTCCACGCCAGATAGCCGCCGAGGTCGTGGCCGACCAGCGCGGCGTCCGGCTCGCCGAGCGAGCGGATCACGCCGGTGATGTCGAGGGCGAGGTTGGCCGGATCGTAGCCGCGGGGGGTGCGGTCGCTGCCGCCCACGCCCCGCAGGTCCATCGCCACGGCGCGGAAGCCCGCGTCGGCGAGGGCGACCAGCTGGTGCCGCCAGGTCCACCAGAACTGCGGGAAGCCGTGCACCAGCAGGACCAGAGGCCCGTCGCCGAGCTCGGCGATGTGGAAGCGGGCGCCGTTGGCGGCGACGTTCCGGTGCGTCACCTTCCTGTCACCGGGCACGTCGATCCGTACCACCGATGTCGACTGCTCCGAAGGAGTGGTGGGCTCCGTCATGAGGACGAGCGTGCCACAGCCTCGATGGCCGCGGGGGAACGGTCCTCCAGGGCACGCGGCTCGGGGCGCGGGTGGGGCTTGGCCTTCTGCAGGACGCCGGCCGTCTCCTTCATGGACGCGGCGACCTTCTGCGGCCCCTTGCTCTTCCTGGCCTTCTTCGTGAGCACCCAGGCGATCAGGCCCAGGACACCGGCGACCAGCACATTGGCGAGGAAGGACAGCAGGAAGCAGAGGGCGAGGTTCCAGCCGGTCCAGGTGTGAATGCCGTAGGCCAGCGCGAAGTTGAGCATCGGCAGGGAGAACAGGAAGAGCGCGGCGGCCAGGGCCCCCAGCACGCCGCCGGCCCCGATGCGCTTGGCGTCCTGCCTCAGCTGGGCCTTGGCCAGTGCGATCTCGTCGTGCACCAGCGCCGACAATTCGGTGGTCGCCGCGGCGAACAACTGGCCGATACTGCGTTCGGCGCCGACCGGGCTGCCGTCGGGTGCGCTCATCGCGGTCTCCCTCTCCTGCCTGACTGAGAACGTCGTCGTGGTCTCCGTCCGGCTTCGGTCCGGCGTCGACTGCTGCCTGACTTCTGCCCGACTGGGAACGGTCCTGTCTTTTGTACCGTCCCGTCAGATCATGCCCGACTGTCGTTCTCCTCGCCTGCCCCTCCCGGCACTTCGGCAAGCCGCCCGGCCCGTTCGGCCTCCTTGAGCGCGGCGAGCCGGCGGTGCTCCGCGGCCTTGCGCTCCAGGATCTCGGCCATGCGCAGGTGGTAGGCGGGGTCGTCCTGCTCGTAGATGTCCGGGACGCCGTCCTGGTCCTCGTCCCGTTCCTCGGCCTCGCACAGCCTGCGGTAGTGGTTGTTGCGGAGCTTGAGCAGGACGGACGCCAGGATCGTCGCGATGAGGGAGCCGGTGAGGACGGCGGCCTTGACCTCGTCGGTGAGCACGGCGTCGCCCTCGAAGGCCAGCTCGCCGATCAGCAGGGACACGGTGAAGCCGATCCCGCCGAGCGTGGCCACCGCGAACACATCGGCCCAGGCCAGGTCTTCGCTGAGCGACGCCCTGGTGAAGCGGGCGGTGAGCCAGGTCCCGCCGAAGATGCCGAGCATCTTGCCGAGCACGAGCCCGAGGACGACCCCGAGGGGCTCGGGCCTGGTGAACACGTCCGCCAGGGCCCCGCCCGAGATGGAGACACCCGCGCTGAACAGGGCGAACAGCGGCACCGCCAGCCCCGCCGACACCGGGCGCACGACATGCTCGATGTGCTCGCCGGGGGAGGTCTCCTCGCCCTCGCGGCGGGTGCAGCGCAGCATCAGGCCCATCGCGACGCCCGCGATGGTGGCGTGCACGCCGCTGTTGTACATCAGCCCCCAGATCACCAGGGCGAGCGGGAGGTACACGTACCAGCCGTGCACGCCCCGGCGCAGCAGCAGCCAGAAGACGGCCAGGCCGGCCGCCGCTCCGGCGAGGGCGGCGAAGTTCAGCCGGCTGGTGAAGAAGACGGCGATGATCAGGATCGCGAACAGGTCGTCCACGACGGCGAGCGTCAGCAGGAAGGCGCGCAGGGCGCTGGGCAGGGACGTGCCGATGACCGCGAGCACGGCGAGTGCGAAGGCGATGTCGGTCGCGGTCGGCACCGCCCAGCCGGCGAGCGACCCGCCTCCGGCCAGGTTGGCCGTGACGTAGACGACCGCGGGCATGACCATGCCGCACGCCGCGGCGACCACCGGCAGGGCCGCGGCCTTGGGGTCCTTCAGATCACCGGCGACCAGTTCGCGCTTGAGCTCGACCCCGGCGACGAAGAAGAAGATCGCGAGCAGTCCGTCGGCGGCCCAGTGCGCCACGGAGAGATTCAGGCCGAGCGCGGCGGGGCCGAGGTGGAAGTGGCTGATGCTCTCGTAGCTGGGGCGCAGGACGGGGATGTTCGCCCACAGGAGGGCGACGACCGCGGCGAGGAGCAGCAGCATGCCGCCGACGGTCTCGGTGCGCAGGGCGTCCGCGACGAAGTTCCGCTCGGACAGCGACAGACGGTCCAGGAACTTGCGTGTGGTGCTGGTGCGGGACGCGGCCACGGAAACCTCCGGTCGGTGGGCAGGACAAAACGCATGCCGACCAGACTTCCCGGCGCACCTGAGGATCTCTTCTGTTGTGCTGCCCGGTCAGCCTACCCAAGGTGCGGCGGGGACGGATATGACGTTCCTCCCACGGAGCACGCAGGGGCACTCGGCGTGCATGCCGCCGAGTGCCCCTGGGGGGACGTGCTCAGTCCTCGCCGGGACCGTGTGCGGTGCTGTCCGGTCCGCCGCCCGCCTCAGTCCTCGCTGGGCGCCGCGGGGAGCTTGGCCTGGATGAGGTCCATGACGGTGGAGTCGGTCAGCGTCGTGACGTCTCCGAGCTCCCGGTTCTCCGCCACGTCGCGCAGCAGCCGCCGCATGATCTTCCCGGAGCGGGTCTTCGGCAGTTCCGCCACCGGCAGGATCCGCTTGGGCTTGGCGATCGGGCCGAGGGTCGAGCCCACGTGGTTGCGCAGCTCGCTCACCAGGTCCTCGTTCTCGGTGGCCGTGCCGCGCAGGATCACGAAGGCGACGATCGCCTGCCCGGTCGTCGGGTCCGACGCGCCGACCACGGCGGCCTCGGCGACCGCCGGGTGGGAGACGAGGGCGGACTCGACCTCGGTGGTGGAGATGTTGTGCCCGGACACCAGCATCACGTCGTCGACCCGGCCGAGCAGCCAGATGTCGCCGTCGTCGTCCTTCTTGGCGCCGTCACCGGCGAAGTACTTGCCCTCGAAGCGGGACCAGTACGTGTCGATGTACCGCTGGTCGTCGCCCCAGATGGTGCGCAGCATCGACGGCCACGGCTCGGTGAGCACCAGGTAGCCACCGCCGCCGTTGGGCACCTCGTTCCCCTCGTCGTCCACCACCGTCGCCGAGATGCCGGGCAGCGTGCGCTGGGCCGAGCCGGGCTTGGCCTCGGTCACCCCCGGCAGCGGGGAGATCATGATCGCGCCGGTCTCCGTCTGCCACCAGGTGTCCACCACCGGGGTGCGGTCGCCGCCGATGTTCTTGCGGTACCAGATCCACGCCTCGGGGTTGATCGGCTCGCCGACCGAGCCGAGAAGGCGCAGGGAGGACAGGTCGAACTTCGCGGGGATGTCGTCGCCCCACTTCATGAACGTACGGATCGCGGTCGGCGCCGTGTAGAGGATCGTCACGCCGTACTTCTGCACGATCTCCCAGAAGCGGCCCTGGTGCGGGGTGTCGGGCGTGCCCTCGTACATCACCTGCGTCGCACCGTTGGCCAGCGGTCCGTACACGATGTACGAGTGGCCGGTGACCCAGCCGACGTCGGCGGTGCACCAGTAGACGTCGGTCTCCGGCTTGAGGTCGAAGACGGCCCAGTGCGTGTACGCCACCTGGGTGAGGTAGCCGCCGGAGGTGTGCAGGATGCCCTTGGGCTTCCCGGTGGTGCCCGAGGTGTAGAGGATGAACAGCGGGTGCTCGGCCTCGAAGGCCTCGGGGGTGTGCTCGGCCGACTGCCGGTCGACGAGGTCGTGCCACCAGATGTCCCGGCCCTCGGTCCAGGCGATGTCCTGCCCGGTGCGGCGGACCACGACCACGTGCGCGACGCCGTCCGCGCGGCGGAGGGCCTCGTCCACGGCGGGCTTGAGCGCGGACGGCTTGCCGCGCCGGTACCCGCCGTCGGCCGTGATCACGACCTTGGCGTCGGCGTCCTCGATCCGGGTGGCGAGCGCGTCCGAGGAGAAGCCGCCGAAGACCACGGAGTGCATCGCGCCGATCCGGGCGCAGGCCAGCATGGCGATGGCCGTCTCCGGGATCATGGGCATGTAGATGGCCACCCGGTCGCCCTTCCGGACGCCCAGTTCGAGCAGCGCGTTCGCGGCCTTGCAGACCTCGTCCTTGAGCTGGGCGTAGGTGAGGGCGCGGCTGTCGCCGGGCTCGCCCTCGAAGTGGATCGCGACACGGTCGCCGATGCCTGCCTCGACGTGCCGGTCCACGCAGTTGTACGCCACGTTGAGCGTGCCGTCCTTGAACCACTTGGCGAACGGCGGGTTCGACCAGTCGAGCGTCTCGGTCGGCTCCTTGGCCCAGGTCAGCCGCCGGGCCTGCTCGGCCCAGAAGCCGAGGCGGTCGGCCTTGGCCCGTTCATACGCCTCCGCCTTGACGTTGGCATCAGCGGCCAGGTCGGCGGGCGGCGCGAAACGTCGCTCCTCCTTCAGCAGGTTGGAGAGTGAAGAACGCTCGTTCTCAGCCATCGCACACCGTCCCAATTGGTTTAGACCATTTCGGGGCTCGATTCTCCGAGCACCGCGGATGCCGGTCAACCCTCTCCCCATCCTGGCACCCGCTCATTCACGGGTCACGGACAGCGGACGCCGGGGGTTCACTTTCCGGAGACCCCTGTGCGCCGGCCGTTGTGCGACCGGGTGCCGGACAGGTCCGCCGGCCACGGCTCCTCCGCCGCGCCGACCCGGATGAACACCTTCTCCCCGTCCGTCTCCGCGTCTGTCTCCGTCAGCAGGTACGCCTGGGCCTCGCCCAGGTGGAAGTACATGCCGTGCAGCTCCAGCCTTCCCTCGCGCAGGGCGCGGGCCACCGGGGCGTGGGCGCGCAGATGGTCCAGCTGCTGGACGATGTTGATCAGGCACAGCTGCTCGACCGGGTCGGCGGGCGGGCGGCCGTCCGTCCGGGGAGCGCGGTGGCCGTCCTCGGCCAGCCGCTCCAGACTGGGCAGCCCGTGCCGCAGCCACCGCTCGAGCGGGGTGCGGGCCTGCCCGGCGCCGGGGGCGAGCAGGGTCTTTCCGGCGCCGGATTCGAGCAGGGCCTTTCCGGGGCCGGATTCGAGCAGGGCCTTCATCGCCCCGCACCCCGAGTGGCCGCACACGGTGAGGGAGCGCACCCCGAGCACGTCCACCGCGTACTCGACCGCGGCGGCCACCGAGGCGTCGCCCTCCTGGTCCGGCGGCGGCACGAGGTTGCCCACATTGCGCACGACGAAGAGGTCGCCGGGACCACTGGAAGTGATCATCGAGGTGACCAGCCGTGAGTCGGCGCAGGTCAGGAAGAGCTGGGACGGCCGCTGTCCCTCCCGCGCCAGCCGTGCCAGCTCCGCCCGCACATGCGGTGCGATGGTGTGCTGGAACGTGCGCAGGCCGCGGGCCAGCTGCCAGCCGCGTCCGTCGGACGCCGGCGCGGGGCTCGGTCCGCCCGCGCACTGGTGGTTGCGCCACGGCGTCCAGGGCCGGCACCGGCACCGGGTGCCGTCCGGGCCGGTCGGCTCGGCGATGCGCACTCCCGCGCGCAGACCCGTGAGCTCGACCGTTCCGCCCTGTGCGCAGTGCGTCCGCCGCCAGTCCCGCAGCGACTCGTACGCCGCGTGGTCCATGAACGAGCCGTCCAGCCGGACGACCGCATCGGCTCCCGGGGGGACGAGGTGCAGGGCCCGGCTGAGCCGCGGCACCGCGAGGAACGTCAGCTGTCCTCGCACATGGATGTGGTGGACCCCCTCCCGCTCCTCGTGCGTGATGCGGGTGCGGGCGAGGCGGTGCAGGGCGACGGCGACGGCCACGGCGACGCCGAGGGCCACGCCCTGCAGGATGCCGAGGGCCACCACGCCGAGGGCGGTGACGGCGTAGACCAGCACTTCCCGGTGGCGGGTCACCGTGCGGATGTGGTGCAGGGACACCATCTGGATGCCGACGGCCATCACCAGCGCGGCGAGCGCGGCGAGCGGGACGAGCTCCAGGACCGGGACCATCAGCACCGCGGCGGCCACCACGAGCACGCCGTGCAGCATCGTGGAGTTCCGGCTCACGGCGCCCGCGTGCACATTCGCCGAGCTGCGCACGGCCACACCGGCGACCGGCAGTCCGCCGAGCGCGCCGGAGACGATGTTGGAGGCGCCCTGGCCGAGCAGTTCCCGGTCCAGGTCCGAGCGGCCGATGCCGGCGCTCGCACCGGCGCGGCCCGCCACCAGCTTGTCCACGGCGACCGCGCCGAGCAGGGACTGCACACTGCACACCAGCGTGGTGGTGAGCACGGCGGCGACGAGGCCGAGCACCGGTCCCTCGGGCAGTCCGGCCAGGGCGTGGCTGCGCCAGGAGGGCAGCTCGACCCGGGGCACCATCAGCCCGGCGAGGGAGGCGACGGCGGCGGCTCCGGCGACGGCGACGAGCGGGGACGGCACCTTGCGCAGCAGGCCGCCGGGGCGTCCGGGCAGACGCGGCCAGGACAGCAGCAGGGCCAGGGTCAGCGCGCTCACGGCGAGTGCCGCCGGGTCGAGGTCGGCCAACTGGGCGGGAAGAACACGGAGGTTGTCGAGCACGGAGCTCTGCGGGCTGCCGCCGAGCACGATGTGCACCTGGGCGACGGCGATGGTCACACCGATCCCGGCGAGCATGCCGTGCACGACGGCGGGGCTGACGGCGAGTGCGCTGCGGGCCACGCGCAGGCATCCCAGGCCGAGTTGGACGAGACCGGCGAGAACGGTGACGGCACAGGTCGTGCGCCATCCATAACGGTGGATCAGGTCGGCGGTGACCACCGTGAGTCCGGCGGCGGGGCCGCTGACCTGCAGGGGACAGCCGCCGAGCCGGCCGGCGACGAGTCCGCCCACGGCGGCGGCCACGAGCCCGGCCTGCAGCGGGGCGCCCGTGGCCAGGGCGATGCCGAGGGAGAGGGGCAGGGCGATCAGGAAGACCGTGACGGACGCCGACAGATCGGCGCTCGCGACACGGGGAAGGCGCGGCGGGCTGTGGGGCGGATGGAAGCGCTCGGTGCGGGCGGAGTTCACGGTGCGGGCGGGGATGCGGGCCTGCATGTTCCGTCTCCTCAGGGTGGCGCGGTCGCGGGGGTGTCGACGGGTTCGGCCGGCGGGCCGACGGACCGACGGGCGCAACCGACTGGCCGACGGGCATGGCGGAATCAGCGTTGAGTAAAGCGATCGTAATGCCCTGTAAAAGGCGCTCGCTGATGTTCCGAGCAAATGGCGCATCTCGTCATCTTGATGAGTGAACCAGGATTTTCATCGGCTTGTCGTATTAATTCTTTCCTCGGTCCGTGCGACCTTGGCGGCGCCGTCGGCACGTCCGGCGCATCACCAGCACACGCCGTCTCGGCGTAGGACGAGAGAAGGAAGAAGGTGGGCGGAACATGGCCGCCACCCGGAGGATCGCCCTGGGCGTCGCCGTGGTCTGCATCTCGTCGCTCGCCGGTTGTGCGAGCGGCCCGGAGGCACCCGAACGGGGCGCGCGCGACGCTCCGTACAAAGGTGCGCCGGCGCCCGGGAGCGTCGTCCGTCTGATCGGCGACGGGTCCACCGCGTACACCGGGGCCCAGCCGCACCTGCCCAGGCCCGAGAGGCTCAAGCCCGGTGAAAGGCCCCCGCAGTTCGTCGTGTTCTCCTGGGACGGGGCGGGGGAGGACGGCCAGAAGCTGTTCTCGCACTTCCGCAAGGTCGCCCGGGAGAACCGCGCGACCATGACGTACTTCCTCAGCGGCGTCTATCTGCTGCCGAAGGAGAAGCGCGACCTGTACCGCCCGCCGCGGCACCCCCCGGGCAGCTCCGAGATCGGCTTCAACGACGAGAAGGGCATCGCCGACACGGTCGAGCAGATCCGGCTGGCGTGGCTGGAGGGCAATGAGATCGGCACGCACTTCAACGGCCACTTCTGCGGCCCCGACGGCGGGGTCGGCCAGTGGTCGGTCGAGGAGTGGAAGAGCGAGATCGCCCAGGCCAAGCAGTTCGTGAAGACCTGGAAGACCAACACCGGCCTGAAGGACGTGCCCCCGCTGCCCTTCGACTACGACAAGGAGCTCATCGGCGCCCGCACCCCCTGCCTGGAGGGACAGGAGAACTTCATCAAGGCGGCGAGCCGGATGGGCTTCCGCTACGACAGCAGCGGTGTCAACCGCCAGGTGTGGCCCACCAAGCGCGAGGGTCTGTGGGACCTGTCGCTGCAACTGGTGCCCTTCCCCGGGCACAGCTTCGAACAGCTGGCCATGGACTACAACTTCATGGTCAACCAGTCCGGTACGCAGACCCAGGGCGACCCCGCCCTGTTCGAGCACTGGGGCAACCAGATGCGGGAGGGCCTGCTCAGAGGGTTCTACCGGGCCTACGACGGCAACCGCGCCCCCCTGATCATCGGCAACCACTTCGAGTCCTGGAACGGCGGCACCTACATGCGTGCCGTCGAGCAGGTCGTGAAGGAGGTGTGCACCAAGCCCGAGGTGCGCTGCGTCTCCTTCCGCCAGCTGGTCGACTGGCTGGACGCCCAGGACCCGCAGACCCTCGCGAAACTGCGCACGCTGGAGGTCGGCGAGGCGCCCAGTCAGGGCTGGGCGTCCTTCCTCCCGAACCGTCCGGCCCCCGCCCCCAGAGGGGCGCCCGGGGCACCCCGGCCGTAGCGGCGCTCAGGCCGGGGCGGCGACGTCCTCGCCGAGGACGAAGCCGGGGTCGATCTGGGCGGCCAGGTCGACCCCGGTCCGCTCGTTCCCCCACGAGGCGGCGTTCTTCAGGTGGAAGTGCACCATCTGCTGGGTGTAGCGGTGCCAGTCGCGCAGCTCGTACGTGGCGTCGGCGGTGACCTGGAGCAGCTGCAGGGCACGGCGGTTGGCGTCCTCCAGGAGCTCGAACCGGGGCGGCCGGCCCTTCTCCATGGCGCGCACCCAGTCCGAGTGCCCGACGGTCACCAGCAGGTCGTCCCCGACCTCGGCGCGCAGGAAGTCGAGGTCGTCCTGCCCCTGCACCTTGTTGCCCACGACCCTCAGCACGACGCCGAAGTCGCGGGCGTACTGCTTGTACTGGCGGTAGACGGAGACGCCCTTCCGGGTCGGCTCGGCGACGAGGAACGTGATGTCGAAGCGGGTGAACAGTCCGGAGGCGAAGGAGTCCGAGCCCGCCGTCATGTCGACCACCACGTACTCGTCGCGGCCGTCCACCAGGTGGTTCAGGAACAGCTCCACCGCTCCGGTCTTGGAGTGGTAGCAGGCGACCCCCAGGTCGGCGTCCGTGAAGGGGCCGGTGACCATCAGGCGCACGGTGCCGCCGTCGAGCTCCACCGGGTGGGCGCAGGCGTCGTACACCGGGTTGTCCTCGTTCAGGCGCAGCAGACGCGAGCCCTCGCCCGGCGGAGTCGTCTTGATCATCGTCTCGGCGGAGGCGATGCGCGGATTGGTGCCGCGCAGATAGTCCTTGATCAGCCGGAGGTGGTCGCCCATCGCCGGCAGCGCGGCGGCCTGCTCCTCCTCCAGCCCGAGCGCGGCCCCCAGGTGCTGGTTGATGTCGGCGTCGATCGCGACGACGGGCACGCCCGTCGTCGCGAGATGGCGGATGAACAGGGAGGACAGAGTGGTCTTGCCGCTGCCGCCCTTCCCGACGAAAGCAATTTTCATGTTCACGAAGGGTATACGGGCGGTGGCTCTGGGTGACAAGCTCCGTGAAGAAGACCACTCCTTCGGGGAATGTCCCGCCCGGGTGCGTAGGGTCGTACTCATGAGTACGACAGGCGCGGCCGCTGAACCTCCCCCCGGCTCCCCGAAGAGCACGAGCGGCGGGGACCCCCTTGCGGCCCTGGGGACGCTGCCCGGAGTGGCCGAGTGCGTGGAGTCCGTGCGCAAGGCCGTGGACCGGGTCTACGGGCACCGGGTCATGCGACGCCGGAGCAACGAGATCACCTCCGAGGCGGCGCTGCGCGGTGCGCGCGGCTCCGCGGCGCTGTCCGGTGCGGACTGGGCGCTGGAGGAGGTGCGCCGGCGCACCTCCTCCAGCGC
>NZ_MUME01000115.1:0-878 GCF_002155915.1 Streptomyces thermovulgaris | reverse complement strand
AGGAGGACAGCGTCGGGCGGCCCCGCCGGGAGGGCGAGGCCGTCGACGAACCGCTGATCGAGGCGGCACTGCCCGGTGCGGACGAGCTCTCCGGGCGGCTGGAGGGCCTGGCGGACCTGCTCGTCGCGGGCACCTCCGCGCCCGCCCTGGTGACGGCGGCCGTGGTGCACGGCGAGCTGCTGGCGCTGCGCCCCTTCGTCTCCCACAACGGGCTGGTCGCACGGGCGGCCGAGCGCATCGTCCTGGTCGGCAGCGGGCTCGACCCCAAGTCGGTCTGCCCGGCCGAGGTCGGCCACGCCGAACTGGGCAGCACGGCCTATCGGGACGCCTTCGACGGCTATGTGTCCGGCACCCCGGAGGGCATGGCGGCCTGGATCGCCCATTGCGCCCGGGCGGTGGAGCTGGGGGCGCGCGAGTCGATGGCGGTGTGCGAGGCGCTGCAGCGCGGAGCGGCCTGACGGCGGGCCGGGTACGGGCGGCGCGGGCGGATACGGACGGACGCATGAATGCGGCGGTACGACTGGTCGTACCGCCGCTGGCATGAACACCGAGTTACCAAGCGTCCTCGATATGTGTCGCCCATCAGGTCGGGGACTTTGCCCGTCACCTGGTGGGCGGGCCCGTAATCGACGGGTCGACGTCGCGTGGGTGCCCGATGTTCATGCACGGTCCGTGGGGCCAAATCGCGCCGTAAGGGTGGTCCTTTCGGATGTCCTTCGGTCTCGCGGGCCGTCAACTCCTTTGTACTGGAAACAGGGGACAAAGGGAACCCCTGGCCGCACTTCTTTACTTTTAGGTTCAAATGGGACTTATAGGGCCGTGCGAGGGGTGAAGGGGGCGGGGCACGGCGCGCGGGGCCGCCTGACGGCGGCCGGCAG
>NZ_MUME01000114.1 GCF_002155915.1 Streptomyces thermovulgaris | reverse complement strand
GTGGTGGCCGTCAGGGGGCGGGCCGTCATGGAAGGGGTCCTTCTGCCGGGAAACGAGCGGGGCCGTGACTGCTAGCAGTCCGGACAGCGTGCGCCCGCGCGGCGGACGAGGCCGGTGCGGCGGACCCGTCCGGGAAGAAGGAATTCCATGGACATGCAGTCAGGCTGACGATAGTTGGCGGGTACAGTCAAGCATCTTCTTCCGTGGGGGATGTCTCACCTCTTCCCCGGGCCGGCCCCACGGATCTNNTCTTCTACGGGCGCGGGCCCAGCACTCTTCTACGGGCGCGGGCCCAGCACCGCCTCCCCCAGGGCCGCGATGACATCCGCCTTGCGCGGCTGTCCGGCGGCGTGCCGCACGATGCGGCCGCCGGCGTCCAGGACGAGCACGGTGGGTGTCCTCTGGACCCCGAGCCGGCGCACCAGGTCCAGGTTGGCCTCGGCGTCGATCTCGATGTGCGCGACCCCGGGGACCATGCCGGCCACCTCGCCGAGGATGCGGCGGGTCGCCCGGCAGGGGGCGCAGAAGGCGCTGGAGAACTGCACCAGCGTGGCGCGTGCGCCGAGGTCCCCGCCCAGCTCGGCCGGTCCGAGCCGCCTGTTCCCGTGCTCCTGTCCGCCCACCCGCGCTCTCCGTTCCACCGCCGCGCACACCGGCCCGGCCGTCCTTCTTCCCGGCCTTCTCCATCAGCGCCGCCGGGGGCGCGGGGATTCCCGTCCGCTGGGCCGAACGGGTCAATCACGGGGCCGACGTGACGAGGATCTCGCCGAGGACGGGCACGCGGGCTGGCTCCGCGGCCGTTCTTGGGGCACGATCTGCGGCAGGCCGTAAACCTACGGCAGCGTAACTTCCGCCGGGATTCCCTTCCCTGGCAGACAGAAGGGTCCGCCGCATTCATGGCAGAACTCGTCTACCGTCCCGTCATCGGTCTCGCCCGCACGATGTTCAAGGTGTGGGACCTCAGGATCGACTGCCGGGGATCGGAGTACATCCCGCGTTCGGGCGGTGCCGTGCTGGTGAGCAATCACATCAGCTATCTGGACTTCGTCTTCAACGGGCTCGCCGCGCTCCCGCAGAAGCGCCTGGTGCGCTTCATGGCGAAGGAGTCGGTCTTCCGGCACTGGCTCTCCGGGCCGCTGATGCGCGGCATGAAGCACATCCCGGTGGACCGCTCCCGGGGCGAGACGGCGTATGCGCAGGCGCTGGAGTCGCTGAAGTCCGGTGAGGTGGTCGGGGTGTTCCCGGAGGCCACGATCTCCCAGTCGTTCACCCTGAAGAGCTTCAAGTCGGGTGCGGCGCGGCTGGCCCAGGAGGCGGGCGTCCCCCTGATCCCGATGGCGGTCTGGGGCACACAGCGCCTGTGGACCAAGGGGCATCCGCGCAACCTCGGACGCAGCCGCACCCCCATCACGATCCGGGTGGGCGAGGCCCTGGACGCCCCTCGCGACCAGTACGCGGGCGCCATCACCCGCCGTCTGCGCGAGCGGGTCCAGGAACTGCTGGAAGCCGCCCAGCGCGCCTACCCCCTCCGCCCCGGGGAGCACAACGCCTGGTGGCTGCCGGCCCACCTCGGCGGCACCGCCCCGACCCCGGAGCAGCTGCGCACGGCCGAGGCGCTCTGACGCGTGACGCGCCGCCAGGTGAGCGCGACGCACTGCCGGGCAAGCTGACGGAAAGTCAGTTCTCGTACCGCGAGCGGGGGGACGCCCGTGGTCACGATCGGTCTCATGTTCGGTGCGTTCGCGATGCCCGCCCTGCTGCTGATCGTCGTGATCCTGCGGCGCGGCAACAGCGCGACGGAGAACGCCGACGGGCTTCTCATCGAGCAGGCCCGCCGGCTCCAGGCACACCAGGACCGCGTGTCGTTCGACGCCTCGACGGCGCTCAGCGCCAGTCCGATCATGAGCGACCTGCGCCACCGCCGTCGGTGACGGCGGCCGGGCGGGTCAGGACACGGTCTGCGGCTCCCCCACGACGACACGTGCTCCGGGGCTGAACTTCTCCAGCAGTTCGGCGAGTTCACCGGCCGCCGCCCGTACCTCGGCGACCTGCATCGGGGGCAGGCTCTCCAGCAGGAAGAGGGCCGAGGCGGTCCGCTCGGTGAGACGGGTGCGGGGGCCCTGGCGCCAGTTCCAGCGGCGGCAGGTCACCCCGGCCTCGTCGCGCCACACCACCTCGCCCGCGTCCGGGTGCTCGACCACCTCCTTGCCGTCGGCCACGGTCACGAACTCCTCCTCCCCGCCGGCGCGCACCAGGCTCATGGCGCCCTGGATCAGGTCGAGGTCCTCGCCGCCGACGGGAACGAGGTGGGCGACGCTGACGGCGTTGTAGAGGTCGACGAGCACATTGATGCGGGGCAGCCCGGCGTCCGACAGCGCCCGCCGGGCCAGCGCCTCGGCCGAGTTGCGGGTGCGGGAGGGCTTGGAGCCGAACGCGGAGTACACCGCGCGCCAGGCGGCCATGTGCGGATCCTCCTGCGGGGCACGCCCGTCCAGGCGTGCGGCCAGACGGCGGGCCGCATCGTCCAGGAGTGCCGAACTGGCCTCGGTGCTGGGGCCGTTGACCAGGCCATGGGCTTCGATGGCCACATAGGTGAAGCCGGGTGCGAGCGCGCGCACCTCGTCGGACACGGTGAGGGACAGCGTCATCTTTCCCGCCTCGGAGGTCAGAGTGCGTCCGGCAGCGACTGCCACAGCCGCGGCCGGTCGGGGGCAGCCTTGAGGGCGGCCAGTACGGCCGGATGAGGTTCAGCGTACAGTACCGGATAGTCCACTTCGCTCGACTTGGGGTCCGGTACGAAGGCCGGGCGCTCACCGGTCAGGGAGAACTGTGCGTCGAGGCCCGGCTTGTCGCCGCGCGGGTCCTGCCGGTGCCAGGTTCCGTCGAGCCGCACGGCGACCGGACCGTGCACCACGTGTCCGCCGCCCCCGTCCTGCGTCAGGCGCTGGCGGCACAGCGCGGCCGGGATGCCCTCGGCCCGCAGCAGGGCGGCCAGGGCATGGGCCTTGGCATGGCAGATGCCGGTGCGCTGCCGCAGGACGTCCGAGGCCCGCCAGGTGACCCGCGGGTCGCCCGCGTCCTGCGCGTGCGGAATGGCGTCACGGACGAAGGTGTGCGCGGCTCGCGCATAGTCATGCGCATGGTCGCGCGAATCCACCACCCCCTTCGCGAGACGCGCGGCCGCCTCCCGGACCACCGGATGCTCATGGTCGACCGCCTCGCCGGCGGCCAGATGGGCGGACAGGCCGGGGGTGTCCTGGATCAGCCCCATGCTCGCGGAGCACAGGAATGCGGCCGCCCGGAAGCCAATGATTTTCCGGACGGCCGCATGTCCATGCGGACTACCGGCGGGCCATCTCCTCCTTCACGGCCGCCACGAACATGTCCACGTCGTCCTCCGTGGTGTCGAAGGAGCACATCCAGCGCACCACGCCCTCGGCCTCGTCCCAGAAGTAGAAGCGGAAGCGCTTCTGCAGGCGCTCGCCCACCTCGTGCGGGAGCCTGGCGAAGACGCCGTTGGACTGGACGGGGTGAACGATCTCCACACCGTCGACGGCCCGTACGCCCTCCGCGAGCCGCTGCGCCATCTCGTTGGCGTGGCGGGCGTTGCGCAGCCACAGGTCCTTGGCGAGCAGCGCCTCCAGCTGCACCGACACAAAGCGCATCTTGGAGGCGAGCTGCATGCTCATCTTGCGGATGTGCCTCATCCGGCGCACGGCGTCCTGGTTGATGACGACGACCGCCTCGCCGAACATCGCGCCGTTCTTCGTCCCGCCCAGGGAGAGGATGTCGACGCCGACCGCGTTGGTGAAGGTCCGCATGGGGACGTCCAGGAAGGCCGCCGCGTTGGCGATGCGGGAGCCGTCCAGGTGCACCCTCATCCCGCGGGCGTGGGCGTGCTCGCAGATCGCCCGGATCTCCCCGGGCGTGTAGACGGTGCCCAGCTCCGTGCTCTGGGTGATCGAGACGACCTGCGGCATCGCGCGGTGCTCGTCCTCCCAGCCGTACGCCTGCCGGTCGATCAGCTCGGGCGTGAGCTTGCCGTCGGGGGTGGGCACGGTGAGCAGCTTC
Organism: Streptomyces thermovulgaris; assembly: GCF_002155915.1. Lineage (GTDB taxonomy): Bacteria > Actinomycetota > Actinomycetes > Streptomycetales > Streptomycetaceae > Streptomyces > Streptomyces thermovulgaris. The sequence continues at coordinate 21,593 of NZ_MUME01000114.1, read as the reverse complement.
AGGCCGCCCATGCGCTCGGGCGCACCGCACTCGTCGACGTTGATGTGCGCGCTCTCGGCGCAGATCACCGCGCCCCAGCGGTCGGTGACCGCCTGGAGGGCGACCACGTTCGCACCGGTGCCGTTGAACACCGGGAACGCCTCGGCCGTGGCGCCGAAGTGACTGCGGACGACCCGTTGGAGGTTCTCGGTGTAGACGTCCTCTCCGTACGCCACCTGGTGCCCGCCGTTGGCCACGGCCAGGGCGGCGAGCACCTCGGGATGGACTCCGGCGTAGTTGTCACTGGCGAAACCGCGGACCTCGGGGTCGTGATGGCGACGTGCGTCGGTCTTGGGAGGGTTCACGGCTTCTCGGTCAGCCACAGGCGGTTTCCGTTCACTTCCGCGGCGGGCTTGTTCCAGACGTCGACGATGGCGTCGGCCAGGTCCTTGACGTCCGTGAAGCCCGCGAACTTCGCGTGGGGGCGCTCGGCGCGCATCGCGTCGTGCACCAATGCCTTCACCACCAGGATCGTAGCCGCCGACGTCGGCCCGTCGGGCCCCCCTGCCTTGCGGAAGTAGTCGGCCATGGCCAGCGTCCACGCCTCGGCGGCGGCCTTGGCGGCGGCGTACGCGGCGTTGCCCGCGGTCGGCTTGCTGGCGCCCGCGGCGCTGATCAGCACATACCGGCCGCGGCCGCTGCGCTGCAGCGCCTCGTGGAAGGCGAGGGAGGTGTGCTGCACGGTACGGATCAGCAGCAGCTCCAGGAAGTCCCAGTCGTCCAGGCTGGTCTTGGTGAACGTCTCGCTGCCGCGCCAGCCGCCGACGAGGTGGACCAGCCCGTCGACCCGGCCGAAGTTCTGCTCGATGCTCACGGCCCACTCACGGGTGGCCTTGAGGTCGAGCAGATCGACCGTGTCCCCGGTGACGGTGGCGCCGCCGGCGGCGTACCTCGCCGCGTCCACGGCCTCCGAGAGCCGCTGCGGATCGTTGTCCGCGCCGACGACGGTCGCACCCGCCTCGGCGAGCCGGAGCAGCGCCGCCCGCCCGGCCGGCCCGCCCGCGCCGGCCACCGCGATCACCGCACCGCTGAGCGGTCCGTTCCCCGCCATGTTCTTCGCCTCCTGAGCAGTGTTCCCGGTCTCGCGGCCACTCACGCGGCGACCTGTTCGGGGCTGTTCCCGGTGATGCCCCGGGTCGAGGCGATCACCTTCTTCAGTTTCCGGGACAGCGCCTCGTAGAACATGCTCAGCGGAAACTCGTCCGGAAGCACGTCGTCGACGAGCTTGCGCGGCGGCTGGGTCAGGTCCAGGGCGTCGGGACCCTTGGCCCACTTGGAGGCGGGGTGCGGGGCGAGGTAGGTCGAGACCAGCTCGTAGCCGGCGAACCAGTGCACCAGCTTCGGCCGGTCGATGCCGTCGCGGTAGAGCTTCTCGATCTCGGCGCACAGCTGGTTGGTGACCTGCGGGACGCGCTCCCAGTCGATGGAGAGCTTGTTGTCCTTCCAGCGCACCACGTCGTGCTGGTGCAGGTAGGCGAAGAGCAGCTGGCCGCCCAGTCCGTCGTAGTTGCGTACGCGCTCGCCGGTGACCGGGAAGCGGAACATGCGGTCGAACAGCACGGCGTACTGCACGTCGCGGGCCTGGGCGACGCCCTCCGCCTCGAGCTTCACGGCCTCCTTGAAGGCGGTGAGGTCGCAGCGCAGCTCCTCCAGGCCGTACATCCAGAACGGCTGGCGCTGCTTGATCATGAACGGGTCGAAGGGCAGCTCGCCGTGGCTGTGGGTGCGGTCGTGGATCATGTCCCACAGCACATAGGCGTCCTCGCAGCGCTGCTGGTCGTGGATCAGCCCGGCGATGTCCTCGGGCAGCTCGAGGCCGAGGAGGCCGACGGCGGCGGCGGTCACCTTGCGGAAGCGGGCCGCCTCGCGGTCGCAGAAGATGGCGCCCCAGGAGAACTGCTCCGGCGCCTCGCGCACGGCGACGGTCTCGGGGAAGAGCACGGCGGAGTTGGTGTCGTAGCCGGCCGTGAAGTCCTCGAAGGTGATGGCGCAGAACAGCGGGTTGTCGTAGCGGGTGCGCTCGAGCTCGGCCAGCCAGTCCGGCCAGACCATGCGCAGGACGACCGCCTCCAGGTTGCGGTTCGGGTTGCCGTTCTGCGTGTACATCGGGAAGACGACCAGGTGCTGCCGGCCGTGCTCGCGGTGCGCGGCGGGCTGGAAGGCCATCAGGGAGTCGAGGAAGTCGGGCACCTCGAAGCCGCCCTCGGCCCAGCGCCGCAGATCCTTCACGAGGGCCTCGTGGTAGGCGGCGTCATGCGGCAGCAGCGGGGACAGCTCCTCCACGGCGCCAATCACGCGGCGCACGGCGGCCTCGGCGTCCGCGCGGTCGGGGGCGCCCTCGGCGGTGAAGTCGATCGAGCCGTCCTTGGCCTGCCATGGCCGGATGCGCTCCACGGCATCCTTGAGCACGGGCCATGCCGGGTGGTCAATCACCCTGCTCACCGAAGGAACCTTCTCCTCCGTACCCGGCTGCACAAGAATTTCCGTCATGACCCATCCTCCACGGGAGAACCTTGCGTAGGGAGACCGTATACATACGAGGTTTCTCCCAGCAAGGGGATCTTCGGGAAGATATCCCGCGCACACCCGCTGTAACCGTTTATTTTCCTGTTGGGTGCCCGGGAGGCGTGAGTTCTGCCGGTTCGATCAGCGGCGCGACGGTCCGATCGGCGCCGCGCCCTCCTCACGGCCCTCCGCATGCCGGGCGTCCCCGCCGGGCGCCGTTCCCCGCCGCGGACGGCCGTGTGCGGACCGCGGCCGCACCGGTCAACACACGGACGACTCGCCCACACCGGGGTGATCTCTTCGGCGGGTGCACCCCGCACCACCCCGGCCATCACCCCTCTGCCCCATGTGCGCAGGGTTCCAACCCGGCGCCGGACCACTAGGCTGCGGCACTGCCGCGCGGGCAGGGTCCGTCCGCTCCGCTCCGCGCCGCGCCGAGCCGCCGTCGACGGAAGCGAGTTGAACCTTGAACTTCCTAACCATCGGTCATCGCGGAGTCATGGGTGTCGAGCCCGAGAACACCCTTCGTTCCTTCGTCGCCGCCCAGCAGGCCGGCCTGGATGTCATCGAACTCGATCTGCACCTGAGCAAGGACGGCGCCCTCGTCGTCATGCACGACGCCGAGGTGGACCGCACGACCGACGGCAGCGGCGCCATCGCCGACAAGACCCTCGCCGAGCTGCGCTCGCTGGACGCGGGCCGCGGCGAGCGGGTCCCGGTCTTCGAGGAGGTCCTCGACGCCGTGCGCACTCCGCTCCAGGCGGAGATCAAGGACGTGGCCGCGGCCCGTGCGCTGGGCGAGGTCATGCGGCAGCGGGACCTGACCTCCCGGGTGGAGGTGTCCTCGTTCCACGACGAGGCGCTCGTCGAGATCGCCCGCCTGGTGCCGGGCGTCCGCACGGCGCTCGTGGCCCAGTACTACGGCACCGATGTCGTCGAACGCGCCGTCGCGGCCGGCGCCGCGACGCTCTGCCTCGACCTCCGCCGGCTCACCCTGGAGATCGTCGAGCACGCGCGCAGGGCGGACCTGCGGGTCTTCGCCTGGGTCGTGAACACCCCGGAGCATCTGCGGCTGGCCCGCGCGTTCGAGCTGGACGGGGTGACCACCGACTTCCCGGAGATCAAGCGCACGGGCCGCTTCACGGCGTAGCCGTCCCGGCCGTCCCCGCCGGCCCGGCCGTCCCGGTCATCCCAGTTCCTTGACCAGCAGCTCGAACTCCAGGTCGTCGCGCTGCGGAATGCCGAAGCGCTCGTCGCCGTACGGGAAGGGGCTGGTCTTTCCCGTACGGCGGTAGCCGCGGCGCTCGTACCAGGCGATCAGCTCCTCGCGCACCGTGATCACGGTCATGTGCATCTCCCGGGCGCCCCACTCCTCCTGCACCAGGCGCTCCGCCTCGGCGAGGACCGCCTTGCCCAGACCGGCGCCCTGCAGCCCGGGGCTGACGGCGAACATCCCGAAGTAGGCGTGGTCGTCGCGGCGCTCGAGCTGGCAGCAGGCGACCACCCGGCCGTCCCGCTCGGCCATCAGCAGCCGGCTGCCGGGGGACTTGATCACCTCCAGCACGCCTTCCCGGTCCGTCCGCTGTCCTTCGAGGATGTCCGCCTCGGTGGTCCATCCGGCCCGGCTGGCGTCCCCGCGGTACGCCGACTGGATCAGGCGCACCAGCGTGTCGACGTCGGCGTCCGAGGCGTCGCGGAAGGTCAGTGGTCCGGTGGCGGCTGTCTCCATGGGGGTGCCTTTCGAGCTCGGGGCACGGTTGTGCGGCGAACGGGGCAATCCTGCCAGTAGGCTCCGGGTGCATGGTGCATGTGCTCAGCAGTCGGACACTGCTCCGGCCCACCGACCCCGAACGCTCCCGTGCCTTCTACGGGGAGCAGCTGGGCCTCGCCGTCTACCGGGAGTTCGGAACGGGGCCGGAACGGGGCACCGTCTACTTCCTCGGCGGCGGCTTCCTGGAGCTCTCGGGGCGCTCCGACACCCCGCCGTCCCCCGCCGTGCGGCTCTGGCTCCAGGTCGAGGACGTGGCCGCCGCCCATGAGGAGCTGCGGGCCAAGGGCGTGCGGATCACCCGTCCGCCGGTGCGCGAGCCATGGGGGCTGATCGAGATGTGGATCGCCGATCCGGACGGCGTGCCCATCGTCCTCGTCGAGGTGCCGGCGGACCATCCGCTGCGGTTCCGGCCCGGGATCTGACCCGGCGCGCGTCACCGGCCCGTCCGGGCGGCGCATCCGGCACCGGGTACCGGCCGGACCGTTCCCGCTGGCCCGCGTCGGCGGGCGGGGCTAGCGTGCTGGTGGGTGGGGACGAGCCTTCCCGGAGGGTGCCATGGAGTTCGACAAGCCGGTGGTCGGCGGACCGTGCTGGGCGGAACTGGGGACCAGCGATCCGGAGGCGGCCACACGGTTCTACGGCGAGATCTTCGGCTGGCGCACGCGGCGCGACCCCCGGCTGGTCTCGGGCGGCTACACCATCGCGTATCTGGGGGACGCCGCGGTCGCCGCGATCACCCCCCTGTACCAGGAGTCCCAGCCGGTCGCGTGGAACGTCTCGTTCTGCGTCGCCGACGCCGACGAGGCGGCGAACAAGGTCGCGGAAGCCGGCGGAACGGTGATCCACGGGCCGGTGGAGATCTACGACGAGGGCCGCTTCACGGTGGCGCTCGATCCGTCCGGCGCGGCCTTCCAGATGTGGCAGCCCCGGAACTTCCACGGTGCCGACGTGTTCAACCGGCCCGGGTCGCTGGGCTGGGTGGAGCTCGCCACCCGGAACGTCGAGAGGGCCCGGGACTTCTACACGAGCGTGTTCGGCTGGAGCGTCAACGCCTCGGAGTGGTACACGCAGTGGGGCCTGCACGGCGAGGACTTCGGCGGGGTGACGGCGATGCACGGCCGGTTCCCGGCCGACATACCGCCGCACTGGATGCCGTACTTCGCGGTGGAGGACGTCGACGCCACCACGGACGTCGCGGTGCGGGCCGGCGCCAAGGCCCTGCTGGAGCCCACCGTCGTCCCGGAGGGCCCCCGGATCGCGGTGCTGCGCGACCCGCAGGGCGCGACGTTCGGCATCTACCGGTCCGCCCAGGAACCCCCGGCGGGGCAGGAGGGGCAGGAGCACCCGTGAGCCCGCCGGCCGGGGCGGCCGAGGCAGTCGGGCGGCCGGGGTGATCGAGGCGGATCGAGGCGGATCGCGGCGACCGGGCCGGGAAGGCCGGGACCCGCCCGGCGCAGCGGTGCGTCCTCGGTCTGCCCGAACAGCGCGGCGCAGCGGTCGATCCGGCCGATGACCTTCATCGGCGCGGTGTCCGGGGCGGGGTGGACGGCCCGCCACGGCGGACGCGGCGCCGACGGCGTCCCGCAGCCCGGCCAGGGCGGCGCCGGCGGTGTCCCGGGTCCGTCCGGCGATCGGCTCGCCCGGCTCATGGCCCCCGTCGAACCCGGCGACGAGCAGTGCCGGCGGGGACAGGGGGCGCACCGCTCACGACGAACGAGCCCCACAGGTGCTCTCCCCCGTGAAAAACTCGCGCGGCCCGGCGCCGGCCTGCTGCGCTTCGGTGAATGCTCCCCGTGCACCTCTGTGCGCCCGTATGCGCACCGCGGACCGCGGGCATCGCTTGACCGACGGTCTGCCGTCCGACGGCGGCCCGGATCCGTCGAACGGGTCGAACGGGGAGGTGGGGGGTGCACGGACCGGTTGCGGCCGCCTGGCTGCTGGTGGCGCTGTGCACGGTGACCGGGGCGTACTGCCTGCTGCGCATGCGCAGCACCGTCGGGGAACAGCGCCGCACCGCGGGCGGTGAGGCGCTGATGGGCTTCGGCATGGCCGCCATGGCCGTGCCGGCGGCGGTGTTCACGCCTCCCGCGTGGGTGTGGTCGGCCTACGCGGCGGTCTTCGGAGCGGCGGCGCTGCACGCACTGTGGTCGGCTCGGCGCAGCCCGCGCCATCTGCACCACGTGGTGGGGGCGTCGGCCATGGTCTACATGTCGGTGGCGATGGCCGTCTCGCCCGGTTCCCACCACATGCCCGGCGGGACGGGGACGCCCCTGGTCACGGGCGCGCTGCTGCTGTACTTCGCGGGCTACGTCCTGCTGTCCGGCATCCGGCTGGCCCCCGCCGGGGCGGCGGCCGGGAGCACGACAGGCGGGGGCACGGGCTGGGGCGACCGGCCGGAGCTGGAGCGGGCGTGCCGCCTCTCGATGGGGATGGCGATGGTGGCCATGCTGCTGATCATGTGAGGGACGGCGAGCGACGGCACAGGACGGCACAAAACGACATGGAACGGCGCGGGACGGTGCGAGAAGGCATCCGCCGAAGCGGCGGGCAAGGGTGCGACGCCGTGGTCTGTGTCACTTTGCCGTGCGGAGCCGTACCTATGGACAGCCGCCCGCTCATAGGCTGCATGCATGGTGGTCCCCGCAGTCCTGTTGCTGCTCGGCGCGCTCATCGCCGTCGTCGCCCCCCGGCTGCTCGCCCGGGCCGACTGGCCGGACCGGGAACCGGTGCTGGCGTTGTGGGTGTGGCAGTGCGTGGTCGTCGCGGTCCTGCTGTGCTGTGCGCTGTCGATGACGCTCAGCGCCGCGGCCGCCTGGCAGGAGGTGCGCGACCATGTGTTCGCCGTGGCCCCGCGCGGAGTGGTGGAGGCCTACGCGTTCGGCGCGGCCGGGGCCTGGGCGCCGGCCGCCGCGGTGGTCCTTGCCTGCGGCGGGGTGTGGAGCGCGGTGATGCTGGTCCGCGAGATCCTGCGGGCCCGGGCGCGGCGGCGGCGCCGGCGGGCCGAACTCCTCGCCCGTGCTCCGCTGTTGCCCGGTGAGGAAGCCGGCAACGACCGGCTCGTCGTCCTGGAGAGCGACCGGCCGGACGTCTGGTGGCTGTCCGGCCCCTCGCCCCGGCTGGTCATCACCACGGCCGCGTTGCGGCGGCTGAAGGGGCGGCAGCTGGACGCCGTCCTCGCGCATGAGCAGGGCCACGCCCGGGCCCGGCACGACTGGCTGCTGCACTGCTCCTCCGCGCTGGCGGACGGCTTTCCCCAGGTGCCGGTGTTCGCCGCGTTCCGCGACGAGATGCACCGGCTGGTCGAACTCGCCGCCGACGACGTGGCCTCGCGCCGCTTCGGCCGTCTGACGACCGCCCTCGCCCTGGTCGGACTCAACGAGGATCGCGGTGTGTTCGGCCCCGGCCCCGCCTCCGGGGCCCAGGTCTCCGAGCGGGTGAACCGCCTTCTCACTCCCCCGGCCCGGATGACGGCGGCCCGCAAACTGCGCCTGACGGCACTCGCCTCGCTCGTACCGGTGATCCCGGTCCTGGTGGCGTTCGTCCCGGGGCTGAGGGCGCTGGGCTGACCGGCGGCCCCGGCCGCGGGAACCACCGGTGGCCTTCCGCGACCAGGTGGCCGGGGCGCCCGGGATGCGCGACGATCCCCCCATGGCCGCCGTGCTCTTCGACTTCTCCGGGACCCTCTTCCGTGTCGAGTCCACCGAGTCCTGGCTGCGTGCCGTGCTCGACGAGGCGGACATCGCGCTGGAGGAGCGGGAGTTCGCCGCGACGGCGCGGGCGCTGGAGGAGGCGGGGGCGCTGCCGGGCGGTGCCCACCCCGTGCGGCTGCCCGGGGAACTGGCCGGGCTGTGGGAGGTGCGGGACCGCAGCGCCGAGCAGCACCGGGCCGCGTACACCGGGCTCTCCCGCCAAGTGCCGCTGCCGGACCCCGCGTTGCACGACGCGCTGTACGACCGGCACATGACGCCGGCGGCCTGGACGCCCTACCCGGACGCGGCCGAGGTGCTGCGCGCCCTGCGCGAACGCGGGATCGGCGTGGGGGTGGTGAGCAACATCGGCTGGGACCTGCGTCCGGTGTTCCGCGCCCACGGCCTCGATCCGTACGTCGACACCTATGTGCTGTCGTACGAGCACGGCGTCCAGAAGCCGGACCCGCGTCTGTTCGCACTCGCCTGCACGGCGCTCGGCGCCGACCCGGAGGACGTGCTGATGGTCGGCGACAGCCGCCATGCGGACGGCGGCGCGGCGGCCCTGGGCTGCGCCGTGCACTTCGTGGACCACCTGCCGGTCGCGGACCGGCCCGACGCACTGCTGCCGGTGCTCGACCTGGTCGGCCGCCGAACGGCCTGAGCGCGGACACGTCCGTCGAGGCTGCCGGTCAGGAGGGCGGCCGCCGGAAGCACCCACCGGGAAGTTGATCTCCCGGAAGCCTCCCGGGGCCGGGACGCACGCCTGGTGGGAAGAAGAGGTCGGCACATAGCCGATCTGGGGGATGACCTGCGGTCTTTTCCGGGATTCCGGTTCGGCGGAGAGCAGCAGGAAGTCCGCCTCGGACGATCCCCCGCGTCGCCCGAGACGGACTGCAGCCCGACCCCCTTGCCCTGCCGGGGCCGGCGCACGGGGACGAGTATAGTTGGCTGGCGTCCAGTCAACCTAGGAGTTTTTTTGCATGTCTCCGCGCAGCGCCTCGGCCAATGAAGAGTTGCGGCGGCGTTCCCGGGAACGGCTTCTGCAGGCGGCGGTCGAGCTGGTCGGCGAGCGCGGGTACGACGCGACGACGCTCGGCGCCATCGCCGACCGTGCGGGGGCGGCCCGCGGTCTGGTCTCCTACTACTTCCCCGGCAAGCGCCGGCTGGTGCAGTCCGCCGTGCACCGGCTGATGCACCGCACGCTCCAGGAGGCGCTGGAGCGCGAACCGCGCACCGAGGACGGCCGGGAACGGCTGGCGCGGGCCATCGACGCGATCCTGGGGCTGGCCCGGGACCGGCCGGTGCTGATGCGGGAGCACATGGCGGGGATCCTCCAGGAGGAGGGCTTCGTGCAGTGCCCGGAGCAGCAGCGGCTCGCCCAGCTTCTGCGGGACACCATCGCCCGGCACGGTTCGGCGGACGTCGACACCGACTACCCGATGCTGCGGGCCCTGCTGATGGGCGCCGTCTACGCGGCGCTGGTGCCCGGGGCGCCGATGCCGGTGCCGGTACTGCGGGCGGAACTGTTCAAGCGCTACCGGCTGGACTGGGACATGGGCATGCCGCCCGAGAAACAGCAGCCCGGCGGATGCGACACCGATCTGTCGCGCTTCTTCGCCACCGGCCGGGATCCGGCGCCTCCGCCGGAGCAGCAGTAGGTCCGGGCCGGAGGGACCGGCGGCCTCGAAGCCGGTCCTGCGGCCTTGGAGCCGGACCCCGGCCTTGAGGCCCCGGCCGGCGCACGGCCCGTCGGGCGGCAGGCGGGCGGTCCCGTGCCGCCGGTCGGGCGGTCCCGTGCCGCCGGTCTCCTCCGGCGGGCCCGTTGGTGCGATGCTGGAGCCATCAGCGATCTCCTCCGATCCCCCGGGGTAAGGAGTTCCGCCGTGCTGCGTGTCGCCGTCGTCGGCTCGGGGCCGAGCGGGTGCTACACCGCTCAGGGCCTCGTCCAGCAGGACTCCTCGGTGCGTGTCGACGTGCTCGACCGGCTGCCGTGCCCGTACGGGCTGGTGCGCTACGGCGTGGCGCCGGACCACGAGAAGATCAAGTCCCTGCAGAACAATCTGCGCACGATCCTGGAGCACGAGCGGGTCCGGTTCCTGGGCGGTGTGCACGTCGGCGGCTCCGGCGGGCCGTCCGTCGGCCGATTGCGGGAGCTGTACCACGCGGTGGTGTACTGCGTGGGCGCCGCCGCCGACCGGCGTCTGGGGATCCCGGGCGAGGACCTGCCGGGCAGCTGGTCGGCGACCGAGTTCGTCTCCTGGTACAGCGCCCACCCGGACGCCGTGGACGACGGTTTCGTGCACGGTGTGCGGTCGGCCGTCGTCATCGGCGTGGGCAATGTCGCCGTGGACGTCGCCCGCATGCTGGCCCGCGGCGCGGCCGAGCTGAGGCGCACCGACATGCCCGAGAGCGCGCTGGCCGCTCTCGCGGCGAGCCGGGTGACCGAGATCCACATGGTGGGCCGGCGCGGGCCCTCGCAGGCCCGCTTCACGACCAAGGAGCTGCGCGAGCTGGGCCTGCTGCCGGACACCGACGTCGTCGTCGATCCGCGGGAGCTGGCGCTGGACCCGGCGTACACGGATCCCTCGGCGCTGCCCTCCGCCCAGCGCCGCAACATCGAGGTCCTGCGCGGCTGGGCCGAGGCGCCCGCGAGGGGCGGCGCCCGCCGGATCCGGCTGCGTTTCTTCCTGCGGCCCGTCGAGCTGCTCGCCGTGGACGGCCGGGTGGGAGCGGTCCGGCTGGAGCGCACGGTGCCGGACGGGCACGGCGGTGTGACCGGGACGGGGCGGTACGAGGACGTCGCGGCCCAGCTGGTGCTGCGTTCCGTGGGCTACCGCGGAGTGCCGCTGGACGGGCTGCCCTTCGACGCCGGTACCGGCACGGTGCCGCACCGGGCCGGGCGCGTCCTGCGCGACGGGGCCGTCGCGCCGGGCGAGTACGTGGCCGGGTGGATCAAGCGGGGGCCCACGGGTGTCATCGGCACCAACCGGCCCTGTGCGAAGGAGACGGTCGCCTCGCTGCTGGCGGACGTGCCCGTGCTCGTCCGCAGGCAGGTCCCGGACGACTCCGTCCCCGTTCTGCGTGCCGAGGGCGTCGAGCCCGTGGAGTGGTCGGGCTGGCAGGCGATCGAGCGGGCCGAGGCGGCTCTGGGCGCCTCCCTGGGCCGCGAGGTGGTCAAGCTCCCGGACTGGGAGTCCCTGCGCGCGGCGGCGCGCGGCGGGGTCGCGTAGCGCGGCCGCGTCCGGCCCGCCCGGCGGGGCGTGGCCCCGGCGGCAGGTGGCCGCCGGGCCGTCAGGGCCGCGCCGGTTCCGGGGGCTCGCTCCGGGACCCGTTCTGCCGCGGGGAGCCGTCCCCGGGCAGGAGGCGGACGACCGTCCTCTCCAGGCGGGGCAGGACTCGCTGGCCCGCCAGGGCCAGGGCGATCGCCAGGAGGACGCCGGTCCAGGCGAGGGGGCCGAGCGGGGTGCAGCCCAGGGCACGGCTGACGCCGGGTGTCTGGACCAGCGCGACGAGGGCGGCCGCGGAACCCAGGGACGTCCCCCGGACCAGCCTGCTGTCGCGGCGGTCGAGCAGGGTCTGGGCGAGCTGGGTGCCGACCACCCCGCACAGGGCCATCGTGCCGGAGCGGCGGTGGGTGCCGGGGGTGAAGCGGCCGAACAGCCAGGCCGTGAGCGCGCCCAGGCACGTGGTCAGGGCGCGATGACGGATCTGCCGGATCAGCGCGTCGCCCAGGACCCCGCCGGCCGCGTCCTCCGGTGCCGCCGACTGCGCCTGCTCGCCGCCCTGTTTCGGGGTCACCGCGACCGCCATCGCCGGGAACAGGTCCGTGAACAGGTTCACCAGGAGCATCTGGCGTGTGGACAGCGGCGCGGTGCCCGACAGCAGCGTGCCGAGGAGACCGAAGCCGACCTCGCCGGCGTTGCCGCCGATCAGAATGGCGATGGCGTCGGCGACGCTGTGCCACAGGGCGCGGCCCTCGCCGATCGCGTCGATCAGAACGGTCAGGTCGTCGTCGGTGAGGACGATGTCGGCGGCGTTGCGCGCGGCGGCCGAGCCGCGGGCGCTGATGCCGACGCCGATGTCGGCGGCGCGGATCGCCGCGGCGTCGTTGGCGCCGTCGCCGACCATGCCGACCACCCGTCCCGCGTCCCGCAGGGCCTCAATGACCTGCAGTTTCTGCTCGGGTGCGACCCGGGCCACGACTCCGGCGTCCCGCAGCATGCGGGCCCGGACCCTGCGGGCCGCGGCGGCGAGTTCGTCGCCGGTGACCACGACGGTGTCCTCGGGCCAGCCCAGTTCGGTGGCGATCGCCCGGGCGGTCTGCGGGTGGTCCCCGGTGAGCATGACCGGTCGTACGCCCTCCTCGTACAGGCCGCGCACCAGGGCCGTGGACGTCTCGCGGGGCACGTCCGACAGCCCCAGCAGTCCGACGAACTCCAGCTCCCGCAGGTCGTGTTCGAGCACGTCGCCGACGTCCTCGTGCTCCTCGAGCCGTCGCTGTGCCACCGCCAGCACCCTCAGGCCGCGCCCGGCCAGCTCCTGCGAGGTGCCGGAGGCGTGGGCCGGGAGGCCGGCGCAGGCGGGCAGGACGGTCTCGGGGGCGCCCTTGACCACGAGCGTCCGGCGGCCGTCCGGGGCGTGTCCGACGGCGGCGGCGTATCCGCGGGCGGCCTCGAAGCCGAGTTCCTCGAGCTGCTCCCAGTCCGGGTCGGGGCCGGCCGCCTCCAGGACGGCCTCGTCGGTGGCGTGCACCGGCCGGCCGGAGCCTCCGTTCAGCCGCGGGCAGGCCCGCGCGGCGGCCCGCAGCGTCGGTGCGGCCTCCGCGTCGCCGGCCCGGTGGATCGTCCCGGAGGCGTCGGAGACCCGCACCACCCGCAGCCGGTTCTCCGTGAGGGTGCCGGTCTTGTCGAAGCAGAGGGTGTCCATCCGGCCCAGCGCCTCCAGCGTCCGCGGGGTCCGCACCAGGACTCCTCCGCGGCTGAGCCGCCGGGCCGCCGCCAGCTGCGCCACCGTGGCCACCAGCGGCAGCCCCTCGGGGACGGCGGCCACGCCGACCGCCACGCCGCCGCTGACCGCCTCGCGGATCGGGGTGCCGCGCAGCAGCGCCAGAGCGGTCACCCCGGCTCCGCCCGCCAGGGTCAGCGGCAGGGCCTTGCGGGTGAGTTCCTGCAGCCGGGCCTGCACCCCGGCGGCCGGGGGCGTGCGGGCGGCCAGGTGCACGGCACGGGCGGCCTCGGTGTGCTCCCCGATGTCGACCACGACGGCCCGGGCCTGTCCGGCCACCACCGTCGTGCCCTCGAAGACCATGCAGCGCCGGTCGGCGACCGCCGCGTGCGGGGTCGGGGCGACCTGCTTCTGCACCGGCAGCGACTCCCCGGTCAGCGCGGACTCGTCGACCTCCAGGCCCTCCTCCCACAGCAGCCGGGCGTCGGCGGGCACCACGTCGTCGCCCTTCAGCTCGATCACGTCGCCGGGCCGCAGCTTTCCGGCGTCGACCGTGCGGGTCTCGCCCTCCGGGGTCCCGCTCCCGAAGGGCGCGATGCGCGCCTTCCGCTTCTGTTCGGCGAGCAGCCCGGACAGCGCCCGCTCGGCACGCAGCCGCTGGATGCCGCCGACCAGGGCGTTCAGGTCGAGGGCGCCGACGACGAGCAGGGCGTCCGTCACGGAGCCGAGGATCGCGGAGGCCGCCGAACCGACGGCCAGGACCGGGGTGAGGGGGTCGCGCAGCTCGCCGCGCACGGCCCGGCCGAGGTCGTAGGTCCAGCGGACCGGGGTGAGGGCGGGGTGCCGGAGAAGCCGGCCGGCGGTCCTGCCGGCCCGCTCGGTGATCTGCTCGAACGGGCTCGGTACGGCGTCCTCCGGCTGGTGCTCCAGCCGCTCCAGGGTCTCGTCCGGGTCCAGTTCGTGCCAGTGCACCCGCGGATGCGGATGCGGGGCGTGGGCCGACGCCACGCCGAGGGCCGCTCGTGCCCCGGACAGCAGGGCGATCGCCGCGGCGATGTCGACCGGTGCGTGCCGCAGTCCCGGCAGCAGGGCGCGGCGCACGGCCCCGACCCCGCCCTTGGCCTTGACCTTGGACCGTGCCTCGCCGACGGCCACGAGCAGCCCGGACAGCGCGGCACCGGACCGGGCGAGGGTCTGGGCCCGGCGGCCCACCGTCCGGGCGGCCGGGACGGCGGTCAGCACCCGCCACACGTCGGGCAGTCCGTGCAGGGCCATGATGTCCGCGTCCCACATCACGGCGGCGTCACGGCCCGTCAGGGCGAGGGCGACGTCGCTGCCCCGCAGCCCGGCCAGGATGTCGCGGTCGTCGGCGGTCCGCACCCGGGCGACGGTGACGACCGCCCCCTCCCCGCCCTGCAGCTCGTACACCACGTCGTCCAGGGGACGCCGGGCGTCCACGACCTGGTCGGCGAGGGCGGTGAAGTCCTCCAGGGCCGGGTCCTCCACCAGGACGACCCTGAGGCCGGCCCGGCGGGCCGCGTCCAGGACCGGCTCGACCCACGGGTCCGCCTCGCCGCCGTCGGTGCGCAGCGCGCTCGGGTGCAGGACGACGGTGTCGGCCATCTCCAGCTGCCGCAGCCGCTCCGGGGCGCGGACCAGGACACCGGTCCGGGCGAGCGCCATGCCGAGGACGCACTGGAAGGCGGCGGGTCCGTAACGCGCGGCCTTGGGCGACCCCGCGAGCACCGCCTCGGCCGCCTCGGACAGCTGGTGCTTGACCAGCAGGGTCGCCAGCGCGCCCGCCAGACTGCCGGCGGACGCGTGGTTGGCGTACTCCTGGGCCGGCGAGATGCGCAGCGGCGGGCGGGTGGAGACGTCCGTGGCCACGCTGGTGCGATGGGGGGCGCACAGCTCGTCGTGGACCGCGTCGAAGGCGGCCGAGCGGGCCATCGTGTCGGCCAGCTGACCGACGCGCAGCGCCCCGTCCAGGATCAGCGAGGTGGGGGTCTGGCCGGCGCCGTGCGCGGCCGCGTTCGCCCAGGCCAGCAGAAGTTCCATGCGGGACTTGCCCAGCCGGGCGCCCAGCCGGTCGCGGAATCCGGGGTTCTCCCGCAGCAGCGTCACCACGGCGGTCACCATGCGGGGCGAGGGCGGCAGGCGCAGGAAGGAGGCGGCGAGTGACGCGAGGATGCCCACCAGGTCGGCGGCGAGCGCGGCCGCGGCGTCCCGCACTCCGGCCGGGTCGGCGGGATGCGTCATCTCCTCCGGGTCGTCGGTCCCCGGGACCAGCCCGTGCCGGGCGGCGAGTTCGCAGGCGTGGTCCACGACCCGGTCGGCGGCCTCCTCCTCCGCCACGGTCACGACCAGACGTGCGAGCCCCTGGTCCCAGTAGGCGAAGAGCACGTCCGGACGCTCGGCCAGCGCCGTGGCCAGATGCCGGGCCAGGTGTTCCATGCCGCCCGCGCGGCGCACCCGGTCCGGGTCGGCGGGCCGCAGCGCGAGGTGCGCCCGTGTGCCGGACCGCCAGTGGGGGCTCGCGCCGGGCAGCGCGTTCCCGGCGACGCGCGCGACCCGTACGGCGGCGTCCACGCCGCGCACACCGGCCCGCGCGGTTCCGGCCACCGCGCCGGCGGCCGCTCCGACCACGGGAGCCGCCGCCCGTGCGAGACGGTCGGCGGCGGCCGACGGTGCCGTCAGCAGACCGAGCGCCATGGCTCACTCCTTGGAGGGTGGTGCGGTCGTGCCGGGGTCCTTCGCGGTCCTTCGGACCGTCGCGGCCCGCCCCCGCGCGGGCTCCGTCTCCCGGGGCGCGGCGGCAATGTCCGGTGCGGGCCTGGTCACCGCCCCGGCGCCGGGCACCCCGCGCAGCGCCGCGGCCGCGCCGTGGAGCGATGCCGCAAGAGCCGATGACGACTTCTGCTCAGCCATGACTCTCCTCGCGAGGCGAGACCGTCCTGCGTGCGCCCGGGTGCCCACGACCGTGCCGGTCATCCTTTTCCCGACTGTTCCCGACTGTTCCCGACCGTTCCCGCTCGTTCCCGGTCGTTCCCGCTCGGGCTCTCTCCCAGGGAACGTCACCGGTCGCGCCCCCGCCACCGGACGTTCCCCCTCGGGCCACTCCCCCGTTGCCGCAGGGCTGCCGGACGGCGCGCAGGACGACGCCGCGGGCGCGGATGCCCTGGACGGGAACGCGGGCGGGCAGGCGGGCGACCGGTCCACCGTCCCGCGCGGCCTCACCGTCCCGCGCGGCCGAGCATCTCCTCGGTCAGCTCCCGCTGGTGGTCGGTGTACACGGCGCGCAGCTCGGGGCCGGGCCAGTCGGCGGGGAGCAGCGGTGCGGGCAGGACGGGGTCGGCCAGCAGGTGCCGTACGACGGCCGCGAGGACGGTGAAGCGGTCGGCGGGACGCTCCGCGCGCGCCAGGTGGGCGAGCAGTGCCCGGGCGGTGTCCGCCCAGTCCCCAAGCGGCCACAGGCTCGCGGCCAGGTCCGGTGCGGACCGCTCGGGGCGGGCGGTGAAGCGCCGGATCACCCGGTCCAGGTCGTCGGGCCAGGGGCGGCGCAGATTGGCGGGGCGCAGCCAGACGCCCTCGCGGAGCTCGGCGAGTCTCAGGGCGGTCAGCCGGGCGCGCAGATCGGCGCGTTCGGCGGGCCCGCGGCCGGTCGCCGTCACCACGGCCATCTCCCACTCCCCGTCCCAGGGCCGGGTGGCGGGGTGCACGGCCGCGTCCTGGCGCCGCTGGCGCTCCAGCAGCCGGTCGCTGAGGCCGTAGACGGTGTCCGAGCGCCGCAGATCTCCGGCGGCCACCATCCGGCTGAGCGCCGCCCGCAGGGTGGATCCGCCCACCCCGAGGGGTTCGACGGCCCGCACGAGGTCCCTCACCGGCAGTTCGGGCGGGTGCGTGCCCAGCAGCAGGCTCAGGACGACCGACCGCGCCGACAGCGGGCGCAGCTCGATTCCGGCGGACTCCTGGGAGGCGTTCACGGGCACGTACTCTACGTCCGCCATGTTGCACTATTGATGCGACCGCAGAGACAGTGCAGCATGGGCCGCATGGCCTCGACACTCGCGCACGCACCGTCGTCCTCCACCCACACCGTCACCAACCAGCCCCCTCCCCTGACCCCGTACGACGCGTCCGACGACGCGGCGCTGCTGGAGGGCCTGCGCCGGGAGGGCGCGGGCTGGGCCGAGCCGGACCTGCGGCGGCTCGGGGCGCTGGCGGGCGGCGAGGAGGCGCAGGAGTGGGCCGAGCAGGCCAACCGGTACGAGCCCGAGCTGCGCACCCACGACCGGTACGGCAACCGGATCGACGAGGTGGAGTTCCACCCCAGCTGGCACCACTTGATGCGGACCGCGGTCGCCGAGGGGCTGGCCGGCGCGCCCTGGGCGGACGACCGGCCCGGCGCCCATGTGGCCCGCATCGCGGGCGCACTGGTGTGGGGGCACACCGACGCCGGGCACGGGTGTCCGACGTCGATGACGTACGCCGCCGTGCCCGCCCTGCGCGCACAGCCCGACCTCGCCGCCGTCTACGAGCCGTTGCTGACCAGCCGGGTGTACGAGCCCGGGCTGCGGCCCCCGGCCGGGAAGCGGGGACTGCTCGCGGGCATGGGGATGACCGAGAAGCAGGGCGGCTCCGACGTACGGACGAACACCACGACCGCCACGCCGACCGCCGAGCCGGGCGTCTACACCCTGCGCGGGCACAAGTGGTTCACCTCGGCGCCCATGTGCGACGTCTTCCTGGTCCTCGCGCAGGCCCCGGGCGGGCTGTCCTGCTTCCTGGTGCCGCGCGTGCTGCCCGACGGCAGCCGCAACACCTTCCGCATCCAGCGGCTCAAGGACAAGCTGGGCAACCGGTCCAACGCCTCCTCCGAGCCGGAGTTCGACAACACCGTGGCCTGGCTGGTCGGGCCCGAGGGACGGGGCGTCAAGACCATCATCGAGATGGTCAACTGCACCCGTCTGGACTGCGTGATGATGTCGGCGGCGCTGATGCGCAGGACGCTGGTGGAGGCCGGCCACCATGTGCGGCACCGGGTCGCCTTCGGCGCACCGCTGATCGACCAGCCGCTGATGCGCAATGTGCTGGCCGACCTGGCGCTGGAGTCGGAGGCCGCCACGACGCTCACGCTGCGGCTGGCCGGTGCGGCCGACCGGGCGGTGCGCGCGGACGGCGACCGGGAGAGCGAGGCGGCGTTCCGGCGGATCGCGACCGCCGTGGGCAAGTTCTGGGTCACCAAGCGGGGTCCGGCCTTCACCGCGGAGGCCCTGGAGTGCCTGGGCGGCAACGGCTACGTCGAGGACTCGGGCATGCCCCGGCACTACCGCGAGGCGCCCCTGCTGTCCATCTGGGAGGGCTCGGGGAACGTCAACGCCCTGGACGTGCTGCGCGCGCTGAGCCGGGAGCCGGCCACCGCGGAGGCGCTGTTCGCCGAACTCGACGCGGCCCGGGGCGCCGACGCCCGTCTGGACGCGGCGGCCGCCCGTCTGAGGGCCGGTCTGGGCGAGGCCTCACCGGTGGGCGCACGCCGCCTGGTGGAGCTGATGGCGCTGACGCTCCAGGCGTCCCTGCTGGTCCGGTACGCCCCGCCCGCCGTCGCCGACGCCTTCTGCGCGACCCGGCTCGGCGGCGACTGGGGCCACTCCTTCGGCACCCTGCCGGCCGGCGCGGACCTCGACGCCATCCTGGAGCGGTCCCTGCCGGGGTAGGGCCTTCCGGGGCGCAGCACGGGCCTCACCGGCCTCACCGGATGGTGCGGCCCCACAGCGGGCCGAGACGGGCCCACTCGGCGTCCCACCGGGCCATGCGGCGGCGCTCCAGGCAGACGCGCAGGACGCGGCCCGCGGCGAGGGGGACGACGGCGGCGCCCGCGCCCACCAGCGTGCCGGTCGCCGCGGCCCGGGCCCGGGCCGCGGCGGGCGTGGCCGGTTCGGCCACCAGGCGGCCCCGGCGGTCGGTCCACACCGTGACGGGGGTGCCGGCCGCACTGCCCGCCCGCACCCGGGCGTACCCGGTGCGCTCGGTGCCGTCCCCGGCGGTCCAGCGCACCTTCCCCCACACCTGGATCCGGCTGCTCCCGGCGGGCGGGCCGGGCGCCCGCTCGGTCACCAGCGCGGTCGTGGGCCGCCGCTGAAGACGCTCCTGGATCAGCCCGCGCTCCACTTCCCGGGCCGCCGTCCAGCCGGCGAGCACCCCGGCGAGAACGGTGAGGACCCAGGTGCCCAGCAGCACCCAGGCCTCCACCGTGTCGATGCGGCGTCTGAGCGGATTGCGGCGCCACCGCCACAGCCACGCCCTCGCACCACCAAACGCCATCGACGGCCTCCTCCTCACGGGCCGATGGGCCTGCCGGCCAGCCCTTCCATCCGTACGAAGGACGGCTCCCCGGTGCTCAACGACGAGGCCCGTCCCGGCGTCCGGACGGGACTGCCGGGAGGCGCACAGGGGCCGGCGCAGTCCCGACCATGCCGTGGTGACCTGCGACGACGCCGCCTTGGACGTGACTGTCAGCGGCAGGGTGCACACTGGCCGACGTCCGGGACGAAGAAGTCCGGACGAAGACCTCGCGGAGGTGATCGGCATGACCGAGGTCCTGCTCGCCGTGGGCACGCGCAAGGGTCTGTTCCTCGGACGGCGGCGCGGCGGCGCCTGGGAGTTCGACGACAGCCCGTACTTCAACGCGCAGGCCGTGTACTCGGTCGCCGTCGACACCCGCGGTGCCGTTCCGCGGCTGCTGGCCGGCGGCGACAGCGCGCACTGGGGGCCGTCGGTGTTCCACTCCGACGACCTGGGCCGCACATGGACCGAACCGGCCCGGCCCGCGGTGAGGTTCCCCCCGGACACGGGCGCCTCACTGGAGCGGGTGTGGCAGCTGCACCCGGCGGCCGCGGAACCGGACGTGGTGTACGCGGGCACGGAACCGGCCGCGCTGTACCGCTCCGAGGACCGGGGCGAGAGCTTCGCACTGGTCCGTCCGCTGTGGGAGCACCCCACCCGGTCGAAGTGGACGCCGGGCGGCGGCGGTGAGGGCCTGCACACCGTGGTGACAAACCGGCGCGACGCGAAGGCGGTCACGGTCGCCGTCTCCGCCGCGGGCGTGTTCCGCACCTCCGACGGCGGGGCGAGCTGGGCGCCGTCCAACTCCGGTGTGTCCGCGGTGTTCCTGCCGGATCCGAACCCGGAGTTCGGCCAGTGCGTCCACAAGATCGCGCAGGACGCGCGGAACCCGGACCGGCTGTATCTGCAGAACCACTGGGGGGTGTACCGCAGCGACGACGGGGGCGGGCACTGGACGGACATCGGCGAGGGCCTGCCGTCGACGTTCGGCTTCGCCGTGACCGCCCATCCGCACCGCGGGGACACGGCGTACGTCTTCCCCGTCAACGCGGACATGGACCGGGTGCCCGCCGGCCGCCGGTGCCGGGTGTTCCGCACCGCGGACGCGGGCAGGAGCTGGGAGCCGCTCACGGCGGGTCTGCCGGACGAGGACCACTACGGCACGGTGCTGCGCGACGCGCTGTGCACCGACGACGCGGACCCGGCGGGCGTGTACTTCGGCAACCGCAACGGCGAGGTGTACGCGTCGGCGGACGACGGCGACAGCTGGCGGCTGCTGGCCTCGCATCTGCCGGACGTGCTCTGTGTGCGCGCGGCGGTGATCGGCTGACGGCCGCGAGGCGTTCAGGGGGAGCGAGCCCGCGGGAGAGGCCGCCGGAGCGAGGAACCCGCCGGAGGAGGCGAGGGCCTTCCCCGGCGGGCCTTCCCCGGCGAGGAACCCGCCGGGGAAGGAAAAGGGAAGGAAAAGGAAGAGGAAGAGAGGGGGAACGGGAAGGCGGGTGAGCCGCGCCCCCGCCTCCGCCGTGCCGGACCGTCCGGCAGCACCTCACCGTCCGTCCCCGGCGGGGCCGCCGGCCTTGGTCACGGTGGTGCGGGCGGACTCGTCCACCCGGAGAGTGAAGATGTCCGGGCGGGCGTAGTGACCGGTCGGGTCGAAGTCGAAGCGGGCACGGGCCAGGTCGTCGAGGTCGAGCTCGGCGCTCAGGATGCCCTCGCCGTCGCGCAGCGGTCCGGCCAGGACCTCGCCGAGCGGTGAGACGATCACGGAGCCGCCGCCGATCAGCACGGTGTCGGGCGCATCTCCCTGGACGGGGTGGAGATCGGCGGGCAGGGCGTCACGGCGCAGGTACTGGCCGGCGCCGAGGACGAAGCAGCGGCCCTCCAGCGCGATGTGCCGCATGGTGGCCTGCCAGGCGTCGCGGTCGTCGACGGTCGGCGCGCACCACAGGTCGACGCCCTTGGCGTACATCGCCGTGCGGAACAGGGGCATGTAGTTCTCCCAGCATATGGCCGCGCCGAGGCGGGCCGTGCCGGTGTCGACGACCGGCAGGGTGGAGCCGTCGCCCTGCCCCCACAGATAGCGTTCGGCAGCGGTCGGCATCAGCTTGCGGTGCAGGCCCAGATAGCCGTCCGGCCCGAAGAAGAGCGCCACGCAGTACAGGGTGCCGCGCTGCCGTTCGACCGCGCCGACCACGGCGTGGCAGCCCAGTTCCCGGGTGAGGCCGGCCAGGGCGTCGACCTCGGGGCCGGGGACCTCGACGGCGGCGGCGTGGTAGCGCCTGAACAGCTCCCGGCCGGCCGGG
>NZ_MUME01000113.1 GCF_002155915.1 Streptomyces thermovulgaris | reverse complement strand
CGTCGAGGACCCGTCCGCGGACCATTCCCGCCGTGCGCTCCCACACCCCGGCCCGCGGCCCCGGCTGGCGGCCGGCCCGGGGCGCCCGGGTGGTGGTGGACCACGCCTCCCTGGCCGACGAGGGGAAGCTGATCGCGGGCGAACTCGGCCTGACGTACGCCGGGCAGAGGAAGGACGTGCGCTCCGGCGACCTGCGGCTGGCGCTCGGCGGGGGCGGGAGCCCGGAGTCGTACACCATGACCGTGCGCGACGGCCGGGTGACCATCGAGGGACCGGCCGACGCGGGCGTCTTCTACGGCACCCGCACCCTGAAGCAGGCGGTGCGCGGCGGCGGTACGGCCCCCGAGGGCGTCGTGAACGACATGCCGGCCAAGCCGCGGCGCGGCTTCATGCTGGACATCGCCCGCAAGCCGTTCACGGCCGACTGGATCGAGGACCGCATCCGCGAACTGGGCGATCTGAAGTTCAACGAGCTGGGCCTGCACTTCTCCGACGACCAGGGCTTCCGCATCCAGTCCGACACGCACCCGGAGGTCGTCTCCCGGAACCACCTCACCAAGGCCGAGGTCAAGCGGATCGTCGACCTCGCCGCCAGCCGGCACATCACCGTCGTCCCCGAGATCGACTCGCCCGGCCACCTGGGAGCGGTGCTCGCCGCCCACCCCGAGCTGCAGCTGCGCAACGCGCAGGGCGTGGCGACCCGGGGCGCGATCGACATCTCCAAGGAGCAGGCCGCCCGGATCGTCGACGACCTGCTCGACGAGTACGCGGACCTCTTCCCCGGCAGCCAGTGGCACCTCGGCGGCGACGAGTACCAGGCGCTGACCGTGCGCGACCCCGAGGCGTCCTACCCGCAGCTGGCCGCCGCCGCGAGGAAGGCCCACGGCCCCGGCGGCACCGTGGCCGACCTGGCGACGGGCTGGCTGAACGACCGCGCCGCCACCGTCCGCAGGAACAACCGCACCCCGCGCGCGTGGAACGACGGCTTCTTCCGGAACACCTCCGTACGGCCCGCGGAGGACATCGTGGCCGCCTACTGGACCGGCAAGGAGATAGGCGCCCGCCGGCCGGTCGAGTACCTCTCCGCCGGCCGCAAGGTCCTCAACTACAACGACGAGTTCCTGTACTACGTCCTCGGCGAGCCGAATGCCTTCGTCTACCCGACCGGGGAACGGATCTACGAACAGTGGACCCCGCGCGTGCTGCGCGGCACCGAGGCGGTGCCCGCACGGTACGACGCGCAGATCCTGGGCGGCTCGTTCGCCGTGTGGTGCGACCTCGCGGACTCCCAGACCCAGGACCAGGTGGCGGCCGGCATCCGCATGCCGCTGCGGGCGACGATCCAGAAGCTGTGGAACCCCGGCAGGCCGGAGCTGTCCTGGGCGGAGTTCAAGGCGCTGGCGGACCGGCTGGGCTGACGCGGCCCCGGCGGCACGACTGGCTGAAACCCCTCTGCACCGCGCGTGGCCGGAATCTTTTCCTCCGCCGTTACCGCTCTCTGTCTCGACTGTGCGTGATCGCCGTGTGACACTACCGGGCGATTGCACACCGTGAGGGAGAGTGCGGGCTCCGTAGGGGTCGGGGTCCCACAAGGAGGCGGAAATGAGCCTGGTGGAACTGATCGCGCAGGCCGACGAGCGCGGACTGGCCGCCAGCGGGCTGGCTTGTTTGGATCGGTGCATACCGCTGCTCGGCGGCGACGACGAGGTGCTGCGGCCCCTGTGGGGAAGCCTCGCCGACGGTTCCTCCGAGGGCGACTGGGCCGAACGGCTCCAGCAGGTGCGCGAGGCGCTGGAGGCGGCCGACGGGGAGGCGGCCGCCGAGGGCGGGGCCGCCGAGGACGAGGCCGCGCAGCTGGCCCGCCGGATGCTGGACGCCGCGCCGGCCACCCGGTCCGCTCCCGAGGTGCGGCAGTGGGCGGACGCCTGCTCGGTCGCCTCGCTCCAGATCCACCGGCTCCTGGACCCGGCCGAGGACACGACATCGGTCGACTCCTGCCGCGAGGGCCGTACGGAGGACGCCTCGCCGCTCGTCGCCGCCGAGCTGCGCCGGCAGATCACCGTCCTGGAACTGCTGGCCGGGCACGGCTCCGCCGGACTCCGCCAGGCGCTGGAGGTCTCCACCGAGGGGCGTCGCGTCCTGCGGGCGGTGGTGTCCCGCAGGGCCCGCAGCCGGGTGTGAGGCCCGGACCGTGGTCCGCGGGGGCGCCCCGGGGTGCGGCGCGGGAGCCCTGCACCGGTGCCGCGCCGGGTGCGGACGACGGGAGAGCGGCGGGAGGAACAGCGGGGGGAACGACGGAGGAGCGGCGGGAAGAACAGAAGAACAGCGGGGAGAACGGACAGGACGCGCTCTTCCGGACGGGACGAGACGGGACGGGACGGGACGGTGCGGGGCGGGACGACGACCCGGCGGCGGACCGGGCCGTACGCCGTCACCGGGCCGGTGCGCCGGACGGCGGGCACCCCGGCGGTGAGAGCCGAGCCCGCGACTCCGAGCGACGGCCGGGGATCCGGGTGAGGGCCCGGTCGGGAACCCGGCCGAGGAGACCCGGCGCCGCCGTGGGCCGGGGCCGCGCGACCGCTTCCGCGGCCGCCGTGCCGGGGCGTCCCGGGCGAGCGGGGAACGATGTGCGCGCAAAGGGCCTCTGACGAGCTGTGACGTTTCCGCGGAAGCCGACGCTGATGACCGTGGGGGACGTGGACACGACCGGACGCGCAGGGGTGCGCATGTCCGGGGACTCGCTACGGACGAGGACGGTTCTTGGGCCAGGGAGGGGAACCCCGTCGCGCGCAGGCGTACGACGGGGAGCTGGGTGAGGCCGTCGCACGGGCCCAGGAGGGCGACGAGGAGGCCTTCGCGGTCGCGTACCGGATCGTGCAGCCCGGACTGCTCGGATATCTGCGCGGACTCGTCGGGGACGACGCCGAGGACGTGGCGTCGGACGCCTGGCTGGAGATCGCCCGCGACCTCGGCCGGTTCCGGGGCGACGGGGCGGGCTTCCGCGGCTGGACGGCGACCATCGCCCGGCACCGGGCGCTCGACCATCTGCGCCGGCAGCGCGCACGGCCCCGGGGCACCGCGCTCGAACAGGACGTCCTGGAGCTGCCCGGCCCGCACAGCACCCACGACCAGGCCCTGGAGTCCATCACCACCGAGCAGGCCCTCGCGCTTCTGGGGCGGCTGCCCCGCGACCAGGCCGAGGCCGTGCTGCTCCGGGTGGTCGTCGGCCTCGACGGCCCCGCCGCGGCACGCGTCCTCGGCAAGCGGCCCGGCGCGGTGCGCACCGCCGCCCACCGGGGACTGAAACGGCTGGCCCGGGAGCTCGGAGCGGGAAGCGACGGGGAAGCACGAGGGACACAGGGGACACGGGGCGCACGAGAGGGGCGAGGGGGCCGGCCGGCCGGATAGGCCCCGCCAGGGCGAACCGCGGCGACAGCCGGGGCCGCCACCCCCCACAGGAGAGACCCCGGCTGCCGCGCGGTGCGGGCCGTGCGGCGGCCCGTACTCCCTACAGCGCCGTGCGTACGCTTTCCGTCACACCTCGCTCTCACCCGGTCCGGTTGCGCGTTGTACCGTCATGGACGACAGACGGTTTCCGGCCCCGGCGTGCCGCCGCATCGGGTGGGGGACGGGCATGAGCGCCGCGAACCGTCGGCGGCCGCACTGCCGCAACGATTCACTCGATCACTTGAGGAACCACGTGCAGGGGGACGACGCGGAGCTGACCGCCGCGGTGCTTGCGGCACAGGACGGGGACGAGACCGCGTTCCGGACTGTGTACCGCGCCGTGCATCCGCGGCTGCTCGGATACGTGCGCACGCTGGTCGGCGACTCGGACGCCGAGGACGTGACGTCCGAGGCCTGGCTGCAGATCGCCCGCGACCTCGAGCGCTTCAGCGGGGACGCCGACCGCTTCCGCGGCTGGGCCGCCCGGATCGCCCGCAACCGCGCGCTCGACCACATCCGGATGCGCGGACGCCGCCCGGTGATCGGCGGCGACGAAACGGAACTGGCCGGCCGGCCCGCGCAGTCCGACACCGCGGGCGAGGCCATGGAGGCGCTGGCCACCGGCAGCACCCTCTCGCTCATCGCCCGGCTCCCGCAGGACCAGGCCGAGGCCGTCGTCCTGCGCGTGGTCATGGGCCTGGACGCCAAGGCCGCCGCCGAGACGCTCGGCAAGCGGCCCGGTGCCGTGCGCACGGCCGCGCACCGCGGTCTGAAACGGCTCGCGGAGCTGCTCGGCGACGATCCGGAACTCCCCCGCACGCTCGACGCGCTGCCGCCGCAGCGGAAACCGCGGGGCCGGGCGGTGACGTCCGCCGGTGTGACGCAAATACGCGCCCGGACGCAGAAGGGCATGTGATGGCCGACGAGCAGTACAGGTGGCTGGACCGCGACACAGCGGAGCGGCTTCTGCGCGGAGAGCGCCTGGACACCGTCGACGCCACCGTCCAGGACCAGGCCGAACGGCTCGCCGAGGCACTCGGGGCCCTCTCCGCCGAGCTGTCCCCTCCCGCCCCGGCCGACGCCGAACTGCCCGGTGAGGCCGCCGCGCTGGCCGCCTTCCGCACGGCACGCGCGGAGCGGGCGGCGAAGCGGGCCGGCACGGGGGCCGCGGCCCGTGACACGTCCGCCGGTCCCGTCGACGCGGGGCTCGTCCGCATCGGCACGTCCGTGCGGAGCGCGGGCGAGCGCGCGCGTGCCGGGCGTGCGCGCTGGACCCGTCCGGTACGTCTCGCGCTGTCGGCCGTGCTGGCCGCCGNNGACCGCGCCCCGGGTCTCCGCCCCGGCCGGGGCGACCCCCGGACGCTCGCCGGGCCCGTCCTCCTCCGGCGGCACCGCGAGCGGTGGCCCGGACACGGCGGCACCCGGTGGCGCCACGGCCGGCACCTCGGACGGCGACGCCCAGGACACCGAGGGCGACTCCGCCGCCACCTCCGAGGCCGCCTCCGGCGTCACCCCCGGCCGTGGCGCCGCGGGCCCCGGCGGCGCCCGGGACGGCGCCGCGGACCGGCGGGGCCGTCTGGTCTCGGCCTGCCGTGATCTGCACGACGGCAGAAGCCTGGGCGCCGACCGCAAGCACGCCCTGAAGGAGGCGGCCGGCGGCTCCGCGCAGGTGTGGAAGTACTGCAAGGGCGTCCTGAAGTCGGCCGACGGCCGGGCCGGCGACACCGACGGCGGGAACCGGGACAAGGACCACGACGGCGGCCGTGAGGGCAAGGGCGGCCAGAAGGGCCGCGGCGGCCAGGGCGAGCAGGGCGATCAGGGCGACCGGAAGGGCCCGGGCGGCCGGGGCGAGGACGAGGGCGGTCGCAGAGGCGGTCCCGGGGACGGTCCCGGGGACGGCCCCGGAGACGGCAAGGGCAGGCAGCGGGGCGGCCAGGGGGACGACCGTCCCCGCGCACGGGGCGTGGCCCTTCCGTCCATGGCTCCCGCCCCGGGGCCGCACAGTCACGCGTTGTCCGGCGCCCCCTTGTGACCTGCGGTTTTGTCATCCATGCGACTTTCTTCCGGCAAGGTGTGACGTTTTTGGCGGCCGCCGCGCAGTAAGGAGTGAGCCGACTGGTCATCGGCTGTCGCACCGAGCCGGGGTTCCCCCCGTACCCGCGGCTCGTGCATCGGCGCGGGTGGGACACGTTCCCCCGGTCCCGCCCGCGCCCTGTTCCCCGCCGTTTCCGCTGCTCCCCGCCGCCGTCCTCACCAGTGCACGACGACCTTGTCGCCGACCCGCACCTGGGCGAACAGCTGTGCCATGGCCGCCTCGTCCCGTACGTTGACGCACCCGTGCGAGCCTCCCGCGTAGCCGCGGGCCGCGAAGTCGTAGGAGTAGTGCACGGCCTGGCCGCCGCTGAAGAACAGGGCGTACGGCATCGGGGCGTGATAGAGCGTCGACACGTGGTGCCGTGATTTCCAGTAGACGCGGAACACACCCTCCCGGGTGGGTGCGGACGAGGTGCCGAACCGCACCGCCATCGTCGAGACCGTCCGCCCGCCGATCATCCAGCGCAGGGTCCGGCTGGTCTTGTCGATGCACAGCACCCGGCCGGTCAGACAGCGCGGATCGGGCGGGCCGGCCGGCTGCCCGCCCATCCGGTACAGCTCCCACTTGCCCGGCTCCCGCGTCATCCCCAGCAGCCGCTGCCAGGTGACCGTGTCGGTCCGCCCGGTCCGCGGCAGCCCGCGCTTGCCCTGGAAGCCCCGGACGGCCCGCTCCGTCAGATCGTCGTAGAACCCGGTGGGTCCGTCGTGCAGCCAGTCGACCTGGCGCAGCCGGGCCTGGAGTTCCCGCACCCCGGGGCCGCTGTCGCCCGGGGCCCACAGGACCTGCGCGACGGTGCGGGGCGGGACCGGGCCCGGACTCCGGGCCGCCCCCGCGCCCCCGCCGGGACCGGCGGACGGCCGGGAGGACGGGACCGTGACGTGCACGGGGGAGCCGTACGTGCCGTCCGGGCCCGGAGGCTGCATCGTGCAGCCGCCCACCGCGGCCAGGACCGCGACCGCGACGGCGGCGACCGCTCTTCTCCTGCCCCCGGTCCGCATGGCGCCCCCCGCTGCCTCCCCGGTGTCCCTCCCCGGCGGTACACCGGATGTCTCCCCACACATGCCGGACGACGAACCACGGGGCAGGGTGGGAGGCGGACGACACCGGGACGGACGACGGGAACGGCTCACCAGGAGCCTGTCGGGAGCTCGAGGAGAGCTCGACGGATGTGCGCAAGGCTGTGAGCAAGGTCCCAGCGTGGGGCGCTCCACCCGGAGCACGGCCGCCGCTACAGTCCGTGGCGAGGGTCGACCGGACCGGTGAGCAACTGGTGAGCGACTGACGGGCAAGCGGGAGAACCAGGACGGGGAGGCACACACCATGGCGCGCGAGTCGGAGTCCGGACTGCCCATCGAGCCGGTCTACGGGCCGGACGCCCTCAAGGACTGGGACCCGGCGGAGAAGCTGGGGGAGCCGGGGGCGTACCCGTTCACCCGCGGTGTGTACCCCACGATGTACACCGGCCGCCCCTGGACCATGCGCCAGTACGCCGGCTTCGGCACGGCCACGGAGTCCAACGCCCGCTACAAGCAGCTGATCGAGGCGGGCACCATGGGCCTGTCCGTCGCCTTCGACCTGCCCACCCAGATGGGGCACGACTCCGACGCGCCGATCGCGCACGGCGAGGTCGGCAAGGTGGGCGTGGCCATCGACTCCATCGACGACATGCGGGTGCTGTTCGACGGGATCCCGCTGGACAAGGTGTCGACGTCGATGACGATCAACGCCCCGGCCGCACTGCTGCTGCTCCTGTACCAGCTGGTGGCGGAGGAGCAGGGCGTGACGGCGGACAGGCTCACGGGCACGATCCAGAACGACGTGCTGAAGGAGTACATCGCGCGCGGGACGTACATCTTCCCGCCCAAGCCCTCGCTGCGGCTGATCGCGGACATCTTCAAGTACTGCCGGGCCGAGATCCCGAAGTGGAACACCATCTCGATCTCCGGCTACCACATGGCCGAGGCCGGTGCCTCGCCCGCGCAGGAGATCGCCTTCACGCTGGCGAACGGCATCGAGTACGTGCGCACGGCGGTCGCGGCCGGCATGGACGTCGACGACTTCGCGCCCCGTCTGTCCTTCTTCTTCGTCGCCCGCACCACGATCCTGGAGGAGGTCGCCAAGTTCCGCGCGGCCCGCCGGATCTGGGCGCGGGTGATGAAGGAGGAGTTCGGCGCGCGGAACCCCAAGTCGATGATGCTGCGCTTCCACACGCAGACGGCGGGGGTGCAGCTGACGGCCCAGCAGCCGGAGGTGAACCTGGTCCGTGTCGCCGTCCAGGGCCTGGCGGCCGTGCTCGGCGGCACCCAGTCGCTGCACACCAACGCCTTCGACGAGGCGATCGCGCTGCCCACGGACAAGTCCGCGCGTCTGGCCCTGCGCACGCAGCAGGTCCTGGCCCACGAGACCGATGTGACCGCCACCGTCGACCCCTTCGCCGGGTCGTACGCCGTCGAGCGGATGACCGACGACGTCGAGGAGGCGGCGCTGGAGCTGATGCGGAAGGTCGAGGAGCTCGGCGGCGCGGTCAACGCCATCGAGCGCGGCTTCCAGAAGCAGGAGATCGAGCGCAACGCCTACCGCATCGCCCAGGAGACCGACTCCGGCGAGCGCGTGGTCGTCGGAGTCAACCGCTTCCAGCTGGACGAGGAGGAGCCGTACGAGCCGCTCCGCGTCGACCCGGCCATCGAGATCCGGCAGGCCGAACGCCTGGCCAGGCTGCGCGCCGAGCGCGACCGGACGGCGGTCGAGACGGCCCTGTCCGCCCTGAGGAAGGCCGCCGCGGGCGAGGACAACGTCCTGTACCCGATGAGGGAGGCCCTGCGGGCGCGGGCGACGGTGGGCGAGGTGTGCAACGCGCTGCGGGAGGTCTGGGGGACCCACGTGCCGAACGACACGTTCTGACCCGTACCGGGCGAGATGCCCCCCGCACGTGCCGGGGCGGCGCGTCCCGCGAAGGGCCGTGGCCGCCCGCCCGGGGCCCGCCCGGGGAGGGTTTCTGGCGGGAAGCCCGGACCCGGGGTGCCGTGTCCGCCGTGCGACACTCCTTGCCATGTTCGGCGTCGTGCACCTGCCCACCTATCTGGCGGGACTCGTCCTCATCGTCCTGCTGCCCGGGCCCAACTCGCTCTATGTGCTCTCCGTCGCCGCCCGGCGGGGCGTCCGCGCCGGGTACACGGCCGCGGCGGGGGTCTGGTGCGGGGACACCGTGCTCATGACGCTGGGGGCGGCCGGGGCCGCCTCCCTGCTGAAGGCGAACCCCGTGCTGTTCGGCATCGTGAAGTACGCCGGTGCCGGATATCTGGCGTGGATCGCGGTCGGGATGCTGCGGGCCGCCCGGGAGATGTGGCGCACCCGCCGGGAGCGGGCCCTGGAGGAGGCGCAGGCCCCCGGGGAGACCACACGGGAGGCCGCCGGGGAGCGGCCGTTCCGCCGGGCGCTGGTCATCAGCCTGGTCAACCCCAAGGCGATCCTGTTCGTCGTCGCCTTCTTCGTGCAGTTCGTCGACCCGGCCTACCCCTACCCGGCCCTCTCCTTCGTCGTCCTCGGCGCCTTGCTCCAGCTGGCCAGCTTCCTCTACCTCAGCCTTCTGATCTTCAGCGGTACGAGGCTCGCCGCCGCCTTCCGCCGCCGCAGGCTCCTGTCGGCGGGGGCGACCTCGGCGGCGGGCGCCCTGTTCCTGGGCTTCGCGGTGAAGCTGTCGCTGGCGAGCGCGTGACCGTGTGCCCGGACGGCCGGGTGACCGCGTGAGCGTGTGAGGGCGGCCGCGGGGCCGCCCGGGACGGGGGGAGTGCACCGGTCGTCTGCCGGGAAGCGGGTGCACCGGTGGGACGCGGCGGCGCCCGGCCCACCGGCCGGGCGCCGCCACGGGCTCCGCTCCCGCGTCGTCCCTGTCATGGGTCGCCCCTTCCGGGGCACGCCTCACCTCTTCCGGGAGGCGCGCCGTACCGCTCTGCGCACCCTGCGCAGGGAACGGTCCACCCGGACCCTCGCGCGTGCCCGGGGGCGGCTGCCGGGAAGGCCGAGCTCGGCCAGACGCGATGCGGGGAAGTAGGGGGCGGGGCAGTCGGCCAGATGGCGCCGCAGCCAGTTCGCCGTCGGCTCCCGCAGCCCCGGATACGTCCCGGGCTGCATGCAGAAACCGATCGCCCGGACCAGCGGCGGCAAGGTGTCGGGAGCCGCGCCGACCAGGGCCGGGGCCTCCGCGCGCTCCAGGTCGGGCACCAGGTGGTCGATCACGGCCAGGGGGACGCGGTTGCTGTTCGGGTAGGGAGTGAGACGCTCCATCACCAGCGCGGTCCCCACCCGGGCCACGGGCACGCCGTAGTAGGCGGAGGCGGTCACCATCGCCGTCGAGAAACAGCCGGCGACCAGCGCGGGACGGCAGTGGTGGTACAGCGTCTCGGCCAGCAGCGGTGCGTCCAGCACGGTGAGCCGGACGCCCGCGTCCGCCGCCGCCCTGCCCAGCGCCTCCGAGTAGCCGGCGGGGGCCGTCGGATGGGGCTTGAAGACCACGGACCGGTGCCCGGCGCGCACGGCCCCGGTGAGCATGCGGACATGGAGGTCCTCCTCCTCCTGCGCGCTCAGAATGCCGAGCGCCGCCAGGTACTGGCCCAGGAGCACGGCCGTCGGCTCCTTGGCGAGGACGGGGGCCAGCCGGGGGTCGTCCGCCGCGTCCCGGGAGATCTCGTCGAGCACGCCGCGGAACGCCTCGTCCGGGACGATCTCGGGCTCGACGCCGTACTCGGACAGCAGCAGCGGCCTCAGACCGGGGATCAGGTCGAGATGGAGCAGCCGCCGGATGCGGCGCGCGACGGTCAGCGGCAGTCTGTCCCGGGTCGGGCCGTAACTCATGAGGCCGTCGGCGTACACATGGACGGTGCTCTCGGAGAAGATCGCCGCCAGTGCGCGGGCCGGGTTCACCTGGATCGACTCGACGGCGAGTTCGACCCGGTCCCGTGCGTCGATCCCCCACAGCAGGCGGAACGCCCTCTGCCACAGCACCGTGTCGTTCCCCCGCGGCCCCCAGGTGCTGGGATGGTGGGGTCTGATCGCCTCGTTCCAGTCGGCCACCGAGTCGAACCGGGCGGCCAGGCGTGCGTAGCCGTGCATCCTCTCCAGACGCAGGGCCGTCTCCGGCACGGCGGCGTTGTGGGAGAGCAGCAGGATGCGCCGGACCCCGTCGCGCGGGCCGAACAGGCCCGCGTCGAGCGCCGCGGCGAGGGTGGCCGCTCCGTAGAGGGTCGAGACCTGGAAGATCTGGGTCGTGCGAGGCATGGGTCAGGCAGCCCTCCGCCCGTCGCGCAGGCGGCCGAGCAGCCTGCTCCGGGTGCTGTCGATGGTTCTGAGGGTCTCCTCGAGCACCTGCTCGGGCATGCGGTGGAGCGCGGCCCGTGCCTCACGCCGCAGCCGCCGGGCCGTCGAGGGCTCGTACTCCTTCGCCTTGCCGAGGTGGAAGGCGATCATGGCGCAGTAGGTCCGTACGGCCTTGGGGAGGAAGCGTTCGCCCTCCGGGTCCTTGCGCAGGTCCCGCAGCAGCATGTCGTACGCCGGGATGAAGTCCAGCTGACGGGAGTCCCTGATCCGGGTGAGCGAGGTCGCGACGCCCCGCCGGTAGAACACGCCGTGCAGCCCGAGGGAGGCGTACGTCCTGGCCCGCAGATGCAGCCGCCAGATCCACAACCGGTCCTCGGCCGTGCGCAGTTCGGTCGCGAAGCGCATGGCGCCGTCCTCGAAGAGACGGCGGTGGTAGATCCCCGCCCAGACGAAGGGGTAGTCGACCATCGTCTCCGTGTCGGCGGGCGCTATGCCGTCGCGCGGGTCCATCACGAGGCCCCGCACCGGGGCCGGGGGCCGCCGGATCACCCGCTCGGTGCCGGTGACCCGGACGTGGTCGGTGCGGGCGAAGTCGCAGCCCAGTTCCTCCATGGCGGACACCAGGGCGGCGAGATGGCCCGGCCCGTACCAGTCGTCGCCGTCCAGAAAGGTGAGGAACTCGCCGTTCGCCGCGTCGATACCGCTGTTGCGCGCCTGGGCTATGCCCATGTTCCTCTCGTGCCGGATCACCCGGGCGCGGGGAATTCTCTCGGCCCAGCGGTCGACCGTCCGCGGCGTGGAGTCCGTGGAGCAGTCGTCGACGAGCAGGAATTCGAAGTCGGGGCGCGCATTGACGGCGAGGCTGCGCAGAGTGCTCTCGGCAAACGCTCCCACATTGTGCAGGGGAACGACAACGGACAGTCTCGGCACGAGGGCCTCTCACGCTCGAAGCTCGAAGATCGGGGATGGAGAACAGGCTAACGACGGCGGCGGCGGGGGCAGTGTCGTCCAAGGCGCGGGAAAATGAATTCTGGCCGAATCGGCGATGAATTCCGGGCGTCCGGTGTCCGTCCGCGGGTTTCCCGGAAGGCGCCGGGGACCGCCCGGCGGTTTCCCCGGAGGGCCTCCGTGTGCCGTACGCCCCGCCGCGGCGGCCGGGCGACCGCCGCGGCTGCCGGCCGCCGGCCGCCGGGAGCGGCGTGGGCCGTGCGGGTCCTCAGCCCCGCACGGCCTTCCTCAGCGCCCGGGCCCGCCGCGCCATCCGCCGCGCGGCGGGATGGCGGGACAGGGACGCCAGCTGCTTCGGGACGCCGCCGGGAAGCCCCAGCGAGGTGAGCCGTCCGCGCGGGAAGTAGCGCTGGACGTGCGGCCCGGAGTGCTGTGCGAGGTAGCGCTCCGCGGCCGGGCGCAGGGACGGGTGGAGCCGTGGCCGCAGGGTGAAGCCGAGCGCGGTGACCAGGTCGTTCAGCGCGTCGGCGTCCAAGGCGGCCCCCTCCTCGCCGGCTTCCAGGGGCGGCAGCACCGCGTCGGAGAGGACGGCCGGGACCCGGTTGCCCTCCTGGTGGGGCCGCAGCCGGCCGAGAAGCTCCCCGGTGCCGGTGCGGGCCACCGGCAGCCCGTAGAACACGGACGCCGTGAACAGCGCGGTGGAGCAGCAGCCGACGACCAGCGCGGGCCGGGCCCGCTCGAAGAGCACCTCGGCGAGCACGGGCGGGTCCGGGACGACGAGGTCCGCGCCGAGCCGGCCGGCCTCCGCCTCCAGGGCACGGCCGCAGGGAACCGGCGCGGTCGGGTGCGGTGCGAGGACGACGGTGCGGTGGCCGCGCGCGACGGCCCCCCGCAGCATCCGCATGCGCAGCTCCTCCTCTTCCTCGGGGGAGAGAAGGCCGGGGGCGGACGGGCACGGGTCGAGCAGCAGCGCGGCGCCGTCCGGCGGGGCGGGCACCTCGCCGGCGGCCCCGGACAGCTCCTTCACCACCTTCAGGAAGGCGGACGCCGGCACCGCGCGCGCCGGCACGTCGAACTCGCTCAGCAGCATCGGCCGCAGGCCCGGCACCAGATCCAGGTGCAGCAGCTGCCGCACCCGTGTGCCGACCAGCGGGTCGAGCCTGTCCGGCGTGGGGCCGTAGCCCGTCAGGCCCTCGGCGCAGGCGTGGACGGGGGCCCCGGTGAACAGCCGGGTCACGGTGAGGGCCGGGCCGTCCTGGAGGGACTCGACGACCAGCTCCACACGGTCGTCGCCGAGCCCCCACAGCAGCCGCAGATGGCGCTCCAGGAGCGGGATGTCGTCGGGGCGCGGCGTCCAGGACGCCGGGTGCAGGGGACTGATGACCTCGTTCCAGGACAGCAGCTCGTCGAAGCGGTCGCGCAGCGCCGCGAAGCCCGGCATCCCGTCCAGGGAGGGAGTGGCCTCCGGGATCGTGGCGGCGTTGAGGACCAGCAGCACACGCCGCTCGGCCCGGGCGAGGCAGCCGGACTCGGCGGCGGCCGCCAGGGTGACGGCGCCGTGCGGCGTCGAGGCGCAGAAGATCTGGGTGGTCCGGGACATCAGGCGGCCTCCCCCGCCGTGGTGATCCGGCGGCGCAGCCGCCGCAGCCGGGTGGCCCGGCGCAGGTCCATGGCCTCCAGCACCTCGTCGAGCGTGTCCTGCGGCATCCGCCTGAGCGCCGCCGCGCTCATCGCCCGCAGCCGCCTGGCCACGGCCGGTTCGAACGTGTCCTTGCCGGCGAGGTGATGGGCGATGACCGCGCAGTACGTCCGCACCGCCTTGGGCAGCAGCCGGCCGGCGTCGCGGTCCGCCGCCGTCTCCTCGAGCACCTGGTCGAAGGCGCGGATGAAGTCGAGCCGGCGGGCATCGCCGATCCGGGTGAGGGAGGAGGCGACCCCGCGCCGGTAGAACACGCCCAGCAGACCCACCACGGCGAACGACTCCGCCTCGCGGTGCAGCCTCCAGATCCACGGCCGGTCCTCGGCCGTGCGCAGCCCGTCGGTGAAGTGCAGCAGGCCGCGCTCCAGCAGCCGGCGGTGGTAGACGCCGGCCCAGGCGTACGGGTAGTCCACCGAGGTCGTCCGGTCGGCGGGCAGGATCGCGTCCCGCGGGTCCAGCACCTCGTTCCGTCTGCCGACCGGGGCCCGGTGCACGGACCGGGCGCGGCCGGTGACCCGCACATGATCGGTGCGGACGAAGTCGCAGCCCAGCTGCTCGATGGCTGCGACCAGGTCGGTCAGATGTCCCGGGGCGAGCCAGTCGTCGCCGTCCAGGAAGGTCAGATAGTCGCCCCGTGCCGCGTCCAGCCCGGTGTTGCGCGCGGTGGCGAGCCCCTTGTTCCGCTCATGGCGGATGCAGCGCACCCGGGCGACCTGCGAGAGTTCCTCGGCGGCGCGTTCCACGAGCGCCGAGGTGCCGTCCTGGGAGTGGTCGTCGACCAGAACGAACTCGAAGTCCGGCCGGGCGTTCGCACGAAGGCTCACCAAGGCGTCCGAGGCGTAT
Organism: Streptomyces thermovulgaris; assembly: GCF_002155915.1. GTDB lineage: Bacteria > Actinomycetota > Actinomycetes > Streptomycetales > Streptomycetaceae > Streptomyces > Streptomyces thermovulgaris. Next base: position 462 of record NZ_MUME01000113.1, on the reverse strand, counting down.
TGCCGGACATTGTAGAACGGGACGATCACGGAAAGTCTGGGCACGCGCGAAATCCTAGGAGGCCGTCCGGAGCCGGGAATTTCCGACGGGGATACGGCGGGTGAACGCCATGCGGCGAAACGGTGTCCCGCGCGTACGTCCGGGAATTCCACGGGCCGGTTCGATTTCCGGTGGGGTGTTGTTCACCCTTCGTTGACGCACGGTTGGGCCGTTCCTGGAAATCGCTTCCTAGCTTCTCCGGCGTGCCAGCCAGTGCGAAGAAACCCCTCAGAGCGGCGGTCCTCGCGGATTCCGACACCCGGTGGAAATGGGGCGCGCTCACCGCGCGGCGCATCGCGCCGCCGGGCCCCGGACGTCCGAAGGACCCGGCCGGAGCCGGCGTCCGCCTGGACGGATATCTGCTGCGGGGCCGCGCCACCCCCACCCCCCGCCAGCTCGGCGAGGCCGGCGTCCGCGCGGACT
>NZ_MUME01000112.1 GCF_002155915.1 Streptomyces thermovulgaris | reverse complement strand
CCGTGAGCTGTACAAGGCCCGCAATGTCGTCGAACGCTGCTTCGCCCGGCTCAAGCAGTTCCGGGCGGTAGCGACCCGCTTCGACAAACTGGCCGCCCGCTACCGGGCCGGACTCCACCTTGCGTCACTCATCCTCTGGCTCCGCACACCCCACCAAAATCATTTGCCAGACAAGCCCTAGGCCCGGACGGCGTCGCGGGGGCGTCCGGGGCGTCGGCGCCGACAGGGCGCCGCGGGGCGGCCCGAAGAGGTCCGACCGGCGTCGCCGGCCATGAGGACGGGCGGCCGCTCCTGGTTTTCCAGAAGCAGCCGCCCGCTCGCCGGCCTGCGCCGGACTGGCTCGTCGGGCGAAGGGTCAGCGCTCGCGGGAGGACGCGTTCGCGCCACCGGGAGTCAGACGTTCCGTCTCGTCCTGTATCTCAGCGGCGATCTTCTTGAGTTCCGGCTCGAACTTGCGACCGTGGTGGGCGCAGAAGAGCAGTTCTCCGCCGCTGAGCAGGACGACGCGCAGGTAGGCCTGGGCGCCGCAGCGGTCGCAGCGATCAGCGGCCGTCAGCGGGCTCGAGGGGGTCAGAACAGTAGTCACGTCGCCTCTTCTCTAGCTCGACGAGCTGTCGTACCAGGGTCAACATCCAACCAGCCCCAAACGTTCCCGATCGTGGCTTTTTCTCGGGGAAATCTTTCCGGGGCGGCCGGGCGCTGCCGGTTTTGCGGCGAATGTGCCGTATTGCGTTTCTAAGTGTCGTACGGGTTCGCGCTGTCGATCATGGTCGAGTCCTCCCCGGCGGGGTTGCCGGTCGTTGAGGAGGACGTGCCCGGAGCCTAAAGGGTTCATGCCCCTGAAGGGAACGTGATATGTGCTTCACTCCCTTGAGGCATCGAACATGCATGCGACTCTCTACTACTCTGGGCCCCTGCCGAGGGTTGCGTTGCAAGGGCTCTACCAGGCCTCGGTACCCTCTGAGCGGCGACCCAAGCCGCGCCCCAGTTCATCAGGGTCCACTTGAAATTCAGCGAGGAGCGAACCGCGTGACCGCCGAGACGTCCGTGCCGTCCACAGCGCTGCTGGCAGGAGCAGACCGGGACAGCTCCAACTACACGGCGCGGCACCTGCTCGTCCTCGAGGGTCTCGAGGCCGTGCGCAAGCGCCCGGGCATGTACATCGGCTCCACCGACAGCCGTGGTCTGATGCACTGCCTGTGGGAGATCATCGACAACTCCGTCGACGAGGCTCTCGGCGGCTACTGCGACCGCATCGAGGTCGTCCTGCACGACGACGGCTCCGTGGAGGTGCGGGACAACGGCCGCGGCATCCCGGTGGACGTCGAGCCCAAGACGGGCCTGTCCGGCGTCGAGGTCGTCATGACCAAGCTGCACGCGGGCGGCAAGTTCGGCGGCGGCTCGTACGCCGCCTCCGGCGGTCTGCACGGCGTCGGCGCCTCCGTGGTCAACGCCCTGTCCGCCCGGCTGGACGTCGAGGTGGACCGCGACGGCCACACCCACGCCATCAGCTTCCGGCGCGGCGTGCCCGGTGTGTTCGCGGGCGAGGGGGCCGACAGCAAGTTCGAGGCCAAGAACGGTCTGCGCAAGATCAAGAAGATCCCCAAGACGCGCACGGGCACGCGCGTGCGCTACTGGGCCGACCGCCAGATCTTCCTCAAGGACGCCAGGCTCTCCCTGGAGATCCTGCACCAGCGCGCCCGGCAGACGGCCTTCCTGGTGCCCGGGCTGACCATCATCGTCCGCGACGAGTACGGCCTGGGCGAGGGCGGCAGCAAGGGCGAGGAATCCTTCCGCTACGACGGCGGCATCAGCGAGTTCTGCGAGTACCTGGCGAACGACCGGCCCATCTGCGACGTCCTCCGCATCACCGGGCAGGGCACCTTCAAGGAGACGGTCCCGGTCCTCGACGAGCGCGGCCAGATGACGCCCACCGAGGTCACCCGTGAGCTCGGCGTGGACGTCGCGCTGCGCTGGGGAACCGGCTACGACACCACGGTCCGGTCCTTCGTCAACATCATCGCCACCCCCAAGGGCGGCACCCATGTCGCGGGCTTCGAGCAGGCCGTCACCAAGACCCTGAACGAGGTGCTGCGGTCCAAGAAGCTGCTGCGCGTCGCCGAGGACGACATCGTCAAGGACGACGCCCTGGAGGGCCTCACCGCGGTCGTCACGGTCCGTCTCGCCGAGCCGCAGTTCGAGGGCCAGACCAAGGAGGTCCTCGGCACCTCGGCGGCCCGCCGCATCGTGAACAACATCGTCTCCAAGGAACTCAAGGCGTTCCTGACGTCCACCAAGCGCGACGCCGCACAGCAGGCGCGCATGGTGCTGGAGAAGGCCGTCGCCGCCGCCCGTACGCGCATCGCCGCCCGCCAGCACAAGGACGCACAGCGCCGCAAGACGGCCCTGGAGTCCTCCTCGCTGCCGGCCAAGCTCGCCGACTGCCGCAGCGACGACGTCGAGCGCAGCGAGCTGTTCATCGTCGAGGGGGACTCGGCGCTCGGTACGGCGAAGCTGGCACGGAACTCCGAGTTCCAGGCGCTGCTGCCGATCCGCGGCAAGATCCTCAACGTCCAGAAGTCGTCCGTCGCGGACATGCTGAAGAACGCCGAGTGCGGCGCGATCATCCAGGTGATAGGGGCCGGGTCGGGCCGGACCTTCGACCTGGACGCCGCGCGCTACGGCAAGGTCATCATGATGACCGACGCCGACGTGGACGGCTCCCACATCCGGACCCTGCTCCTGACCCTGTTCCACCGCTACATGCGGCCCATGGTCGAGGCGGGCCGGGTGTTCGCCGCGGTGCCGCCGCTGCACCGCATCGAGCTGGTCCAGCCGAAGAGGGGCCAGAGCAAGTACGTCTACACCTACTCGGACCGCGAACTGCGCGAGAAGCTCCTGGAGTTCCAGAGCAAGAAGATCCGGTACAAGGACACGATCCAGCGGTACAAGGGCCTCGGCGAGATGGACGCCGACCAGCTGGCCGAGACGACCATGGACCCGCGCTACCGCACCCTGCGCCGGATCAACATCTCCGACCTCGAGGCCGCCGAGCAGATCTTCGAGCTCCTGATGGGCAACGACGTGGCGCCCCGCAAGGAGTTCATCGCGAGCTCGGCCGCGACGCTGGACCGCTCGCGCATCGACGTGTAGGCCGTCACACCGGCATGCAGGCCGGCGCATCGGCACGCACGCCGATGTGCCGGCCTTCGCGTGCGGGGGTGCCTGCCGCATGCCGAATCACCTGATGGGGTGAAGAGCGCGGAGAAGAGAAGTCAGGGATCTTCCCGTTCTGTCCATCCTTGGGCATGCAGTTCAGCAACGGCCGTCCCCTTGAGGGCGCGGAGGACATGAGGTATCGCGACCCCTGGTACGACGCCCTGGCCTCCGGCTGGGGAGAGGGGGACGGCCCCGCGGTTCCTTCCGCACCGGTGCCGGCGGCCCGCCGCGAGGGCCGGACCGGGCCGGCCGGCGGCACCGCGGCGGCCGAGGTGTACCTCGAGGTGCAGCGCAGCGCGGCGTTCCAGGAGGTGCGCAGCCGGTACCGGCGGTTCGTCGTCCCGGCGGTCGCCGTCTTCCTCGTCTGGTACGCGGCGTACGTCGTGACGGCGACGGCCGCGCCCGGCTTCATGGCGCGGCCGGTGGCGGGCGCGGTGAACGTGGCGATGCTGGCCGGCCTGGGACAGTTCCTCAGCACCTTCCTCCTCGCCTGGGCCTACGCCCGGCACGCACGGCTGCGCCGGGACCGGGCGGCGCTCGAACTGCGGTGGGACACACAGGAACTGACGCGCGGGGTCCGGGACGGTGTGTCATGACCGGGAACCATCAGACGCTGGCGCTGCTGCTGTTCAGCGTGTTCGTCGCCATCACCCTGGGGATCACCACCTGGGTGAGCCGCAACCGGCAGGGCTCGGAGGAGGAGTTCTACGCGGGCGGGCGGCTGTTCTCGCCCATGGAGAACGGCTTCGCCGTCGCGGGCGACTATGTGTCGGCCGCCTCCTTCCTGGGCGTTCCCGGGCTGATCGCGCTGTTCGGCTACGACGGGGTGCTGTATGTCGTGGGCTTCCTCGTGGCCTGGCTGGTGGTGCTGTTCCTCGTCGCCGAACTGGTCCGCAACTGCGGACGGTTCACGCTCGCCGACGTGGTCGCGTCCCGGATGAGCGAGCGGCCGGTGCGGATCGCGGCGGGAACCTCCTCGGTCACCGTCTCCGTGCTGTACCTGGTGGCCCAGATGGTGGGCGCGGGCAGCCTGGTGGCGCTGCTCCTCGGCCGGACCGGCGGGGGAGCGCGGGCCTGGACCGTCATCGGCGTCGGCGCCCTGATGGTGATCTATGTGTCGATGGGCGGGATGCGGGCCACCACCTGGATCCAGATCGTCAAGGCGGCCCTGATGATGGGCGGAACCGTGGTGCTGACCGTGCTCGTCCTGGTCAGGTTCCACGGCGACCTGGACGGCCTGCTGCTCACCGCGGCCGAGCGCAGCGGACACGGCGACGCCTTCCTGGCCCCCGGACTGAAGTACGGCGGGGACCTGACCGCGCGCCTGGACTTCGTCAGCCTCGGACTGGCGCTGGTGCTCGGCACGGCCGGGCTGCCGCACATCCTGTCCCGCTTCTACACCGTGCCGACCGCACGGGCCGCCCGGCGGTCGGCGATCTGGTCCATCGGGCTCATCGGCGGCTTCTACCTGATGGCGATCGTCCTCGGTTTCGGCGCGGCGGCGATCGTCGGGCCGGAGGCCCTGCGGGAGTCCAACGCGGCCGGGAACACCGCGGTCCCGCTGCTGGCCCTCGACCTGGGCGGCGGCGCGGACTCCACGGCGGGCACGGTCCTGTTCGCGGTGGTGGCCGCGGTCGCCTTCGCCACGATCCTCGCGGTGGTCGCCGGGGTCACGCTCGCCTCCTCGGCGTCGGTGGCCCACGACCTGTACGCCTCCCTGCGGCGTCGTGGCGCCCGGCGGCGCGGCGAGGTCGCCGTGGCGCGTGCCGCCGCGGTCGGCATCGGCGTGGTGGCGATCGCCCTCGGTCTGCTCGCCCGCGACCTCAATGTCGCCTTCCTGGTGGGGCTCGCCTTCGCCGTGGCGGCCTCCGCGAACCTTCCGGTGCTGCTGTACTCGCTGTTCTGGCGCGGTTTCACGACCCGCGGCGCGGTGTGGTCCGTCTACGGCGGACTGATTCCCGCCCTGGTGCTCGTCGTGTTCTCCCCGGTGGTCTCCGGAAGCCCCGACTCCCTCTTCCCGGGCGTCGACTTCCAGCTCTTCCCGCTGGAGAACCCGGGCATCGTCTCCGTGCCGCTCGGATTCCTCGCCGGCTGGCTCGGCACCGTCACCTCCTCCGAACCGCCGGACGAGGCCAAGCACGCGGAGACGGAGGTGCGGTCGCTGACGGGAGCGGGCGCCGTGTGACGACGGCCGGGGCCGCGGCCGTACCGCCGTACCGGCCGTAGCACTGCACAACACGGGCCGGGACACGTCGGACACCAGGAGCCGCCCAAGGGCACCGGACCTGCTCGTCGCACCCGTCGAGGCGTGCGGGACGGGCGTGAGGGGCGGGGTGCGGGCTTTTCGCCCGTATGGCGGGGCCGTCAGCCGACGAGCCGGGCGTCCGCCGGTTCGCGAACGGCGACCACGACCATGTGCGCCGGCTCGCCCAGCACCGACGCGCCACAGCTCTCCGGCCGGGGCGTCCGGGCGGTCTCCTGGGCCACGGTCACCTGCCAGCGACGCCCGTCGGCATGGGCGACGGTCACCTCCCAGCGGGGCGCGGCGCCGTCGGTGCGGACGACGCCCAGCGCGTCCGCCCGGTACTCGCCCACCGCTTGCCGCACGGCCAGCTCCGCGGCCTGCCCGGGCCGCTCCCAGGACGTACGGCCCCGGCAGCCCTCGAGGACCACCCGGTCCTCCCGCACACCGTGCAGGACCTCCTTGACGGTGTGCGCCTCGGCCCGCCCGTACGCATAGCCGTACGGCAGCACGAGGACCGTCGGTGCGAAGCGGTGACCGCCCAGGTGCGTGATCTCCCAGACCCCGTGGACCCCGGAGGAGGCGAGCTCGGCCGCGAGAGGCCGGCCGAGAAGGGCGCAGCACCGGTCGCGCTTGCCGTTGGTGCAGACGAGGGTGAGCGGATCGCCCGTGTGGGGCGCGCCCTGCAGCGTTGCGTCGAAGGTGTGGGGGTCCCCCTGGCCCAGTGCGGCGAGATCGAGGTCGAGCAGCTGTTCCGGAGCGGCCGTCATGGCGCTGTGCAGCCATGTGTTCCCCGGAACGGTGTGGGCCGCGTACACCTGCCGTGCGGACGCCGTGCGGCGGTCGGGGTGGTGGCCGGGACGGCGGATGAGGGCGACACGGACACCGGTGCCCCGCGCGGCCCGCTCCAGTGCACGGCCGACAGCGGGGTCCAGATGACTCGAGGTGAGCGCCTTGCCGCCCCAGGGACCGGGCTGCTCCAGCAGCAGCCATGTCGTCGCCGCGGGCGCGGTGGCGGCCAGCGGCTCGTCGAGCTGCCGGGAAGCGGTCGAGCACATACTCACACAGGTGAGCCTAACCTGACTTGAGCCCGACGGCCTCCGCCCGGAGGAGTGAACCGCTCCGGGCGCCCTTGCGGGAACCGGCCGGTGGCGGGCGGCTCGTATCCTTGATCGTCGTTTGTCCTTCCTGTCCCTTCCCGATTCCTCCCGCGTGCGCCGATGAGGTGATCCGGTGCACGCATCGGTGTGAGAGAGGTCGCACGGTGAGCCAGCCGAACCGGAATCCGAACCAGAGCGCGGTCCCGGGCCCCGCCCTGGCGCAGATCCCCGTCGTCGTCCTCGCCGGGTTCCTCGGCTCGGGGAAGACCACGCTGCTCAACCACCTTCTCCACCACAGCGGCGGCACCCGTATCGGTGCGATCGTCAACGACTTCGGCGCCATCGAGATCGACGCCATGGCGGTCGCGGGAGCGCTCGGGGACTCCACCGTCTCCCTCGGCAACGGCTGCCTGTGCTGCGCGGTCGACGCCAGTGAGCTCGACCTGTACCTCGAACGGCTCACCGCCCCCGCCGCCGGCATCGACGTCGTCGTGATCGAGGCCAGCGGACTCGCCGAGCCCCAGCAGCTCGTCCGCATGGTGCTGGCCAGCGACAACCCCCGGGTCGTCTACGGCGGGCTCGTGGAGGTCGTCGACGCCGCCGAGTTCGACGCCACCCGCACCCGGCACCCCGAGCTCGACCGGCATCTCGCGCTCGCCGACCTCGTCGTCGTCAACAAGGCCGACCGGGCCGCCGACCTGGAAAGGGTGCTCGGGCTCGTACGGTCCCTCGCCGACGGGGCCGCCGTCGTCCCGGCCTCCTACGGCCGTGTCGACCCCGAGTTCCTCTTCGACCGCAGGCCCAGCCGGGAGCGCATCGGGCAGCTGTCCTTCGACGATCTGCACGAGCACACCGAGCACACCGGGGACGACGGCCACGGGCATCTGCACACCGGCTACGACAGCCTCTCCTTCGTCGCCGACGTGCCGCTCGACCCCCGCCGGCTGATGCGGTTCCTCGACAGCCGCCCCGACGGGCTCTACCGGATCAAGGGATACGTCGACTTCGGCCCCCACGACCCCCGCAACCGCTACGCCGTGCACGCCGTGGGCCGGTTCCTGCGCTTCTACCCCGAGCCCTGGCCCGCCGGCGAGCCCCGCCTCACCCGGCTCGTGCTCATCGGCTCCGGCATCGACGCGGACACCCTCGGCAAGGAGCTGGAGGCGTGCAAGAACGACGCCCCGCACGCCGACGAGCACGGCATGTGGGGCGTCCTTCGCTATGTGCGGGGCTCCGGGGACCCGGACGTGGAGGACCCGGACACCGGAGCTCTGGTCGTCGAGGACCCGGACCTCGAGGACCCGTACCCGCAGGGTCCTCCGGCTTAGACCGGACCCGCCACCGCGGTCACCGTCTTCGGCAGCGACACACCCGAGCCGTCGCGGCGCGGGTCGATGTCCGGGAGCTCGGCCGGGCTGCCGTTCTTCTGGGCGGCCCGGGCGGGCGCGGCACCCGCCCAGGCGAAGGACAGACAGTCCTCGCCCTTCAGGAACCGCTGGCAGCGGACACCGCCGGTCGCCCGGCCCTTGCGCGGGAACTGGTCGAACGGGGTGACCTTGCACGTCGTCTGCACGGAGTCGTCCAGCGTTCCGCGCGAACCGGCGACGGTGACGACCACCGCGTCCGAGGACGGGTCGACGGCCGTGAACGAGATGACCTTGGCGCCCTGGGAGAGCTTGATGCCGGCCATGCCGCCGGCCGGGCGGCCCTGCGGGCGGACCAGGGAGGCCGGGTAGCGCAGCAGCTGGGCGTCGTCCGTGATGAAGACCAGGTCCTCCTCACCGGTGCGCAGCTCGGTCGCGCCGACGATCCGGTCGCCCTCCTTGAGGGTGATGACCTCCAACTCCTCCTTGTTCGCGGGGTAGTCGGGGACCACACGCTTGACGACGCCCTGTTCGGTGCCGAGCGCCAGACCCGGCGACGACTCGCTCAGCGTGGTCAGGCAGAGCACCTTCTCGTCGTCCTGCAGGGTGACGAACTCCGCCAGGGGCGCGCCGCCCGAGAGGTTCGCCGCCGGGGCCGTCTCCGGCAGCTGGGGCAGGTCGATGACGTTCACCCGCAGCAGACGGCCGGCGGAGGTCACCACACCCACCTCGCCGCGGGCGGTCGCCGGGACCGCCGAGACGATCACGTCGTGCTTGTGCCGCTTGCCGTCCGCGTCCTGCGACAGCGGGGCGTCGTTCGCCGTACGGGCCAGCAGACCCGTGGAGGACAGCAGGACACGGCACGGGGCGTCCTCCACCTGCAGCGGCAGCGAGGCGGCCCGGGTGTCGGGCGCCTCCAGCAGCACCGTGCGCCGGGGGGTGCCGAACTTCTTGGCGACGGCGGCCAGTTCGCTCGAGACCAGCTTGCGCAGCTCCGCGTCCGACTCCAGGATCCGGGTCAGCCGCTCGATCTCCTTGAGGAGCTGCTCCTTCTCCTCCTCCAGTTCGAGGCGGTCGTACTTGGTCAGACGGCGCAGCGGGGTGTCGAGGATGTACTGGGTCTGGACCTCGCTCAGCGAGAAGCGTTCCATCAGACGCTCCTTGGCCTGCGCGGAGTTCTCGCTGGAGCGGATGAGGCGGATGACCTCGTCGATGTCCACCAGCGCGGTGAGCAGGCCCTCGACCAGGTGCAGCCGGTCGCGCCGCTTGCCGCGGCGGTGCTCGCTGCGGCGCCGCACGACCTCGAAGCGGTGGTCGAGGTAGACCTGCAGAAGCTCCTTGAGGCCCAGCGTGACGGGCTGGCCGTCGACCAGGGCGACGTTGTTGATGCCGAAGGACTCCTCCATCGGCGTCAGCTTGTAGAGCTGCTCCAGGACGGCCTCCGGTACGAAGCCGTTCTTGATCTCGATGACCAGGCGCAGGCCGTGCTCGCGGTCGGTGAGGTCCTTGACGTCGGCGATGCCCTGGAGCCTCTTCGCGTTGATCAGGTCCTTGATCTTGGCGACGACCTTCTCCGGACCCACGGAGAAGGGCAGCTCGGTGACGACCAGTCCCTTGCGGCGCGCCGTCACGTTCTCCACCGAGACCGTCGCACGCATCTTGAAGGTGCCGCGGCCCGTCGCATAGGCGTCCCTGATCCCGGACAGCCCGACGATCCGGCCGCCGGTGGGCAGATCGGGCCCCGGGATGTGCTTCATCAGGGCGTCCAGGTCCGCGTTCGGATGGCGGATCAGATGACGGGCGGCCGCGATGACCTCGTTGAGGTTGTGCGGGGGCATGTTCGTGGCCATGCCGACGGCGATGCCCGACGCGCCGTTGACCAGCAGGTTGGGGAAGGCGGCCGGCAGGGCGACCGGCTCCTGCTGCTGGCCGTCGTAGTTGGGGACGAAGTCGACGGTGTCCTCGTCGATGGACTCCGTCATCAGGGACGTCGCCTCGGCCATGCGGCACTCGGTGTACCGCATGGCGGCGGGCGGGTCGTCGTTGCCCAGCGAGCCGAAGTTGCCGTGGCCGTCGACCAGGGGGACGCGCATGGAGAAGGGCTGCGCCATCCGCACGAGGGCGTCGTAGATCGACGCGTCGCCGTGCGGGTGCAGCTTGCCCATGACCTCGCCGACGACACGGGCGCACTTGACGTAGCCGCGGTCGGGGCGCAGGCCCATCTCGTTCATCTGGTAGACGATGCGGCGGTGCACCGGCTTGAGACCGTCCCGGGCGTCCGGCAGGGCGCGGGAGTAGATGACCGAGTACGCGTACTCGAGAAAGGAGCCCTGCATTTCGTCCACGACGTCGATGTCGAGGATCTTCTCCTCGTACGAGTCGTCGGGCGGCGGGGTCTTCGTGCTGCGGCGGGCCATCGCTGCCGGCTCCTTGCTGAGTGAGGCGTGACGGGATCTGACGCGGACCATTGTGGAACGCCCGACCGACAACCCTGATCAGCCCCCGCCCCACCGGTCTCTGCTCCACCGTACCGGGGCGCCGGTGCGCGGGGCCGGACGTCCCCGCCGCGGACCGCCCGGTGCGGCCGCCGGAGCTCACCGCACCCGCCGCGCCCCGGAGCACGCCCGGCGGCCCGCCCGGCCCGCCGTCGATCTCGCTCTCGGCGTACGGCCTCCGGGAACTTCGCCAGGGATCCGCGCGCTTGCATACAGTGGCAGGACCGGCAGGAAACGGGCGGTTCGCGAATCGCCCTCGCGATCGAAGGGACATACATGCCCATGGGTCACACGGCCACAGCCGAGGCAGGCTCCGGCGGCCTGACAGCGACCGAGCACCGCCTGGCCAACGGCCTGCGCGTGGTGCTCTCCGAGGACCACCTGACCCCGGTCGCGGCGGTGTGCCTCTGGTACGACGTCGGCTCGCGCCACGAGGTCAAGGGACGCACCGGCCTGGCACACCTCTTCGAGCACCTGATGTTCCAGGGCTCCGCCCAGGTCAAGGGCAACGGGCACTTCGAGCTGGTGCAGGGCGCGGGCGGCTCGCTCAACGGCACCACCAGCTTCGAGCGCACCAACTACTTCGAGACCATGCCCGCCCACCAGCTCGAGCTCGCCCTCTGGCTGGAGGCCGACCGCATGGGCTCCCTGCTCGTGGCGCTGGACGAGGAGTCCCTGGAGAACCAGCGGGACGTCGTCAAGAACGAGCGCCGCCAGCGCTACGACAACGTCCCCTACGGCACCGCCTTCGAGAAGCTGACCGCCCTCGCCTACCCGGAGGGCCACCCGTACCACCACACGCCGATCGGGTCCATGGAGGACCTCGACGCGGCCACCCTGGAGGACGCCCGGCAGTTCTTCCGGACGTACTACGCCCCCAACAACGCCGTTCTGGCGGTCGTCGGCGACATCGACCCGGAGCAGACGCTCGCCTGGATCGAGAAGTACTTCGGCTCCATCCCGTCCCACGACGGCAAGCCCGAGCCGCGCGACGGCTCCCTGCCCGAGGTCATCGGCGAGCAGCTGCGCGAGGTCGTCGAGGAGGACGTCCCGGCCCGCGCCCTGATGGCCGCCTACCGGCTCCCGCACGACGGCACGCGCGCGTGCGACGCGGCCGACCTCGCCCTCACCATCCTCGGCGGCGGCGAGTCCTCCCGCCTCTACAACCGGCTGGTGCGCCGCGACCGCACCGCCGTCACCGCCGGCTTCGGCCTGCTGCGGCTGGCCGGTGCGCCCTCCATGGGCTGGCTGGACGTGAAGGCCTCCGGTGACGTCGGGATCCCCGTCATCGAGGCGGCCATCGACGAGGAGCTCGCCCGGTTCGCCGAGGAGGGCCCGACGGCCGAGGAGATGGAGCGCGCCCAGGCCCAGTTGGAGCGCGAGTGGCTGGACCGGCTCGGCACGGTCGCGGGCCGCGCCGACGAACTGTGCCGGTACGCCGTCCTGTTCGGCGACCCGCAGCTGGCCCTGACCGCCGTCGACCGCGTCCTTGAGGTGACCCCCGAGGAGGTCCAGGAGATCGCCAGGGCCCGCCTGCGTCCCGACAACCGCGCGGTGCTCGTCTACGAGCCGACCGCCGCCACCGCGGCGGACGACGCCCAGGACGCCGGCGCCGCCGCCACCGCAGCCACCGACCGGGCCGACACCGCGGCCACCGACCACACCGAGGAGACGGCGAAGTGACCGAGCTCGCCACGATGGAGTTCCACCCCCGGCCCCAGGCGGGCGAGCCCAGGCCGTGGGCGTTCCCGACGCCCGAGCGCGGGACGCTGGACAACGGTCTGACGGTCCTGCGCTGCCACCGCCCCGGTCAGAAGATCGTCGCCGTCGAGGTGGTGCTGAACGCGCCCCTGGACGCCGAGCCGCCCGGCCTGGACGGCGTCGCCACGATCATGGCCCGGGCCTTCTCCGAGGGCACCGACCGGCACTCCGCCGAGGAGTTCGCCGCCGAGCTGGAGCGTGCGGGCGCCACCCTGGACACCCACGCCGACCACCCCGGTGTGCGGCTCAGCCTGGAGGTCCCGGCCTCCCGGCTGGCCAAGGGGCTCGGCCTGCTGGCCGACGCCCTCAGGGCGCCCGCCTTCGCCGACTCCGAGATCGAGCGGCTGGTGCGCAACCGGCTCGACGAGATCCCGCACGAGCTGGCCAACCCCTCCCGCCGCGCCGCCAAGGAGCTCTCCAAGGAGCTGTTCCCGGCCGGCTCGCGCATGTCGCGTCCGCGTCAGGGCACCGAGGAGACGGTCGGTGCCATCGACGCGGCGGCCGTCCGCTCCTTCTACCGCCGGCTCGTGCGTCCCTCCACGACCACCGCCGTGGTCGTCGGCGATCTCACCGGCGTCGACCTGGACGGGCTGCTGGGCGAGACCCTGGGCGCCTGGACGGGGATGCCCGCCCAGCCGCGGCCCGTGCCGCCGGTGACCGCCGACGACACCGGGCGCGTGGTCATCGTCGACCGGCCCGGCTCCGTCCAGACGCAGCTGCTCATCGGCCGCATCGGCCCCGACCGGCACGACCGCGTGTGGCCCGCCCAGGTGCTCGGCACCTACTGTCTGGGCGGCACCCTCACCTCCCGCCTGGACCGCGTGCTGCGCGAGGAGAAGGGCTACACCTACGGGGTGCGGGCGTTCAGCCAGGTGCTGCGCTCCGCCCCCGACGGCTCGGGCGCCGCGATGCTCGCCATCAGCGGCTCGGTCGACACGCCGAACACCGGCCCGGCCCTGGAGGACCTCTTCACGGTGCTGCGCAAGCTCGCCGCCGAGGGGCTGACCGACGCCGAGCGGGACGTCGCCGTGCAGAACCTCGTCGGGGTGGCGCCGCTGAAGTACGAGACGGCGGCCGCCGTGGCGAGCACGCTGGCCGACCAGGTCGAGCAGCACCTGCCCGACGACTACCAGGCGACGCTCTATCAGCAGCTCGCCGCCACCGGCACGGTGGAGGCCACCGCGGCCGTCGTCAGCGCCTTCCCGGTGGACCGGCTGGTGACCGTCCTCGTCGGTGACGCCGCGCAGATCAAGGAGCCCGTCGAGGCGCTCGGCATCGGTCCCGTCACCGTGGTGGCGGCCGAGTAACGCCGGGCAACGGCATGCGCGCGGGGCCCTGGAGGCGGAGACGCCTCCAGGGCCCCTGGTTCTTCGGAATTGCTTCGAAGTTGTCCGAAGTTGTGCGGCTTGCGTCCGAAATGAAGGATACTGTGCCCTCTGCCCTGTGGTTTGTGCTACAAAACCCCTGTTTTGTTTGGGAATCGAAGGCGGTCCCGTCTAGCGTCGGTCCGGCTGTTCGTCGGGCAGTGCGCCGCACCCGCGGCACCGGACAGCCGTCGCCGCGTCCCCGTACGGCGTGAGCCGGGGGGGCCGGGACCCGCCCTCCCTGGCGCCGCCCCCGCGGCGGGAGAGGCCAAGATCCCCGGAAAGGGGAGGGATCCGGGTTCCCGGGGCGAGCCGGACGCCCGCGCCCGCTGCGGGGGCGCCCGCGGGAGACCTCATCCGCTCCGGCCTGCTCCGGATTCCCCGGGGCCGGAGCGTCCTGGGGACCCGCCATCGGCCCGGCAGGCGACAGGGAAGGAAAGGACCAGCGTCCACATGGCGTTCACCCGCGCCCCCGGGAAGCACCGCCGGCCCAGCCGGATGCACCGCACCACCGCCCGCGCGGCGGGCGTCGCGGCCCTGACCGGCACCGGCGTCGTCGGTACGCTCGCCGCCTCCCCGGCCCTCGCCGCCGAGGCCCCCGCCGAGAGCACCGGCCTGACCCCGGTCGTCACCATCGGCGACAGCGTCGCCGAGGAGATCGCCGCCCAGGCCGCCGCCCAGGAGCAGGCCGCCCGGCAGAAGCTGGCCGAGCAGACCGCCCGGAGGAAGGCCGCGGAGCAGGCAAAGAAGGAGCGCGAGGCCAAGGAGCGCGCCGCCCGTGAGGCCGAGCGCAGGCGTCTGAACACCTTCGTGCTGCCGATCCCCGGCTCCCATGTCTCCACCGGCTACGGAAGCGGCGGCTTCCTGTGGTCCTCCGGCTCCCACACCGGCATCGACTTCCCCGCCGCGAGCGGCACCCCCGTCCACGCGGTCGGCGCCGGCACCGTCGTCCAGGCCGGCTGGGGCGGGGCGTACGGCAACCAGGTCGTGATCAGGATGGCCGACGGCATGTACACCCAGTACGCCCATCTGTCGTCCATCGGCGTCTCGGTGGGCCAGACGGTCGCCCCCGGCCAGCAGATCGGTCTGTCCGGCGCCACCGGCAACGTCACCGGAGCGCATCTGCACTTCGAGGTCCGTGCGACCCCGGAGTACGGCTCCGACGTCGACCCCGTGGCCTACCTGCGCCAGCACGGGGTGTCCCTCTGACATCCGTCCGGCACGCCCGGCGCGCCGCCCCGGGGACGGCCGCGCACGGGTGGCATGCGCCAGCGGAGCCGTGCCGCCCGGAGAGGCGGCACGGCTCCGCTGGTGAGACCGGGGCCGCCGGGGGTCAGACCGTCTCGGGAAGCTCCTCGAGCCCCTCGGAGACCAGCTTGGCCAGCCGGTCCAGCGCGTCGTCCGCGCCCTCGGCGTCGGAGGCCAGGACGACCTCCTCGCCCCCCTTGGCGCCAAGGCCCAGCACGGCCAGCATGGAGGCCGCGTTGACGGGGGCGCCGTCGGCCTTGGCGATCGTCACGGGGATGCCTGCGGCCGTGGCGGCCCGGACGAAGATGGAGGCGGGGCGGGCGTGGAGGCCCTCGGCCCAGCCGACGGTGACGCGGCGCTCAGCCATGTGATGCTGCCCTTCAGGTGTCCAGGGTTGTCTAGACCAGTTTTCCATACATGAGCCGTCCGGAGGGGCGCGTGCTCCGCTCCGGGGCGTCGGACCGCGGCCTCGGTCCGACGCGTCCCCCACAGCCTGCCTTCCCCGGCCGCCGAACGCCAAGGCCGTTCGGCGGAGCGTCCGGGGCCATGGGTCCCGCGGGTTTTGGCACCGCACCCCGCCGCACGGCCGCCGGCCGGCAGGGCCCCGCCCTCTGCGGTCCCGCCGCCCGAAGGACGGGGGAGAGGTGCCCCGGACCGGGACTGCCGCTCGCCGGTCCGCCGTGGTCCGCGCGAAGGACCCTGGCCGTACGCTGGGCCCATGCAGACCTCGCCGGACCGGCACGAGTACCCCGCCCACTGGGAAGCCGACGTGGTGCTGCGGGACGGCGGCACCGCGCGGATCCGCCCCATCACCCCCGACGACGCCGACCGTCTGGTCAGCTTCTACGAGAAGGTGTCGGACGAGTCGAAGTACTACCGCTTCTTCGCGCCCTATCCGCGCCTGTCCGCGAAGGACGTCCACCGCTTCACGCACCACGACTACGTGGACCGGGTGGGACTGGCGGCCACGATCGGCGGCGAGTTCATCGCCACCGTGCGCTACGACCGCGTCGGCGCCGACGGCCGGCCCGCCTCGGGGCCCTCCGACGAGGCCGAGGTCGCCTTCCTGGTGCAGGACGCCCACCAGGGACGCGGGGTCGCCTCCGCGCTCCTGGAGCACATCGCGGCCGTCGCCCGCGAGCGCGGCATCCGCCGCTTCAGCGCCGAGGTGCTGCCCGCCAACACCAAGATGATCAAGGTGTTCACGGACGCCGGGTACACCCAGAAGCGCAGCTTCGAGGACGGCGTCGTACGCCTGGAGCTGGACCTCGAGCCGACCGACCGCTCCCTGGCCGTGCAGCGCGCACGGGAGCAGCGCGCCGAGGCACGGTCGGTCCGGCGGCTGCTGGCGCCCGGCTCCGTCGCCGTCGTCGGTGTGGGCCGCGCGCCCGGGGGCGTGGGCCGCAGCATCCTCGACAACATCCGCAACGGAGGGTTCACCGGACGGCTCCACGCCGTGAACCGGGCCTTCGACGAGGGCTGCGAGGAGATCGACGGCGTACCCGCCCACCGCTCGGTGCGGGACATCGGCGAGCCCGTCGACCTCGCCGTCGTCGCCGTGCCGGCCGACCGTGTCCCGGAGGTCGTCACCGAGTGCGGCGAGCACGGCGTGCGGGGACTCGTCGTGATCTCCGCCGGGTACGCCGAGAGCGGCCCCGAGGGACGCGAGCGCCAGCGCGCCCTGGTGCGGCACGCGCGCGCGTACGGCATGCGCCTTCTCGGGCCGAACACCTTCGGGGTCATCAACACCTCGCCGGACGTACGGCTGAACGCCTCCC
Organism: Streptomyces thermovulgaris; assembly: GCF_002155915.1. Taxonomy (GTDB): domain Bacteria; phylum Actinomycetota; class Actinomycetes; order Streptomycetales; family Streptomycetaceae; genus Streptomyces; species Streptomyces thermovulgaris. The sequence goes on along the minus strand of NZ_MUME01000112.1, from coordinate 1,857 downwards.
TCGCCCCCGAGATGCCGCGGCCCGGCCGCATCGGGCTGTTCGCGCAGTCCGGGGCGATCGGCATCGCGCTGCTGTCCCGGCTGCACCGGCGCGGCGGCGGGGTCACCGGCGTCACGGGCGTGTCGACCTTCGTGTCGGCGGGCAACCGGGCGGACGTCTCCGGCAACGACGTCATCCAGTTCTGGTACGACGACCCCGACACCGACGTCGCCCTGATGTACCTGGAGTCCATCGGCAACCCGCGCAAGTTCGTCCGCCTGGCCCGGCGTACGGCGGCGGTGAAGCCGCTGGTCGTGGTGCAGGGCTCGGGGACCACCCCGCAGGGGCACGCGGTGCGGGGGACGCGGCTGCCGCGCGCGACGGTCGCCGCGCTGTTGCGGCAGGTCGGCGTGATCTGCGTGGACACCATCACCGAACTGGTCGACACCGGTCTGCTGCTCGCCCGGCAGCCGCTGCCGCCCGGCCCGCGGGTGGCGATCCTCGGCAACTCCGAGTCGCTGGGAGTGCTCACCTACGACCGCTGCCTCGCCGAGGGCCTGCGTCCGCAGCCGCCGCAGGACCTGACGACGGAGGCGTCGCCGGAGGACTTCCGGCGGGCCCTGTGCCGGGCCCTCGCCGACGAGACCACCGACGCCGTGGTCGTCACGGCGATCCCGGCCGTGGGCGAGGGCGCCGCCGGGGACGCGGCCCTGGCCGAGGCCCTGCGCTCGGCCGCGGAGACGGTGCCCCACAAGCCGGTGCTGGTCGTCCACGTCGAGTTCGGCGGCCTGGCCGGGGCCCTGTCGGCGGCCGCCAGCACGGGCCCGCAGCAGACCCGGCCGGGCCGGCCGGGAGCGGCTCCGCGGACGGACGGGGCACCGCCGTCCGGCGCGGACGCGGAGCCCGCCGGGAAACCGCGCTCCGGCCCGCCGCCCCGGACCGGAACGGGACCGGAGGAGATCACGGAGCCGGGAAACGGGCAGCCGTCCGGCACGGCCCCCGAGGGGCCCCGGGGCGCCGGCGCCCGTCTCATCACCGCCTACCCCGCCGCCGAGCGCGCCGTCCGGGCCCTGGCCGAGGCCGTCCGCTACGCCCAGTGGCGGCGGGAGGCCGCCGACCCCGGCAAGGTGCCCGAGTACGAGGACATCGACGAGAAGGGCGCCGCCGCGCTCATCGACGGGCTGCTCGCACGGGGACAGGGACTGACCCTGGGCATGGAGGAGACCTGCGAGCTGCTCGGCCGGTACGGCATCCACGTCCACCGCGCCCTGCCCGCCCCCAGCCCCGAGGCCGCCGTCGAGGCCGCCCGCACCCTCGGCTACCCCGTCGCCCTGAAGGCCACCGCCCCGCATCTGCGGCACCGCGCCGACCTGGGCGGCGTCCGGCTCGACCTCGCCGACGAGGAACAACTGCGCCGGACCTACGCCGAGCTGACCGACCTCTTCGGCGAGCCCGAGCAGCTGCGGCCGGTGGTGCAGGCGATGGCGCCCCGGGGAGTCGACACCCTGGTCCGCGCGGTCATCGACCCCGCGGCCGGCGCCGTGCTCTCCTTCGGGCTCGCCGGAGCGGCCTCCCAGCTGCTCGACGACATGGCGCACCGTCTGATCCCCGTCACCGAGCGCGAGGCCGTCTCGATGATCCGGTCCATCCGCACGGCCCCCCTGCTGTTCGGCTGGCGCGGCTCGGAGCCGGTGGACACCCCCGCGCTGCAGGAGCTGCTGCTGCGGGTGTCGCGGCTGGTCGACGACCATCCGGAGGTCGTCGCCGTCACCCTGGAGCCGGTCGTCGTCGCCCCGCGCGGGCTCAGCGTCCTGGGCGCCACCGTGCGTCTGGCACCCCCGCCCGCCCGCGACGACCTCGGCCCGCGCACCCTCCCGG
>NZ_MUME01000111.1 GCF_002155915.1 Streptomyces thermovulgaris | reverse complement strand
CGCTGCCGCTCGTCGAGGCCGAGTACGTGGAGTCCAAGATCCCGCCCCTGCCCGAGGCCAAGCCCGTCGGTGCCGTGAGCACGCCGGCGGGCTGCTCGTGAGGTCGCCCGGCGCCGCCCCGCCCGCGACGGGGCGGGGCGGCGCCCTGGCGCGGATCCGCCGCTGTGCCGCGTGGATCCGCTGGTACGTCAAGGAGCTCAACGGCGAGCACGCGTACGCCCGGTACGCCGAGCGGGCCCGGGCAGCGGGCGAACCGGTCCTGAGCCGGCGGGAGTTCGAACACCGTCGTGTGGACCGCCGCGACGGCGATCCGCGCGAGGGCGGCCGCTGCTGCTGACGGCACGGCCCGTACGGCACACGGCATCCGCGGGCGGGCCGTGCCGGGCCCGCCCGCGGATGCCGTGTGCCGTACGGGCCGTGCCGTCAGCAGCAGCGGCCGCCCTCGCGCGGATCGCCGTCGCGGCGGTCCACACGACGGTGTTCGAACTCCCGCCGGCTCAGGACCGGTTCGCCCGCTGCCCGGGCCCGCTCGGCGTACCGGGCGTACGCGTGCTCGCCGTTGAGCTCCTTGACGTACCAGCGGATCCACGCGGCACAGCGGCGGATCCGCGCCAGGGCGCCGCCCCGCCCCGTGGCGGGCGGGGCGGCGCCGGGCGACCTCACGAGGAGCCCGCCGGGGTGCTCACGGCACCGACGGGCTTGGCCTCGGGCAGGGGCGGGATCTTGGACTCCACGTACTCGGCCTCGACGAGCGGCAGCGAACCGCCGTTGCGGATCGCCTTGACGGCGACCCGGGCGCAGGCGAGCACCACGACGAGCGTCAGGAGCGCGAAGACCGCCGAGAGCGTGCCGGTGACCGTCGAGTTGGTGACGATCGTGGCCATGTCGTCCAGGGACTTCGCGGGAGCCAGGACGGTGCCCTCGTCGAGCGCCTCCTGGTACTTGGCCCGCTGGGCGAAGAAGCCGACCTTCGGGTCGCCGGAGAACACCTTCTGCCAGGAGGCGGTCATGGTGACGGCGAGTGCCCAGGCCAGCGGGGCGCCGGTCACCCAGGCCCACTTCAGACGCCCCGACTTGACGAGCAGAGCGGTGCAGATGGCCAGGGCCATGCAGGCGAGGAGCTGGTTGGAGGTGCCGAAGAGCGGGAAGAGCTGGTTGATACCGCCGAGCGGATCGGTGACACCGACCCAGAGGAAGTAGCCCCAGGCGAGGACGACCGCGGCCGAGGTGATCCAGATGCCGGGCCGCCAGTCCTTGTCCTTGAACCGCGGCACGACGTTGCCGATGGTGTCCTGGAGCATGAAGCGGCCCACCCGGGTGCCGGCGTCCACCGCGGTGAGGATGAACAGCGCCTCGAACATGATGGCGAAGTGGTACCAGAACGACATCATGCCGTCGCTGCGGAAGGCCTCCGAGAGGATCACCGCGATGCCGACCGCGAGCGTCGGCGCACCGCCGGTGCGGGCGACGAGGGTGTCCTCACCCACGGAGCGCGCCATGTCCTGCAGGGTCTCGGGCGTGATGTGGAAGCCGAAGCCCGCGACCGCCTCGGAGGCGGACTGCAGACTGTCGCCCAGGACGCCGGCCGGGGCGTTCATCGCGTAGTACAGGCCCGGGTCGATGACGCAGGCGGCCACCAGGGCCATGACCGCGACGAAGGACTCCATCAGCATCGAGCCGTAGCCGATGAGGGGGACGTGCGACTCCTTCTCGATCATCTTCGGGGTGGTGCCCGAGGAGATCAGGGAGTGGAAGCCGGAGAGGGCACCGCAGGCGATGGTGATGAAGGCGAAGGGGAAGAGCGATCCGGCGAAGACCGGTCCGCTGCCCTCGCGGGCGAAGTCGGTGAGCGGGTCGACGGTGAGGTCCGGCAGCGCGAACAGGACACCGAGCGCGAGCAGCACGACCACCCCGATCTTCATGAAGGTCGAGAGGTAGTCGCGCGGTGCGAGCAGCACCCACACGGGCAGGACGGAGGCCACGAAGCCGTAGATCACGAGGCAGACGACCAGCGTCCTGGGGGAGAGGGTGAAGGCGTCGGCCAGGGAGGAGTGGGAGACCCAGTTGCCGCCGGCGATCGCGGCGATCAGCAGCGCGAACCCGAGCAGACTGACCTCGGTGACCCGGCCCGGCCGCAGATAGCGCAGGTAGCAGCCCATGAGAAGGGCGATCGGGATGGTCATCGCGATGGAGAAGACGCCCCAGGGGGACTCGGCGAGCGCGTTGACCACGACCAGCGCGAGCACGGCCAGAAGGATGATCATGATGGCGAAGACCGCGATCAGCGCGGCGATGCCGCCGGTGCGGCCGATCTCCTCGCGGGCCATCTGTCCGAGCGACTTGCCGTTGCGGCGCATCGAGAAGAAGAGGACCACCATGTCCTGGACGGCACCCGCGAAGATCACGCCGACGATGATCCAGATGGTGCCCGGCAGATAGCCCATCTGCGCGGCGAGCACCGGACCGACCAGGGGGCCCGCGCCCGCGATGGCCGCGAAGTGGTGGCCGAAGAGGACGCGCTTGTCGGTCGGGTGGTAGTCGACGCCGTCGTCGAACCGCTCGGCGGGAGTGGCGCGCCGGTCGTCGACCTGGAGTACTTTGTAGGCGATGAATCTCGCATAGAAGCGCTGCGCGATCAGATACGAGCCCACCGCGGCGGCGACGATCCAGATTGCCGAGATTTTCTCGCCGCGGGCGAGTGCGAGTACGGACCAGCTCGCGGCGCCGAGTACGGCGACGGCTGTCCAGATCGCCAGTCGTACGGGGTTGAATGTACGCACGGTCACCTTCCCTGCTTTCTTTCGCGGCAGGCCGGGGAGGGCGAGTGCCGCGGCCCCGGTCCGGAGCCCGCGAACCCGGATGCTGCCGGTGTGGCAGCGGACGGCGACCTCGCGGAACCAGCGGCAACCGGGCAGCAGAGGACCGCCGCATCACCCGGGCGCCGACAGGGGCCGCGACACCCAATTGCACCACTGTTCACATGGCTGGATCACATGCCCGCACAAGGAAAACAGGGAGCCATTGAGCGGTCAACACCGGCGACTGAAAAACATCACATGTCATTCCCTGTTCGGCGGACATGCCGAGGGGAAGTCGAAATCAAAGGAAATGATGAAGTGGTGATGGAAACGATGGGAATGCCAAGAATCACGGGTGTTCGCGGAGTATCCGGCCGAGTATCCGCAGGTGCGGAATTCAGCAGGCTTCGCCCGTCGTGAGCGAACGTTCGCGGACCTTCGCCAGGTGCCGGGTGAAGACCTCCCGGGCCTGCGGGGTCAGGGTGCGCAGGGCGACCAGGGCCGTGACCGCCACGTCGCACAGCTCGGCCCGGACGTCGTCCCAGGTGTGGGTCGTGCCCTTGCGCGGGTTCTGGCCGGTCGCACCGATCACCGCCTGGGCGACCTCGCCGGCCTCCTCCTGGAGTTTCAGGACACGCAGCAGTATCTCCTGGCGGCCTTCATGGACACGATGGCGGTCCAGCCAGGCCCACAGGGCGTCGATGGTGGCCCACAGGTCCTCGGCAGGGGCCGGCGGGGCGTCCGGTCCGCCCGGTCCGTCCAGTCGCTGATCGGTCATGGAGCGCAGCCTGCCACGTCCCGGCCGGCCTTGAGGGCCGTTCTCCCGGCGGCCCGCCTTCCCGGGCGGCCGCCCCCTCGGCCCCCGCTACTCCTCGAACTCCTCGAACATGCGGTCCTCGAACGCCTGCTCCTCGAAGAGGAACTGCTGCTCGCCCTCCTTCTCCCTCTCCCTCCGCAGCCGCCTGGCACGCGCGCCCACGACCACGGACGTCACCGCGCCCACCGCGGCGAACGCCGCCGGGACCATCCAGCCGCGGTTGACGACATGGCCGAGGGCGTGGTCCACGGAGAGCCGGCCCGGGCCCGCGACGGCCAGGCCCGCGCAGGTCAGTCCCAGGGAGGTGGCGTGCTCGTAGCCGCCCTCCTGGGCGAAGAAGCCGTTGGGCACGTGCACCGCCGCGGCCCCGGCCATCGCGCCGGCCGCCGTCGCACCCGCCGCCGGAGTGGCCAGGCCCAGGGCCAGCAGCAGTCCTCCGCCCGCCTCCGCCAGCCCCGCCGCCACGGCGCTCGCCCTGCCCGGCCGGTAGCCCACGGACTCCATGAACCGGCCGGTCCCCTCGATCCCGCCCCCGCCGAACCAGCCCAGCAGCTTCTGCGCGCCATGCGCGGCCAGCACCCCTCCGGTGCCCAGCCGGAGCAGCAGCAGACCCAGATCGCGTCGGTCACAGCGGTTCACGATGACTCCCGGGCAGACGACGGAAACCGACGGAAACCCCTCCCGTGACCCCTCCCCACGTCCTTCTCCCGGGTTTCCACCGTCGCGCCGCCCACACCTGTCCCGCCCCTCCCGAGCACCGGCCGGGCGGGTGCCGTCCGGCCGTACCCGGCCGTGCCCGGCTTCACCCCCCGTCCGCACCCGGCCGCACCGCCCGCACCCGCCCGACGGGCCTCAGACCGGCGCGGGCTCCCCGGACCGGTCCGCCTCCCCCGGATAGCGCACACCGATCCGTTCCCGGACCGCGTCCAGGGTCCGCATCACCGCGAGGGTGCCGTCCAGGGGGACCAGCGGTGACTCGGTCTCACCCGCGCGCAGCGCCCGCATCACCTCCAGCGCCTCGTGCCGGAAGGACGAGGGCGGACCGTCGGCCGGGTCCGCGGTGAACTCCTCCGGCGCCCGGCCGTCACGGTGCAGCACGAAGCGCTCGGGCTGGTAGAAGCCCGACGGGACGTCGATACGGCCCCGGGAGCCCGTGACGGAGGCGCAGGTCGCCGTGGCGCCGACGATGGAGCAGTGCACCTGGGCCAGCGCGCCGCCGTCCCAGTGGAGCAGGGCGCCGGTCTGGAGGTCGACGCCCTCCGCCGAGAGCACCGCCCTGGCCGTCACGTCCGACGGCTCGCCGAGCAGCAGGTGCGCGAAGGCCACCGGGTACACACCGAGATCGAGCAGCGCCCCGCCGCCCAGGTGCGGATCGCGCAGCCGGTGGGAGGGCGGGAAGGGCCCGGCGATCCCGAAGTCGGCCTGGACGGTGCGCACCTCACCGATCGCACCGTCGTCGACCAGGGCCTTCAGCCGCCGTACCAGCGGATTGCAGTACATCCACATGGCCTCCATCAGGAACCGGCCGTGCCCGCGCGCCAGCGCGACCAGTTCCTCGGCCTGCCGCAGGTTCAGGGTGAACGGCTTCTCGCACAGCACGTTCCGCCCGGCCTCCAGGCACAGGCCGGCGGCGCCGCGGTGGGCCGCGTGCGGCGTGGCGACATAGACGACGTCGATGCCGTCGTCCTCGGCGAGGGCCTTCCACGAGCCGTACGCCCGCGGGATCCCGAACCGCTTCGCGAACGCCCGCGCCGACTCCTCGCTGCGCGAGGCCACCGCCACGACCTCCGCGTCCGGCAGCCGCACGATGTCCGCCGTGAACGCGGCCGCCATCCCGCCCGTCGCCAGGATCCCCCAGCGCGTCCTGCGCCCCGCTCCTTCGTCCGCCCCGTGCACTCCCGTGCCCCTGCCCATCGGTCCCGTGCTCCCGTTCATCGGGTCCGTGCCCCCGCTCATCGGGCCTGTGCCCCCACTCATCCGGCTCCGTCCTCGGCTGTCCGCCCCGGCACTCGTACGAGCTGAGAGCATAGGTGCGGAACAGTCGCACAGGGAGGGACACATGTCCGAGGGAGGGGCGTCGGCGCCGCACGCGCCACGGGCGGTCGCACCGGGGACACCGGGGAGGGAAGCCGGACCCCGGACCGGCCGGGCACCGGACCGCGCCGCACGCCGCACCGGCCTGCTGGTGACCCTGCTCCTCGGCGGACTGACCGCCACGCCTCCGCTCGCGATGGACATGTACCTGCCCGCGCTGCCGGAGGTCACCCGGTCCCTGCACGCCCCGGCCACGACCGTCCAGCTCACGCTGACCGCCTGTCTGGTCGGCATGGCGCTCGGGCAGCTGGTCGTCGGCCCGCTGAGCGACCGGTGGGGACGCAGGCGCCCGCTGCTCGCCGGGCTGGCCGTCTACGTCCTCGCCACCGCGCTGTGCGCCCTCGCCCCCGGCGTCGAGGTGCTGATCGCCCTCCGGCTGCTGCAGGGCCTGTCGGGCGCGGCCGGCATCGTGATCGCCCGGGCGGTGGTGCGGGACCTGTACGACGGCGTGGCCATGGCCCGCTTCTTCTCCACACTGATGCTGATATCCGGGGTCGCCCCGATCGTGGCGCCGCTGATCGGCGGTCAGATCCTGCGGGTGACGGACTGGCGGGGCGTGTTCGTCGTCCTGACGGCGGTGGGGGTGCTGCTGGGCGCGCTCGTCTGGACACGGCTGCCGGAGACCCTGCCGCCCGCCGAGCGGCACGGCGGCGGCGTCGGCGAGACGCTGCGCTCGATACGGTGGCTGCTCGCCGACCGCGCCTTCACCGGCTGCCTGCTCACGGGCGGCTTCGCCTTCGCCGCGCTGTTCGCGTACATCGCCGCCTCGCCGTTCGTCGTCCAGGAGGTCTTCGGCGCCTCTCCGCAGACGTTCAGCCTGCTGTTCGGGCTCAACGCGGTCGGGCTGGTCGTCGCCGGCCAGATCAACGGCCGGGTGCTGGTCGGCCGGGTCCGGCTGGACCGGGTGCTGGCCGTCGGGCTCGCGGTGGTGATCCTGGCCGCGGCCGCGCTGCTGCTGATGACGACGGGCGTTTTCGGCGACACGGGGCTGACGCCCGTGGCCGCCGCGCTGTTCGTGCTGATGTCCGCGATGGGCATCACCCTGCCCAACACCCAGGCCCTCGCCCTGATGCGCACCCGGCGGCACGCCGGCTCCGCCTCCGCCCTGCTCGGCACGTCCACCTTCCTCATCGGTGCGGCCGCCTCCCCGCTCGTCGGGATCGGCGGAGGACGCACCGCCGTTCCCATGGCGGTGGTCCAGCTGGCGGCCGCACTGGTGGCGGCGGCCTGCTTCCTGGGCCTGTGCCGTCCCTGGAGGCCCTGGACCGTGGAGGAGGAGAGCTGAGCGCACCGAGACTGCGCCGGGACACGCCGCACAAGGCCGGACTCGACCCCGAGGAGATCCGCCGGCTCGTCCGCGAGGTCCACGACCTCACCGCCGGGGAGCGGCCCTGGGCGGCGGGCGCCGTCGTGATCGCCGGGCGCGGCCCGGTGATCGCCGTGGCGGAGGCGGCGGGCTGGGCCGTGCGGTACGCGTCCTACGACCCCGGCACCGACCGGGGGGTCGAACTGCCGCCCGACGCACGGGTCCCGACGACCGTCGACACCCCCTTCGACCTGGCGTCCCTGACCAAGCTGTTCACGGCGGTCGCGGCCGTGCAGCAGATCGAGCGGGGCACGCTGGACCTCGACGCGCGCGTGGGGGCGTACCTGCCGGAGTTCCGTGTCGCCGAGCACGGCGTCACCGTGCGGCAGCTGCTCACCCACACCTCGGGGCTGCGGCCCGAGCTCCCGCTGTACGACTGCCCCGACGACGCCTCGCGGCTGGCGATGCTGCGCGCGGAACGACCGGTGAACGCGCCCGGCACCCGCACCTACTCCGACCTCAACCTGCTCCTGGTCCAGCACGTCCTGGAGCGCGTCACCGGCCGGCCGCTGGACGTCCTGATCCATGACGGGATCACCCGCCCGCTGGGCATGGGCGCGACCCGTTTCGGCCCGTGCCCCGGCGCGGCGGCCACCGAGGACCAGCGGCGGCCGTGGGCCCGGGCGGACCGGGGGATGCTGCGCGGCGAGGTCCACGACGAGAACGCCTGGGCACTGGGCGGAGTGGCCGGTCACGCGGGCCTGTTCTCGACCGCGTCCGACCTGGCGGTGTTCTGCCGCGCCCTGCTGGCGGGCGGCTCCTACGGCCCCGCCCGCATCCTCGGCCCCGGCCACGTCGAGCTGCTGCTGGCCCCGCCGGGCCTGGGATTCGCCGTCGACCAGCCGTGGTTCATGGGGGAGCTGGCGGGACGGGGAGCGGCGGGACACACGGGGTTCACGGGGACGTCCCTGGTCGTCGACCCGGCGACGGACACCTTCGTCGTGCTGCTGGCGAACACGGTGCACCCGCGCCGCCGTCCGCCGGACAGCAGACCGCGGGCAGCGGTGGCGACACGGCTGGCACGGGCCGTACGGGGAGCCGCGCGGGGAGCCGCACGGGGACCCGGGCACCGGGGCACCCACCGGGCCTGAGAGACCTGCGGGAGACCTGAGAGAATCGCACGGTGAACGACGCCGCATCCTCCGACGCCGCCTCCCGCTCGGAGACCCTCCGCACCACCCTCTCCGCCCTGCTCGACGGGCTGCCGCCCCGCCGGACCGCGGAAGCCGTGGAGCGGCTGATCGCCAGCTACCGGGGGGACACCCCCACCGACGCGCCGATCCTGCGGGACCGCGCGGACGTGGTCGCCTACGCCGCGTACCGGATGCCGGCCACCTTCGCGGCGGTGCGCTCGGCACTGGCGGCGTTCACGGACGCCGCGCCCGGGTGGGTGCCGGGCAGCCATGCCGACCTCGGCGGCGGGACGGGGGCCGCGGCCTGGGCGGTCGCCGCCACCTGGGACGGGGCGCGGCCGGTCACGGTGCTCGACTGGGCCGAGCCCGCGCTCGCCCTCGGCCGGGAGATCGCCGGGGCCGACCCGGACCTGCGCACCGCGCGCTGGCAGCGCGCCCGGATCGGCACGGGCCTCACCCTCGACCCCGTCGACCTCGTCACCGTCTCCTACGTCCTCGGCGAGCTGACCGACGCCGACCGGGCCGCCGTCGTGACCGCCGCCGCAGACGCCGCGCAGGCCGTCGTGGTCGTCGAGCCCGGCACACCCGACGGCTACGCCCGGGTCATGGAGGCCCGCGACCGGCTGACCGCGGCCGGCTTCCGCATCGCCGCACCCTGCCCGCACAGCGCCGCCTGCCCCATCGTGCCCGGCACCGACTGGTGCCACTTCTCGGTCCGCGTCAGCCGCTCCTCCCTGCACCGGCAGGTCAAGGGCGGATCCCTCCCCTACGAGGACGAGAAGTTCAGCTATGTCGCCGCCGCCCGCTTCCCGGTCGCCCCGGCTCCTTCCCGCATCGTCCGCCACCCCCGGATCCGCAAGGGCCAGGTCCTTCTGGACCTGTGCGAGCCCGAGGGGCTGCACGGCCGTACGGTCACCAAACGCCACGGCGACCGGTACAAGCCGGCCCGGGACGCGGTCTGGGGAGATCCCTGGCCGCCGCGATAGCCCCGGCGGACGGTGCCGGGCCGCGCTCGCGCGAGAAGGCGCACCGCACCGCCGGGCCCTTCGCCCGCACAGGTGATGCGCGGCTTCCGCGGCCTCACAGACCCTCGTTCGAGGGAATCACGGTCCGGCCGGGGCGACGGCCGGACGGGCCGCCCGCGCCGGGCCGGACGCCGTACGGACCCCGGCCGGCGGGGCCTCGGGGCCGTGTCGTGCGTCACTGCCGCTCGGACCGCTCGAACCGCTCGAACCGCTCGACCAGGGACTCGATCAGGAATTCGACCGGGAATTCGACCGTGGATTCGAGGCGCCCGAAGAGCCCCGACCGCCGGTGATCTGCGCCGCAGTGACCCGAGGCGCAGGATGGTGGGACGATAGGGCATGCTGTCCACACCAGCGAGGCGAGGGGATAGATGAGCGCGGACTTCGGCGGCCGGACCGGCCGGCAGGGCAAACTCACCCAGTGGCTGCGGGGACGCCGCCCGAAGGACACCGCCGACGACGGCGGTCGTGAGGCCCTGCTGCTCGCCGCCGCCGCCGCGGGACTGCCCCTCGCCCCCGCCGCCCACCCGGCGCCCGGCTACCGCTGTTCCTGCGACCGCGTGGGCTGTCCCACCCCCGCCCGGCACCCGGTGTCGTTCGCCTGGCAGACGCAGTCCACGACCGACCGCGCGCAGATCGAGCGCTGGGCGCGGCACCAGCCGCAGGCCAACTTCATCACCGCGACCGGCATGGTGCACGACGTCCTGGACGTGCCGCTCCAGGCCGGCCGGGAGGCCCTGGAGGAGCTGCTCGCCGCCGGTGTCGAGGTCGGCCCGGTCGCCGAGAGCGACGACGGCCGCATGCTGTTCTTCACCCTCACCCGCGGCACCCCCGAGGACGAGGACGAGTGGTGGCCCTGCGAGCTGGACTGCCACCCGGAGACCATGGACGAGCATCCGGGGCTGCGCTGGCACTGCCGCGGCTCCTACGTCCTCGTACCGCCGGCCCGACTGCCCGGCGACGACAATCCGCAGGTGCGCTGGGTGCGCGGGCCCGAGCATCCGCTTCCCGACCCGCTCTCCCTCCTGGGCGCCCTCACCGACGCCTGCGCCCGCCATGTCACCGACGACCCGGACCACCTCTCCGCGGCCTGGCCCCTGCACCGCTGAACCGTGCCGCGCCGCCCGGCCGCCGGGAGCGCGCCGTGCGCTCTCCTCGCCGGGAGGCCGCACCCGCGTGCCCGCACGGCGGCCGCCCGCCGTCACTCCCCCCGGGCCGAGGTGAGCCCCTGGACACGGGCCAGCACCGACACCTGGGACCCGCCGGAGCCGCCCGCGCTTCGCGGAGGGGCGAGGGCCACCTGGTTGGAGATGAACTCCATGGTCAGGGACTGCCTGATCTCACCGGTGGCCAGGGCCCGGACGTTCTTGTCGGGGGTGGGGACGGTGGTCCCCTGGGCGGCGGTCTGCTTCTCGTAGTGCCGGGTGGTGAAGAAGACCAGCGCGCCGCCGTCCGCGGTGCGCAGCGCCAGGGGCGCGAACGGACCGTCCGTCATCGGCTGGTCGATGTACTGCCGGGCCAGCCCCGGCCGGCTCGCGTTCTTGGCGCGCACCTCGCGCCAGCGGGTGGTGTGCGCGCCCGGTGCGAAGGTCTCCCCGCCCTTCTGCAGATACGTCGCGTAGGCCCGGCTCATGTCACGGGGCGCCAGCGCCAGTTCGGCGGTGTTCGCGGGAACGGCCTCCGCCAGCCCGTCCGCGTCCTTCTTGAACTCCGGCACCTTCCCGGGCGCCACCAGCGTCAGATACGCCACCTTCCACTTCTCGCCGAGGTCGTAGCGCAGGAACACCAGCAGCCAGCGCACGTTCCCGCCCTTGTTGCCCTTGGCGTCGGCGACGAACCAGCGCGGCCAGCCCGCCTTCTTGGGAATCGTGAACCTGGCGTCCGTCAGCGTCAGCGGCCGGTGCGCGGAGTTGCCGCCGGGGTTGTTGACACGGCCCGCCTTCAGCCGCGCCGCGTCGATGGCGCCGAGCGCGCCGGTGACGTAGTCCGCGTCCAGAGAACTGTCGTAGGCCCTGTCGGCTCTGTTGTAGGCGGCCGTGAACTGCTCGAGCGCCCTCGCCGCCTCCGCGGGCGTGGTCGCCGGAAGCACCTCGCGCTCCCCGTGCACCACCACGCACCCGCTCGCCGTCAACGACAGCACGGTCACCGCGACCGCCGCCGGCGTCCGACGTCCGAGCCTGCGAAGCCTCCGAGGGCCGCGAACCCTGCTCATCGACTACCGTCCCCTTCCCCTTTTTCCCCATCCCGGAGGCGAACCTTATCGGGGCAAAGAAGCGTATGAGGGCCGGGACCGGGTGCACCAGCCGCATCAGCCGCACCCCGGTCACCCCGGCCACCCCGACTCCGGTCCCGGCCGGTCTCCCGCGGACCCTCCCGCGGGACGTGGACGCCATACGCCGGTACGCCCGCGCCGCGACCTGGACCGACACGCCCCGGACCGGACGAAAACCGCCCCCGAAGAACCTGCTGAGGGTACGTCAGGGATCGCGTCGCGGGATCACGAGGAGCGCACCCGTCCGCGGATGCGGCAGGACCTCGACCGGCTGGTCGTAGACCCGGGAGAGCAGGGGCTCGGAGAGGACCTCGCCGGGCGGGCCGTCGGCCGCGACACGGCCCGCGCACAGAATCGCGATCCGGTGCGCGTAAGCGGCGGCCAGCCCCAGGTCGTGCAGCACCACGACGACCGCGTCCCCGGCTTGTGCCCTTTCCCGGCACAGCCGCAGCACCAGCTCCTGGTGCTTCAGGTCGAGCGCGGCGGTCGGCTCGTCGAGCAGCAGCAGCGGGGCCCGCTGGGCCAGCACCCGGGCGAGCGCCACCCGGGCCCGTTCACCGCCGCTGAGCGCGGAGAAGGGGCGCGCGGCGAACGCGGTCACCTCGGTGGCGGCCATCGCCCCGGCCACGACCTTCTCGTCCTCGGCCGGGGAGGCGGCGTGCGGGGCCCGGCCCATCCGCACCACCTCCTCGACCGGGAAGGGGAAGGAGATCGTCGTCGCCTGCGGCAGCACGGCCCGGCGCAGCGCGAGTTCGGGCGCGGTCCACTCGGCGGCCGGGCGGCCGAAGAGCCGTACCGTGCCCCGCGTGGCCGTCAGATCGGCGGCGAGCGCGCCCAACAGGGTGGACTTCCCCGCCCCGTTGGGGCCGACCAGGGCCAGCACCTCGCCGGCCCGGACGGTGATGTCCACCCCGGCGAGCACCTCGCGGGCGCCCAGGCGCACCCGCAGCGCCTCCGCCTCGGCGAGCACGTCCCCGGGGCGGGCCGGGGGCGGCGGGACCGGTCGTGTCCTGAGCGTTCTCAAGCCCAGCCTCCTTGCCTGCGGCGGGTGCGACGCAGCAGCCAGAAGAAGAACGGGCTGCCGATCAGCGCGGTCAGTACGCCGAGCGGAAGCTCGGCGGGCGCGGCGACGGTACGGGCCGTCAGATCCGCGGCGAGCAGGACGAGCGCGCCCAGCAGGGCGCTGCCCGGCACCAGGAAGCGGTGCCCGGGACCGGCCACCAGGCGCAGCAGATGGGGGACGACCAGGCCGACGAAGCCGATGATCCCGGCGACGCTCACCGCGGCCGCCGTCAGCAGCGCGATGACCAGCACCAGGACGATCCGCAGCCGCTCCACGTCCACGCCCAGGTGCCGGGCCGGCCGTTCACCGAGCGAGAGCAGGTCCAGCCGGCGGCTGTACAGCGGCGCCAGGCCCAGACCGAGCACCGCGCACGGCAGGACGGCCAGCACCTTCGGCCAGGTCGCCTGGGAGAGCGAGCCGAGCTGCCAGAAGGTGATCTGACTGACCGCGGCCGAGTCCGCGAAGAACAGGAACAGCCCGATCAGCGCGCCCGCGAACGCGTTCACCGCGATACCGGTGAGGATCAGCGTCACCACTTCCGTACGGCCGCCCGAGCGCGACATGACGTACACCAGCAGGACCGTGCCGAGTCCCGCGACGAAGGCGAACGCCGGCACCGTCCAGGTACCGAGGAAGTTCAGCCCGAGCGCGAGGGCCGCGACCGCGCCGACCGCCGCGCCCGAGGAGACGCCGATGACGCCCGGCTCGGCCAGCGGGTTGCCGAACACCCCCTGCATCAGCGCGCCCGCACAGCCCAGCGAGGCGCCCACGAGCAGCGCCAGCACGATGCGCGGGAAGCGCACGTTCCACAGCACCGACTCCGGGACCCGGTCCAGTGCGGTGCCGCCCAGCCCCGTGCGGTGCAGCACCGAGGACAGGACCTCCCCGGTGGGGATCGGGTACGCGCCCAGCCCCGCGGCCACCGGCACCAGGACGAGCAGGGCGAGGAGCAGACCGCCCGTCAGCGCCCAGGGGATCCCGCGCCGCCCGGAGCCCACGACGGAGGCGGGCGATGCCTGGACGGACGCGTCGTTCACCGCGGGCGCGGTCATCGCGCACCGTCCCCGTACAGCTGGGTGACCACCGACCGCAGCACCTGGTCCGTGCGCGGCCCGTAGTTGAGCAGCACCCCGTCCTCGACCGAGACGATCCTGCGCTCCATGCCCGCCGGAGTCTGGGCGATACCGGGGATCTTCACCAGTCCGTCGAGGCCGCCGACGGACTGAAGTCCCTTGTCCATGACGAGGATCGCGTCCGGGGCGGCCTTCGCCAGCGCCTCGGTGGTGATGGCGGTGAAGTCCTTCCTCAGCCCGGAGTCCGCGCCCGCGTCGACCGCTCCGGCCGCCTCGATGAGCGAGGTCGCGCCCGACTGCGCGCCGCCGATGAGATGGACGGAGGCGGAGCCGCGCAGATACAGGAAGGCCACGCGGGGACGGTCGGCGTGCGCCGGAATCTCCTTGCGCACGGCCTCGATGCGCTCCTGCGAACGCCGGGTCAGACGCCTGCCCGCCTCCGGGACCCCGAGGGCGTCGGCGACCGCCTGGATGCGGGGCCCCACGTCGTCCAGGCCGGTGGCCGGGGCCACCACGAGCACCGGGACGCCCGCGGCACGGATCTGGTCCACGGCCTCCTGCGGTCCGGTGGTCGTCTCGGCGATGACCAGGTCGGGGGCGAGCGACAGGACACTCTCGGCGGATACGTCGTGATTGCGGGTCACCACCGGCAGGTCCCGGGCCTGTTCGAAGGTGGCGGTGACGTCCCGGGCGACGACCCGGTCGCCCAGGCCCAGGGTGAACACGATTTCGCTGAGGCTGCCCGACAGCGGCACGATCCGCCGTGCGCTGCGGACGGTCACCTTCCTGCCGTCGGCCGACTCGACGGTGACGGGGAGCCGGGGCGCGTCCGTGTCCTTCAGGGGTTCGACCCGGTCGGCGACGGTGTCCACCACCGTCGTGGCCCTGGTGTCCGAGGCCCCGGTGGTGCCTTGGCATCCGGTCGCGGTCAGGGCGAGGGCGAGCACCGACACCAGTGCTCCCGCCAGTTGTGTGCGCAAGCGTCGCACGGTTCGGTTCCGTTCCTCTCGGGGGAGTGCCGTCTTCCGGCCCGGATAGCTTAGGTTAGCCTTACCTTAATTCGCTACCGGCTGTGGATCCGGAGGACTTCCATGCCCACGCGTCCCCGCGCCCTGGTCATCGCCTTCCGTACGGCACTCGCCGTGCTCGCCGCGGCCCTGGCCGCCGCCCTGCTCCCGGCCGCCACCGCACACGCGGCAAACCGCCCCGTGCAGGGCGGACGGCTCGACTGGGGCATCAAGTCCTCGTTCCAGAGCTATGTCACCGGGCCCGTCGCCAAGGGCGGCTTCTCCCTGACCGGCGGGGCCGCCACCATCGGCGGCAGCGGCTTCCGCTTCCACTCGGCGACGGGCACCTACGACGACACCACGGGCGCCTTCCGCGCCACCTTCTCGGGCGGGGTCCGCTTCGTCGGCCACCGGCAGCCGGACGGCGGACACCAGCTCGACCTCACCCTCAGCCGTCCCACCGTGAGCATCACCGGCGCCACTGGCACGCTCCACGTGGACGTCGTCAGCAAGGCACGGAACACCGGAGCCGTCACGAGGTCCACGCAAGTCCCCTTCGCCACCCTCTCCCTGGGCGGCATCACCATGAAGGGCGGCGGCAACACGGTCGTCCTGAACAACCTGCCCGCCACGCTCACCGCCCAGGGCGCCCGGTCCTTCGCCGGGTACTACACGGCCGGTACCGCGCTGGACCCGGTCAGCCTCGCGGTGGACGTGCGCCCGGCACCGAAGGCGTCCCCGTCGGCCGAGCCGGCCCCCTCCAAGTCCGCGTCCAAGAAGCCGAGGAAGAAGACCTCGGACCGGGCGATCGAGGACGGCGCCGTCGACTGGGGCGTGCGCCGCACCTTCCGCGAGTACGTCACCGGGGACATCGCCCGGGGCAAGTGGACCCTGTCCGCCGGAGCCCAGGACGGCGGCGCCCTCTTCCGCTTCCCGGAAGGCAGCGGAACGTACGACAAGGGCGAACTCGACGCCGCCTTCAAGGGCACCCTGCACTTCACCGGCGCACACGGCCTGGACCTGAAGTTGAGCGCCGTCCGCGTCACCGTCGAGGACGGCAGGGGCACGCTCCACGCCGACGTGACGAGCCCCGGCCTCACCGCCCGGAAGGTCCCCCTGGTCACCTTCCCCGCCAAGGACTTCACCGCCCGCGACGGTCTGGCGAAGCTGACGGAGGCACCGGCCCGGCTGACCGCCCGCGGCGCGAAGGCATTCGGCGGAATGTACCCGGCGGGCACCGAGATGGACCCGGTCTCCCTGGCCGTCGCCCTCACCGACGACGCCACCCTGCCGGCCCTTCCCGACCTGGGCAGCGTCGCCGACACCTCCCCCTCACCCGCCCCGACGGCCACGACGGCCGCGCCGCGGGCCTCGACGGAACCCGTCGCGACCACCGCGGACGACAGCAGCCCGGCCCTGCCCCTCGCCCTCACCGCGGCGGGCGTGCTGGCGGCGGCCGCGGTCGGCACGGTGGCCGTCCGCAGGCACCGCACCCGGCCGGCGTCCGGCACCGCTGAGGACGGTTCCTCCACCGGACCGTCCGGCTCCTGATCCTTCCGTCCCACCCCCGCACCCCACGCTTCGATCCCGTCCGCTGCCGCCCCACCGGCCGGACCCGTCACAAGGAGACACGCCATGCTCGCCACCCCCCGCAGACGGCCGCTCGCGCTCGTCGCGGCCATGGCCACGGCCACCGCTCTGGGCGCCACCGTCCTGGTCGCCGCCCCGACGGCCGCCGCGGCGGAGACACCGCTGAGCGGTTACGAACTCACCTGGGGCATCAAGGAGTCGTACCGCACCTACGTCGTCCGCTACGCGGCCGGCACCTTCACCACCACCGACGGCGCCTCCCAGGCGGCCGACAACGGCGCCTTCACCTTCACCCACGGCCAGGGCACCTACGACCGCACCACCCACACCGTGCGCCTCGCCTTCAAGGGCACCCTCACCGCCGAGTCGACGCGCCACGGGTTCAAGAGGACGCTGAGCGACTTCCGGTACGACAGCGGGACGGGCATCCTCACCGCCGACCTGACCGAGGACGACGGCGAGACCCGGCAGGACGTGCCGTTCGCCGAGGTCGCCGCACCCACCGGCCAGAACATGACCGACCTCGCCACCACGCTGACCGAGGAGGCCGGCGCCTTCCTCGGCAGCCCCTCCTACGCGGGCGCGGCGGGCGACCCGCTGTCGGTGGTGAGGAAGCAGGAGACGACGTCACCGAGCCCGTCGCCCGACGAGTCGGAGACGTTCTCGCCCAAGCCCTCGTCCTCCCCCACCCCGTCGGCCTCGCCGAGCGTGTCGGAGACCTCGAGCGCGTCCCCGAAGCCCACCGCCTCGGCCTCCCGGAGCACCAAGCCCACGGCCTCCTCCAAGCCCTCCGGCTCCACCGCTCCGGCCCCGGCCGAGGGCGACATCGTCGACGGCAGGCTGACCTGGGGAGTGAAGGAGTCCTTCCGTACCTATGTGGTCGGCCCGGTGGCCAAGGGCCGGATCACGACCTCGGACGGCGCCTCCCAGGCGTCCGGCAACGGCGTCTTCACCTTCACCGACGCCACCGGCACCTACGACACCAAGGCCGGCACCCTCTCCGCCTCGTTCAAGGGATCGGTGACCTTCAAGGGCCACCCGGGCGAGGGCGGCTACGAGCTCGACCTCACGCTCAGCAACATCAGGGTCGTCCTCGACCGCGGGACCGGCACGCTGACCGCCGACGTCACCCGCCTCGGCGAGAAGACGCAGGACGTGGTCCTGGCCGAGCTGAAGGCCGGCTCCACCGCACTCGTCGCGGTGGACGACGTCATCACCCTGAACAAGGTGACGGCCACTTTGACCGCGGCCGGTGCCGAGGAGTTCGGCGGCTTCTACGGCCAGGGCACCGCGCTCGACCCGGTGGACCTGTCCGTCGCCCTCACCGAGGGCGCCGAACTCCCCTCCGGCAACGGCGGCTCGGGCGGCGGCTCCGGCACGCCGGACGGCTCGGGCGGCACCGGCGGCACCGGCTCGACCACCGGGGGCACCGGCGGCATCGGCGGCAGCATGGCCTCCACCGGCTCGGACGTCCCCGTGACCGCGCTGGGCACGGCCGCCGCGGCGGCCGTGGCGGCGGGCGCGGGCGTGCTGTTCGCGGTGCGCAGGCGGCGCGATACGCAGGCATGACCCAACGACAAGGCGGTACCGGCCGGTTCGGCCGGTACCGCCTTGCGGCGTTCTCCTTCGGTGTTTGAATGCCCGGGTGACTGACTACGACGTGCTGCGCGTGTTCTGCGCGGCGAACGGCGGCTACGGCAACGAACTCGGCGTCGTCCGCAACGGCTCGCTCATACCCGCCCGGGAGGACCGCCAGGAGTTCGCCGCCAAACTCGGCTTCAGCGAAACGGTGTTCGTCGACGACCCCGAACGCGGCGAGATCGACATCTACACCCCCACCCGGCGCCTTCCCTTCGCCGGCCACCCCTGCGTCGGAACGGCCTGGCTCCTGGACGTACCGGAGCTGGTCACTCCCGCCGGAACGGTCGGCGTCCGCCTGGACGGCGAGTTCACCTGGATCGAGGCCCGGCCCGAGTGGGCCCCGCCGCGCACCCTGCGCCGGTACGCCACCGCGGCCGAGGTCGACGCCCTTCCCGTTCCCCCGCCCGGCGAGTGGACCTACGCCTGGGCCTGGGAGGACGAGGCCGCCGGCCGCGTCCGCGCCCGGGCCTTCCCGGGCCGTGACGACGGCATCGAGGAGGACGAGGCCACGGGCGCGGCGGCCCTGCTGCTGACCGCCGAGCTGGGCCGTGCCCTCAACATCACGCAGGGCATGGGCTCCCAGATCCTCACGGCACCGCAGCCGGAGGGCTGGGTGGAGATCGGCGGAAGGGTGATCCTGGAACGCTGAGCCAGGGGGCGTGGCCCTCAGCCCAGGTGCGCGAGAAAGGCCCGCCAGGCGTCGCGGCTGAAGCGGATCACCGGCCCGGCGGGGCACTTGCTGTCGCGGACGGGAGCGAAGGCGGGGACTCCGTGGGCGAGTTCAAGGCACTCGTTGTTGCCGCCGCTGTAGGTGCTGCTGCGCCACTTTGCATCCGACAGGTCCGGTGTTCCGTGGCGTGCGGTCTTCATGTCCTGCGCTCCTTGAGCCTGCGTCGGATGACCGAGAGGGAATCCACGGGGGAGAGAGCGAACGTGCGGGCGGCGTCGAACAATTCCCGGTACCGGGCGACCTCGGCTTCCCGTTCGAGCCGCATCGAGCCGGTCAGGGTGTTCACCGGCACCGCCTCAGGAGCTGCCTCCTCGGGGAATCCCAGTACTCCCTGCGGTTCAAGCATGCCCGCATGTGCTCCGCCCCGCCGTGGTGCTGACGCTGGACGACGGCCCGGCGCTGCGTGTGCATGCGGCCGGGCCGTTGACCGTACGGATGGGGGAGTGCCCGGGGTGAGTCCACGCCGAGCACGACGATCAGCCGGCCGGTCACGCCGACAGGGGGAACTCCTCGCCCAGGGCGCGGAAGACCGCCGTGTTCAGGGTGAACGCCCGCTTGCACTCGACCACGATCCGCTGCTTCTCCAGGTCGTCGACGCGGAGGGCGTCCAGCAGTGCGCGGTAACGCCGCTTGAACGCGGCCGGATTGGGGATGTCCTCGAAGACGTAGAAGCGGACCCCGTCGCCCTTCTTGGGGAAGCCCCAGGTCTTCTCCGCCTTGTCCCGGATGATCTGGCCGCCGGAGAGGTCGCCGAGGTAGCGGGTGTAGTGGTGGGCTATGTAGCCGGCGGGCCACTGCTCGGCGCACTCGCGCACCCGGTCGGCGTAGGTGCGGGTCGCGGACAGAGCGGTGAGCGTCGACCGCCACTCGGGCCCCCGCAGATGGGTCAGGTCCCGCTCCAGCGCGGCCAGCCGGAACAGTTCGGGCTGGATGAACGGCCCCGCAACCGGGTCCGAGGCCAGTCGTTCGACCCCGTGCTCCAGCGCCTCGTACACGAACCACAGTTGCTCGGTGTAACGCGCGTACGCCTCCACACCGAGCCGGCCGCCGAGCAGATTGCTCATGAAGGTCGAGGTCTCCGCCTCCGTGTGCTGCTCACGGGAGGCGGTGCGGATGAGTGTCGAGAAGGAGTCCATGGGGTCCATGGGGCCATCCTTTAAGGTAAGGCTAACCTAAGTCAAGAGGTTTGCCGACAGTCTGTCGGTAAAACTTTAGGCCGAAAGGTGGCCTACTGCGCGTGCGAGACGTAAAAGGGCGAAAAGGTTGAGGCGGGTATGAAAAAAGCCCGCCCTCCGAGGAGAGCGGGCTCTCGCCGGGGCGTGCGGTGCCTACGGCAGCGTCAGGATCTCCGCGCCCGTGTTCGTCACCACCAGGGTGTGCTCGAACTGGGCGGTGCGCTTGCGGTCCTTGGTGACGACCGTCCAGCCGTCGTCCCAGATGTCGTACTCGTGGGTGCCCAGCGTCAGCATGGGCTCGATGGTGAAGGTCATCCCCGGCTGCATGACCGTCGTCGCGTGCGGGCTGTCGTAGTGCGGGATGATCAGCCCGGAGTGGAACGACGTGTTGATGCCGTGACCGGTGAAGTCACGGACCACGCCGTAGCCGAAGCGCTTCGCGTACGACTCGATGACCCGGCCGATGACATTGATCTGCCGGCCCGGGCGGACCGCCTTGATCGCGCGGTTCAGCGCCTCACGGGTGCGTTCCACCAGCAGGCGGCTCTCCTCGTCCACGTCGCCGACCAGGTAGGTCGCGTTGTTGTCGCCGTGGACCCCGCCGATGTACGCCGTCACGTCCAGGTTGATGATGTCGCCGTCCCGCAGCACCGTCGAGTCCGGGATGCCGTGGCAGATCACCTCGTTGATCGAGGTGCACAGCGACTTGGGAAAGCCCCGGTAGCCCAGCGTCGAGGGATAGGCGCCGTGGTCGCACAGGAACTCGTGCGCCACCCGGTCCAGCTCGTCCGTGGTCACGCCCGGCTTGATGTGCTTGGCCGTCTCCTCCAGCGCCTGCGCGGCGATCCGCCCGGCGATCCGCATCGCCTCGATCGTCTCCGGCGTCTGCACCTCCGGCCCGGTGTACGGCTTCGGCGCGGACTTGCCGACGTACTCCGGACGGCGGATGTGTCCGGGCACGGAACGGGGCGGGGACAGCTTCCCGGGGACAAGCAGCGACTGGCCAGACATGTTCGCGAGTCTAACGGGGGCGATGCGGGAACATGTCCCTGGCGAGAGGAGCTGGTCATGGCCCTGTTCAAGAAGCGGACCGTGGGAAAGCCGGGCGAGTGGTTCTACTGCCTGGAGCACAAGAAGGTCGAGGAGGGGCCCGAGTGCCCCGCCAAGAACCGGTTCGGGCCGTACGTCTCCCGGGAGGAGGCCCGCAACGCGATGGAGACCGCCCGCGAGCGCAACCTCCAGTGGGAGAACGATCCCCGCTGGCACGACCCCGAGGACGACGAGGGCAACAAGGACTAAGAGCGAGGACTGAGAGAACGGCGAGGACTGACCGGGCCGGGCGGACGGCTCTCCGCGCGGCACCGGACACCGGCACCGGGCGCCGACGGCCCTACCAGTGCGGAGGCGGCGGTGCCGTCAGGTGGTCCGTCAGCCGTGACAGGCGGTCCCGGAAGCGGCCGCGTCCCCGCGGTGCCGGCATCGAGTTCTCCCCGGCCGCCGCGCTCACCAGGTGCTGGACGGTGTCCAGGTCCAGCTCGGAGCCCTCCGGCACCGCCAGCGTCTCGTGCGCCATCGACTCCAGCTCACCCCCGCCGGCGCCGAGGGCCAGCACCGTCGCCCCGGCCCGCCGGGCCTCGTGCACCCGCTCCAGGAGCGGCGCGGGCTCCTCGGGGGCCACGACGAGCAGCGTCTCGCCCCGCCGGGCCGCCTCCAGCCGGCCGAGCCCGACGGACAGGTGGGCCGGGCCGGAGGGGCGGACGGTGTGCCGTACGAGCGTCGGGGCCAGCTCCGGGGTGCCCGACCAGGCGGCCTCGTCCACCAGGTGGGCCGCCAGGTGCCAGGGCTCGTACCGCGGTGTGCCCACGAGCAGCAGCCCGCCCCCGTACGACACCACCGACCCCCGCAGCACCCCCGCGAACCGTCGTGTGGCCCCCAGCCACTCGGTCCCGGCGAGCACCTCACGCAGCAACGCGACCCGTACGGCGTCCATGGGCGCGCAGCCTGCCGCACCCGGGAACCGGTGGCCGGGACTTCGACCGGAATTCACCCGTACCGGGGACGTAGAGTCGACGCATGACCTCCAGCAGCAACAGTGCACACAAGGCCCCCGCCAAGGACCCCTGGGACCTTCCCGACGTCTCCGGCCTGGTCGTCGGCGTGCTCGGCGGGACCGGGCCGCAGGGCAGGGGACTGGCCTACCGGTTCGCCCGGGCCGGGCAGAAGGTGATCATCGGCTCCCGGGCCGCCGAGCGCGCGCGGACCGCGGCCGAGGAGATCGGGTACGGGGTCGAGGGCGCCGACAACGCCGAGACCGCCCGCCGCAGTGACGTCGTGATCGTCGCCGTGCCCTGGGAGGGGCACGCCAAGACCCTCGAGTCCCTGCGCGAGGAGCTGGCCGGCAAGCTCGTCGTGGACTGCGTCAACCCGCTCGGCTTCGACAAGAAGGGCGCCTACGCCCTCAAGCCCGAGGAGGGCAGCGCCGCCGAGCAGGCCGCCGCCCTGCTGCCGGACTCACGGGTGACCGCCGCCTTCCACCACCTGTCCGCGGTGCTGCTGCAGGATGCGGAGCTGGAGAGGATCGACACCGACGTCATGGTCCTCGGCGAGAAGCGCGCCGACGTGGAGACGGTCCAGGCGCTGGCCGGCCGCATCCCCGGCATGCGCGGCGTCTACGCCGGACGGCTGCGCAACGCCCACCAGGTGGAGGCCCTGGTCGCGAACCTGATCTCGGTCAACCGGCGCTACAAGGCGCACGCGGGACTCCGTATCACGGACGTATGAGCCGATGGGGGACACTGGGACCCGGAAGTCCCGGACCTTCCGGTGTCCCCCGCACGTACCCGACAGGATCCGACAGGAGTCGACCGTCATGCCCCGCATCGCCCTCTGCACCCTGATCGTCTGCCTGCTGGCCGTGGCCGCGGCCGTCGTCTCCTTCGTCAAGGGCAGCTGGCTGGGGATCGTGTGGGTGCTGCTGGCGGGTCTGTCGTCCAACATGACCTGGTACTACGCCCGCCGCGAGCGGATGCGGCAGAGCCGGTCCGTCAGCGGCTGACCGAGCAGAGCTCGTGGGTGTCCTGCCAGAACCGGTACAGGTCGTACCCGCAGTACTGGTCCAGGGCGCCGATGCCGAGACGGCGCAGGATGAAGTCGATCACGTCGAAGAACGCGCCGTTGAGCGCCGGCACCCACAGCAGCGCGAAGACGAACAGCAGGCCGAACGGGGCGAACGGCTCCACCTGGCGCTTGATCCTGGGTGACAGCCAGGGCTCGATCACGCCGTAGCCGTCCAGGCCCGGCACCGGCAGGAAGTTCAGGATGGCGGCCGTCACCTGGAGCAGCGCGAGGAAGGCCAGCGCGAACCGGAAGCCGGCGGGCACGCCGTCCAGCGCGTCCAGCCAGAACGGGGCCGTGCACACGAGCGCGAACAGGACGTTCGTCAGCGGCCCCGCCGCCGAGATCAGACTGTGCCGCCAGCGGCCCCGGATCCGGTCGCGCTCGATGAACACGGCACCGCCCGGCAGACCGATCCCGCCCATGATCACGAACAGGACCGGGAGCACGATGCTCAGCAGGGCGTGCGTGTACTTCAGGGGGTTCAGCGTCAGGTAGCCCTTGGCGCCGATCGTGAGGTCACCGCTGTGCAGCGCGGTGCGCGCGTGCGCGTACTCGTGCAGGCACAGCGAGACGACCCAGGCCGAGGTCACGAACAGGAACACCGCCACGCCCGGCTGCTGGGCGTATCCGGTCCAGGTGGCCCAGCCCGTGACCGCGGCGACGGCCAGGATCCCGAGGAAGACGGGGCTGATCCGTCGGTCGCTGTGACGGGTGGCGGCGGTGGTCATGGCGGAGGACTCCTGAAGCACGTCGGGTGGGGCGGGCTCGACCGTACCGGGCGCCCGGGGCGCACGGGAACGCACGGGGAAAACGCCTCGCGCCCGGGCGCCGGTTCCATGGAGGGTGGGGGCATGGCAGTGCGCTGGGTGTTCTACGAGAACTGGCAGATGGAGTGCTGCGGCAGGCCGTTCTCGGTGGGGGAGGAGGTGAGCTGGCCGGTGCTGCCCGTGGACCCGGAGGACGTGCTGGGTGAGGGCCGCGACAAGGACAGCAAGAAGAACGACAGCAAGAAGAACGAAGAGAGCAAGGAGAAGTACGACGGGATGCTGCTGGTCGAGCAGCACGGCGACGCGGAGTCCGGGATCACGGGCCGGGTCCGCGCGATCCGGCTGGTACACCGGGTGTACGAGGAGACCGGGCCGGGCTCGCGCACCTTCGTCCCCACGCCCGACGAGGCGTCCCTGGAGGCCGTCGACAGCTGCCCGGAGCGGTTCGGCCACGAGGAGCTCCCGGCGGAGCCGGGGTCCCGCCGGCACCGCGGCACGACCGGGGTCCTCGTCGCCCTGGACGTGCCGGACGCCGCGCCGGTCGCGCCCCGTGACCGGCCGTGAGGCCGACGGAGACAATGGACCCCGTGCGTTACCGCGTCCTCGGCACCACTCAGGCGCTCCGCCCCGACGGCACCCCCGTTCCGGTCGGCGGGGCGCGGCTGCGTGCCCTGCTGACCGTGCTCGCCCTGCGGCCCGGCCGGACCGTGCCGGTGAGCGTCCTGGTCGACGAGGTGTGGAACGGCGACCCGCCCGCCGACGCCACGGGCGCGCTCCAGGCGCTGGTGGGGCGGCTGCGCCGGACGCTGGGCGCCGACGCGGTGGCCTCGGCGGAGGGCGGCTACCGGCTCACCGCCGCCGCGGACGACATCGACCTGCACCGCTTCGAACGGCTGGCGGGCGAGGGGCTGCGCGCACTGGCCGACGGCGACCCCGCCAAGGCCGCCGCCGTCCTCGACGACGCCCTCGCCCTGTGGCGCGGCCCCGTCCTCGCCGACCTGCCCGACCGCGCCGCCGAGGAGGCCCGCTGGAACACCCGCCATCTGGACGTGCGCCGGGCCCGGCTCACCGCCGCCCTCGCCCTCGGCCACGCCGAGCAGGCCCTGCCCGAGCTGACCGCCCTGTGCGACACCCACCCCCTGGACGAATCCCTCCAGGCCCTCCGTCTGCGTGCCCTGCGCGACACGGGCCGCGCCGCTCAGGCCCTGGCCGCCTACGAGGACGTACGGCGTCTGCTGGCCGACCGGCTGGGCTCGGACCCCGGCCCCGAGCTGCGCGCGCTGCACGAGGAACTGCTGCGGCCGGACGGGTGGGACGGACCGGACGCCCGTGCAGGGGCCGGCGGCATCGCGCACCGCCCCGGCGGGGCACACGGCTTCGGCGCCGACGGCACGCCCGGGCCGGGGGCCGGCGGGGCGTCCGGGGCGCCCGCCGGCGGATCCGCAGCCCCGGTGGCGCTCTCCGGTCCTCCCGCGGCCTCCGCCGTGATCCCTCCCGCGGCGGCACCCGCGGCCGGCCCTTCCGCGGCGGCCCGCACCGCCGCCGGGGGAGGGCCGGAGCACCCCGCCGTGCCCGCCTCCCGGCCCCTCGGCAACCTCCGCGCCCGGCTCACCTCCTTCGTCGGCCGCGAGAGCGACATCGAGGCGATCCACGCCGACCTCAGGGCCGCGCGGCTGGTGACGCTGCTGGGACCCGGCGGGTCCGGGAAGACCCGGCTGTCGCAGGAGGCCGCGGAGACCCTGCGGCCGGCGATGCCGGACGGGGTGTGGCTGGCCGAACTCGCTCCCGTCGACGACGACAACGCCGTGCCCGAGGCCGTGCTCACCGCCGTGGGAGCCCGCGAGACCGTGCTGTACGGCGCCGGGGCCGAGGAGATGCGGGCCGCGGTCGCCGACCGGCACGACGACCCGGTCGAGCGGCTGGTCGAGCACTGCGCGCGGCGCCGCATGCTGCTCCTGCTCGACAACTGCGAGCACGTCGTCGACGCGGCGGCCCGTCTCGCCGAGGAGCTGCTCGCCCGCTGCCCGCACCTCACCGTCCTGGCCACCAGCCGGGAGCCGCTCGGTGTACCGGGCGAGGTGCTGCGGCCGGTCGAACCGCTGCCCGAGCCGGCCGCGCTGCGGCTGCTCGCCGACCGGGGGGCCGCCGTACGGCCCGGTTTCCGCGTCGACGCCGACGAGGACACCGCCGCCGCCTGCGCCGAGATCTGCCGGCGCCTGGACGGCCTGCCGCTGGCCATCGAACTCGCCGCCGCCCGGCTGCGGATGCTCACCCCGCGCCAGATCGCCGACCGGCTCGACGACCGCTTCCGCCTGCTCACCTCCGGCAGCCGTACCGTCCTGCCCCGCCAGCAGACCCTGCGGGCCGTCGTCGACTGGTCCTGGGACCTGCTGGACGAGGACGAGCGGGACGTGCTGAGCCGGCTGTCCGTCTTCGCCGGCGGCTGCGACCTCGCCGCCGCCGAGGCCGTGTGCGGGCCCGCCGCCTTCGACGCCCTGGCCTCCCTCGTCGACAAGTCCCTCGTGGTGGCCGCCCCCACCGCCGACGGCGGGATGCGCTACCGGCTGCTGGAGACCGTCGCCGAGTACGCCGCCGAACGGCTCGACGAGGCCGGGGCTCGTGCGGAGACCGAGCGCGCCCATCTGACGTACTACCGCGAACTCGCCCGTACCACCGAGCCGTTGCTGCGCGGCCCCCGTCAGCGCGCCGCCATCGAGAGGTTCGAGCAGGAGTACGAGAACCTGCGCACCGCTCTGCGCCATGCCGTCGCCGCACGCGACGAGCAGGAGGGGCTGTGCCTGGTCCTGTCGCTCTCCACGTACTGGTACATGCGCGAGGTGCGCATCGAGGCCCGCACCTGGTGCGAGGAGGTCATGGCGCTCGGCCCCGACCCCTTCGCCGAGCCGGTCCGGCGTGCCGCCCCGGTCTGGCATCGGTGCACGGACGCCCCGCCGCCGATGACCGGCGAGGTCCTCGCCGAGGCCCGCCGCGGTCTGCACCTCATCCACCTCGCCTGCATGGACACCGAGCTGGAGGCCTGGCAGTCCCCGGAGGCGCAGCGCAAACTGCGCACCATCACCGAGGTCTACGAGCCCGGGATGCCGCAGACCTGCCGCAGCCCGGGGATGCTCTGGCTCTTCGCGGTGATGATGACCGGTGATGTGCGGCGTCTGCACGAGATCGGCGACGCCGCCGTCCGTACCTGCCGCAGCACCCCGGGATTCGAGTGGGAGCTCGCCCACTGCCTCCGGTGGCGCGCCGACCTGCTGGCCAACCGCGCCGACGGGGCCGAGGAGGCGCGCCGGGACGCCGACGAGTCCCTGGAGATCTTCCGCCGCCTCGGGGACGCCTGGGGCGCCGCCGAGGCGCTCGCCGCGCGGGCGGAGGCGCATGAGCGCACCGGCGCCCACCGGGAGGCCGCCGCCGACTACCGGGAGGCCGTCGAGTACGCCGAACGTCTCGGCGCCCACGCCCAGATCACCCTGCTCAACGTCCGCCTCGGCAGCGCCCTGCTGGAGGCGGGCGAGGCCGAACAGGGCGAGCGGCTGCTGCGCGAGGTCATCGAGCAGGGCGAGGGCGGCCACGACGAGGCCATGCCCGCCGCCCGTGTCGTCCTCGCCGGCTGGCTCGGCATGACCGGCCGTATCACCGAGGGACGGGAGCAACTGCGGCTGCTGCGCGAGGAGTGCAATGTCGCGCACTTCGTCTTCTTCGACGCCTTCATCCTCGGTGCGGAGGCCTGGCTGGAGGTGGCCGACGGCCGCCACGAGGACGCCCTGGACAAGACCCGCCGGGCACTGGAGCGGGCCCAGAACCCGCTGGCCCAGGCCATCGCGCCCCATATGCGCTCGGTGTATCTGACCATCGGCGCCCTGGCCGTCGCCGGTGCGGACGGCGGACGCCGTGCCCGGGACGCCGCCCGCTGCCTCGGCGCCGCCGACGCCCTGCTGCCGCCCCGGCACGTCCGCAACGCCCTGGAACGCCACATTTACGAGCGGGCGGTCGCCCGCCTCCGGCCCGTGCTCGGCGAGGAGGCGTACCAGGCCGCGTACGCGGAGGGCGGCGGACTCACCCTGCAGGAGGCCGCCGCCCTGGTCTGATCCCGCGGCCGGAGCCGTACGGTCAGGTCTTGGTGCGGAAGGCGTGGATCGCGACCGGCGCCATCACCGCGGTGAGCCCCACCGACCAGGCCAGCGTCAGCCACAGGCCGTGCGCGACCGGGCCGTGCGTCATCAGCCCGCGCGCGGCGTCCGCGAGGGCGGACAGCGGGTTGTACTCGGTGAAGGTCCGCAGCCAGCCCGGCATCGTCCCGGGCGGCACGAAGATGGACGAGCCGAACTGCAGCGGCATCAGCACCAGGAAACCCACCGCCTGCACGGCCTGCACGTTCTTCATCAGCACACCGAGGGCGAGGAACACCCACATCAGCGCCGTGCCGAACACCGCGGACAGTCCCACGGCGGCGAGCAGACCGGGCCAGTTCTCGACGTCGAAGCCGACGAGGACGCCGACGACCAGGAGGATGGTCGTCGCGAGCAGCATCCGCAGCAGCTCCACGAGGATCTTGGCGAACAGCACCGAGCCGCGCCCGATCGGCAGGGACCGGAAACGGTCCATCACACCGGAGTTGAAGTCCTGGTTGAAGCCGATGCCCACGCCCTGGGCCATGCTCAGCCCCAGCATGGCCAGCAGGCCGGGCACGATGTACTGCACGTACTGCTCCCGTCCGCCGCCCAGCGACTGCCCGATCGAGCCGCCGAAGACGTACACGAACAGCAGGGTGAAGACCACCGGGAACAGAAGCGCGTCGGACATCGACTCCGGGTCCTGCCGGATCCACAGCAGATTGCGGCGGATCAGCGCGCCGGTGTGCCGCAGATGGGCGCGCAGCGGGATCCGGGCGTCGCCCCCGGGATCGGCGGCCGCCGGGACGGCGGCGGTCGCGGTGGCCTTCGAAGGGGCGGTGCGCGGTGCCTCGTTCAGGGGGGTGGGCGACGGATGGGTGCTCATACGGCGGCCTCCTCAAGGGAGTCGGCGGGCCGGGTGTCCTGCGGGGCACTGGCGCGATGGCCGGTGAGGGCCAGGAACACCTCGTCCAGGCTGGGCAGTTCGGTGGTGAGGGAGGAGATCGTGGCGCCGTGCGCGGTGATCGCGCCGACCACGGTGGTCAGCTGCTCGTCGCCGAGGATCGGCACCAGCAGGGAGCCGGTCTCGGTGTCCACGGTCGTCGTGCCGAGCCCGGTGACGCCCAGCTCGTCGAGCTTTCGGGCCAGCGGGTGCAGCTGCAGCGGATCGGCCGGCCGCACCCGCAGGGTGCGTCCGCCGACCTTCGCCTTGAGCTCCTCGATGGCCCCGCCGGCGACCACCTTGCCGCGGTCGATGACGGTCAGCTCGGAGGCCAGCTGCTCGGCCTCCTCCATGTACTGGGTGGTCAGCAGGACGGTGACCCCGTCCCCGACCATCGCCCTGACCTCGTCCCACACCTCGTTGCGGGTCCGGGGGTCGAGTCCCGTGGTCGGCTCGTCCAGGTAGAGGACGGCGGGGCGCCCGATCATCGAGGCGGCCAGGTCCAGCCGCCGCCGCATGCCGCCGGAGTACGTCCGCGCCGGCCGCCGCGCGGCCTCGGTGAGCGAGAACCGCTCCAGCATCTCGTCGGCGCGGGCGCGGGCCTTCTTGCGGGACAGGTCGAGCAGGCGGCCGATCAGATACAGGTTCTCCCAGCCGGACAGCTTCTCGTCGACGGAGGCGTACTGCCCGGTGAGTCCGATCACCCGGCGCAGCTTCCGGGGCTGCCGTACGACGTCGTAGCCGGCGACGACGGCCTGGCCGGCGTCCGGGAGCAGCAGGGTGGACAGAATGCGGACGAGCGTGGTCTTGCCCGCCCCGTTCGGCCCGAGCACACCCATCACGGTGCCCTCGCGCACCTCCAGGTCCACACCGTCCAGCGCCCTGGTCTCGCCGTAGTGCTTGACCAGCCCCCGCACGGTCACGGCATGGGGTTTTGTGTCGTTCAGCGTCATGTCGGGAACGGTTCCAGGCGCCGTCGACAGCCCGCCGACAAACCACCGACAGTCCGCCGCCGGCACCGACAGGCCCCCGACGGGCACCGCGGCCGCCGCCCGGGAGGGGGCACGACGGCGGAGGAGAACGACAAAAAACGACAAAAAAAAGGGGGGCGGCCCCGCCGGCGGGGGAGGACCGGTGGGGCCGCCCTCTGGTACCGCAGTGGCTCAGTGGACCGAGTGCTCCTCCTGAGGGAACGTTCCTGCGACCACGTCCTCCGCGAACGCCCTGGCCGCGTCGCTCATGACCGTGCGCAGATCGGCGTACTTCTTGACGAACCTCGGCACACGCCCGGCCGTCAGCCCGAGCATGTCGGTCCACACCAGCACCTGCGCGTCCGTGTGCGGTCCGGCCCCGATGCCGACCGTCGGGATGTGCAGCGCACGCGTCACCTCGGCCGCCAGCTCCGCCGGCACCAGCTCCAGCACGACCGCGAACGCTCCCGCGTCCTGCACGGCCTTGGCGTCCCGCAGCAGCTGTGCCGCCGCCTCCTCGCCGCGCCCCTGGACGCGGTAGCCCATGGCGTTGACGGACTGCGGGGTCAGACCGACGTGGGCCATGACCGGGATGCCGGACTCCGTCAGAAGCCGGATCTGCGCGTGCGACCGCTCGCCGCCCTCCAGCTTCACGGCGCCCACGCCCGCCTCCTTGATCAGGCGGGTCGCCGAGCGCAGCGCCTGCGCGGGCCCTTCCTGGTAGGAACCGAAGGGGAGGTCGCCGACGATCAGGGCGCGGCGCGTGCCCCGTACGACCGCGGCGGACAGCATGGTCATCTCGTCGAGGGTGACGGGTACGGTCGTGTCGTACCCGAGGTGGCAGTTGCCCGCGGAGTCGCCCACCAGGATCACCGGGATGCCGGCCTCGTCGAAGACGGAGGCGGTCATGGCGTCGTAGGCGGTGAGCATGGGCCACTTCTCGCCACGTTCCTTGGCGGAAGCGATGTCGCGGACGGTGATGCGGCGGGTGCCCTTTCCTCCGTACAGCGTCCTGCCGTCGGAGGGCTTCGTCTGGGCAGCCGAAAGCTGCGTCATGGCAACGGCTCCTTCGTCATCTCGAGGCGCCCTGACGGCGTCCCCGGATCCCTTCCATGGTGGCATCTCGTGCCAGTTCGAGCCATAGGGCGCTCGTGTGCGCAACATCTCGGCGGGGAGCGGAAGAACCGGGCCGGGGGACGGAAGAAGGG